>DATMKQ010000036.1:0-3636 GCA_035571275.1 Trebonia sp.
TCCCTCGACCCACGCTACCGCGTCGTGCCGCACAACTACCAGCTCGGCTTCCTCACCGAGCAGTACCTGGCCGGGCAATTCCTCTCACACGGCGACGTCTTCGACCGGTTCCCCGAGCTCAAGGTGATCATCTGCCACTGCGGCGGCGCGCTCGACCGGTTCATCCCGACTGATCACCACATCGCGCAGAAAGACCTGAGCGACAATCTCTTCTACGACACGTGCGGCTACGACCTGATCTTCCTCGAGGCCGCGATCAGGCAACGCGGCGTGCCGCGGATGCTGTTCGGCACCGAGGCGCCAGGATCGGGTCGTGCCGTGCGCCCGGAGACCGGCCGCACCAGCGACGACCTCGTGCCGGTCATCGGGTCGTTCGACTTCCTCAGCGAGGAGGACAAGATCAAGATCTTCAACGAGAACCCGGCGCGGGTGGTGCCCGCGCTCGCCAAGAGCCGCTGAGCACCGCGTGGAGGCACAAGTGTCTAAAAGGGATGGGGGATTCCCCGGGGGGCGCCGCCCCGGGAGGAACGACGCTCCCACGGCCGAGACCGTCGGCAGCCTGCTCCGCAGCGACGCGGTGGTGCGCGCCGCCCGCAGGGCCGGCCCGGCTGACGCGGCGGTGCTTGACGACGCGGCGATCGACGCGATCAAGCTGCAGGAGGAGATAGGCCTCGACGTCATCACCGACGGCGAGGTGCGCCGCACCGCGTGGGCGCAGACGCCGCGGTTCGTCGACGCCTTCGCAGCCACCACCGGGCGCGGCGCGCTGAACTGGCGCGGCGCCACCCAGAGCGCCACTGGCGCGCTCGACAGCGAGCAGGGGCAGCGGCCCGCCGGCTACCCGGCGGTGGTCAGCAGGATCGCCACCGCGCGGCGGACGGGCGACATGACCGCCGAGTACGCGTTCTGCGTCCGTTACGCGCGCGCCCGGACCAAGTTCACGATGGCAGCGCCGAGCTATCACCGCAGGTACTGGTCGGAGCAGCACTCCCGCGCCGTCTACGAATCGTGCGAGGAGTACCTGCTCGAGATCCGCGACTACCTCAGGGAGGTCGCGGAACAGTTGGTGTCTCTCGGCTGCGACTACATCCAGCTCGACGCGCCGAACTACGGCTCGCTGTGCGACCCTGACACCCGCGCGGCGATGACCGCGCAGGGCCGCGACCTGGACGCCGAGCTCGCGTTCGACGCCGAGCTTGACAACTCGCTGCTACGCGGGCTGTCCGGGGTGACCGGCGCGCTGCACGTCTGCCGCGGCAACGGACCGGGCGGCGCGTGGCATTCGGCCGGCGGCTACGGCGCGATCTCGGCGGGGCTGTTCCCGAAACTCGAGTTCAGCCGGCTGCTGCTGGAGTACGACTCGGACCGCGCGGGTACGTTCGCACCGCTCGCCGACGTGCGCGACGGCACCGTGGTGGTGCTGGGACTGCTCACCACGAAGTCCGACAAGCTGGACGACGAGCACGAGGTGGCAGCGAGGATCGACGAGGCGGCGCACTACAAGCCGCTGGATCAGCTGGCGCTCAGCACCCAGTGCGGGTTCGCTTCTGTCCCTGTCGCGAACCCGGTCACCCCCGAGGTGCAGCGGGCCAAGCTCGAGATGGTGGTCAAGCTGGCCCGCCGGACATGGGCATGAGCGAGGCGGGGGGTGCTGGGGGGTCGTCCCCCCGGGCGAGCAGAGCATCCGGAACGGAGGCGGGCGACTCCCCCTCGCTGCTGACCCGCCTGGAGGCGCTGGACACGTGCGCGTGCTCCGACGCCATGGACAAGCTGGGCCTGTCCGGCGTGGCGAGCGGGCTGCACCCGGTCACGGTCAGACGCAAGATCACGGGGCGGGTGCAGACCGTCCAGTTCGCCCCGGTGGCGGGCGGTGGCGGCGCCGAGGGTCCCGGTGCCGCCGGTGATCAGGCTGCCGCACCGCCCGCGGCGCCCGGCCCCGTCCGGCATGCGGGCACCGCGGCGATCGACGCGGCGCGGCCAGGCGACGTGATCGTGGTCGCGGCGGACGGCCGCCTGGACGCGGCGGCCTGGGGCGGCCTGTTGTCGCTGGCCGCGACCGTGCGCGGCGCCGCCGGCGTGATCGCGGACGGCGCCTGCCGCGACGTGGACGAGGCCATCGAGCTGGAACTGCCCGTCTACGCCCGGGGCGTCACGCCGCTGACCGCGCGCGGTCGGCAGCGCGAGGTGGCGTGGGACGTCCCGATTCCCGTCGCCGGGATCACGGTGCACCCCGGGGACCTGGTGATCGCGGACGGCAGCGGAGTCGTCTTCCTGCCCGCGGAACACGCCGAGCGCGTCATCAGCGCCGCGGAGGACGTAGCGGCTCGAGAGCAGGCCCTCTCCGTTCGGATAAATAATGGCGAGCCGTCAGCCGCGGTGCTGTCCTCCGATTACGAGCGGATGCTCGCAAGCGAGCGGTTACGAGAGGTACAGCACCTTCGGCAGGAAGCTGGCATTCGGGCGGTGCAGGCGCGATGATCGACTTGTGACTAAAAGCGATGATATGAATACTTTAGGTAAGGTCGACATCGCGACCGCGCTGCAGTGGCGCGCCACTGGGATAACAGAAGCCCGGCTGACCACGCTGGTCCGTACGGGACAGCTCGTGCGGATGCGCCGCGGCGTCTACGCGACCAAGACCATTGTCGCCGCGACCGAAAACGACCCCAGGCGACACCACGCCCTCGAGGTTGCCGCGGCAACCGCCGCGCGAGCCCGCAAGGGGGTCGCTAGCCACCATTCCGCGGCCATGATCCATGGGCTCGCCTTGCTGACCAAACCTCCTGACGGGACCGTGACGCTCACTGTCCCGCCGGGGAGCCGTACCGGGCGCTACGGGTCAAGGGGCGTCCGCACGCACGCGGCCGAGTTGCCCGCGGAGCATGTGACGTGGCGGCACGCGGTTCCCGTCACCACGGCGGCTAGAACGGCGGCGGACCTGGCGCGTACGAGCCCGTTCATGGAAGCCGTCGTGGCCGCTGACTCGGCGCTCTACCAGCGCCTGACTAGCAAGTCCGAGATCCGCCGGGTGCTGGAGCTCTGCGGGCACTGGCCCGGGCTAGAACATGCGAGGAACGCGATCGATTTCGCCAACCCGCTGGCGGAGTCCGTTCTGGAATCCTGCGCCCGGGTCATCTTCCAGCAGCACGCTCTGCCTCGACCGGCTCTCCAGGTCAACATCAGCGGCCGCGAGTTCATCGGCCGGGTCGACTTCTGCTGGACGCGACGCATGACGATCGCCGAGGCGGATGGGTTGCTCAAGTACCACGGACGCGCGGAGGCGATTGCGGAACTCAAGCGAGACCGGTTGCTTCGGGAGGCTGGCTACGAGGTCGTGCATTTCACGTGGGCTGAACTGTTCAGCGACCCAGCGCGCGTCGTGGCCCGCATCCGGCAGGCGTTCGCGCGCGCGCGCGTCTGACCGTCGCGGTCCGTCCGGGCCGCGCCCGGGGCCGCGCCCGGGGCCGCGCCGGGGCCGCGCCCGGGGCCGCGCCCGAGAGCGGGCTGATCGTCTTAGGGCGCGTTCGGCATGGACAAACACGGCGAAACGGACTGAAAAACATGGCTAGCGCGCCCAAAGAGAAAAAGGTTTCGCGTTGAGCCGACGCTGACGGCGTCGGCTGCGGGGGGCGGGGC
>DATMKQ010000037.1:0-16869 GCA_035571275.1 Trebonia sp.
CGGGCCGCGCGGCAGGGGTGGGCGGCGGGGGCGCGTGGCGGGGGTGGGCGGCCGGGCCGCGCGGCAGGGCTGGGCGGCGGGGCCGCGCGGCGGGGGTGGGCGGCGGGGGCGCGCGGCGGGGGTGGGTGCGGGGAGTGTGGCCGTGCGCGGGGCGAGCGTGCCTGTTGGCTGAGCAGGGCCGCTCGCGGAGCCGATTGCGCAAGTGATGTCGCTACACCGACACCACTTGCGCAATCGAGGGTCCCTGGCGATGGACACCCAACCGCTACGGCGATTGCGTTGCAAATTTTGATGCAAGTTGCAGAGCGAAACATCCGTCAGGTGACCGATATCGAATCATTGCTCCCAAGCGGGGATGTGATTCCTGCCAATATGGCGGCCATTACGCAGTTTCAGATCGTTTGCGTGGCGGCGCACGTGAGCGGCACGACGGAGGGGTGGCCGTGAGCAGCGTCCTGGCGCGACGGGCAGTGTTTCGCGATGTGTTCGGAGTCGGTGAGTTCCGCGCGTTGTGGGCCTCACAGACCCTGTCGGAGGCCGGGGACAGGCTAGCGCTCATCGCGCTGACCCTGCTGGTTTACGACCGGACCCGGTCGCCCCTGCTGTCGGCCCTCGCCTTGGGGGCGGGATACATTCCCTGGGTCATCGGCGGGCCGATGCTGTCCGGCCTGGGCGACCGACTGCCGCGCAGGGAGGTGATGGTCGCCTGCGACCTGATCCGGGCGGTCCTTGTCACGGTGATGCTGCTGCCGGGGATGCCGGTGCCCGGCCTGGTGGCCTTGCTGTACGCGACGACGATGGCGCAGGCGCCGTTCGAGGCGGCCAGGTCCGCGATCCTGCCCGACCTATTCGAGGGCGAACGGTACGCGCTGGCGGCGGCGGTCATGCAGACCAGCTTCCGGGTGGCACTCGTGGCGGGAGCGGCCGTCGCCGGGATCACGATCGCCTTCATCGGAGCCCGGCCCGCGCTCGGCGTCGACGCCGCCACGTTCGTGGCGTCCGCCGTGCTGGTCAGGTTCGGGACCCGGGCCCGGCCGGCCGCCGCCGGGCCCGGTGGTGGCCGGCCGGCCACCCTGGAAGGGCTCGGCGAAGGCGCCAGGCTCATCCTCGGCAACAGGGCGATCCGCACGCTGATGATGCTCGGCTGGCTGATCGCGCTGTACTCCATCCCCGAGGGCGTCGCCGCCCCGTACGCCGCGCGGCTGGGCGGCGGCCCGGCCGCCGCCGGGCTGGTCATCGCCTCCGGGCAGGCCGGCGCCGTGCTGGTCGCGCCGGTCTTCACCAGGACCGTCGGTCCGCTGACCCGGCTGCGTTGGATGGGGCCGATGGCGGTGTGCACGTGCGCCGTGCTGCCGCTGACCCTCTTCCGGCCGGGCCTGGCCATCTCGATGGCGATCTTCGCGCTGTCGGGCACCTTCGCGATCTACCAGATCACCGCGAACACCGCGTTCGTCGACTGGGTGCCAGCCAGCCGCCGCGCGCAGGCATTCGGCCTGGCCAGTACCGGGACCGTCGCCAGCCAGGGCACGGCGCTCATGCTGGCCGGCGCCGCCGCCCAGGTGTTCCCGCCCGCGACGGTCATCGCCGTGGGCGGCGGCCTGGGCACCCTTACCGCCTGTGGCCTGGCGCTGCACTGGCGGCACATTCCGCCCGCGGTCGGGCGGCACTCGGCGCGCCGCGCGACCGCGGGGCCGATCGCGGCGGTGGAGAGGCGGCACAGTCCGTTCCGGATAAGTAGGAGGGGAAGCGGTGCGGGACCTGAGCGCTGCGCGCCGGGCGCGATGGCGCGCGGGGCCCGAAGCGTGATAAGTGACAGTCGTGAGCGAGGACAGGCCGGGGGTGGACGCCGGCGCCCCGAACGACGCGAGCGCCCGGGACGACGCGGGCGACAGCGCGCTGCGGACGGAACTCATCGACGGCATCCGAGCGCATCGCATGGAGTTCGAGAACGCCGGGGAACGCTCAGAACAGATCCGCGCGCTGCCGCGGGAGGCCGCCCAGACGCTGCGCCGGATGGGCCTGTTCTGGCTGAAGACCCCGGGTGAGCTCGGCGGGACACCGCTGACGCCGCTTGAATTCTGCGACGTGATGGAGGAACTCGGGTACGCGGACTCCTCGACGGCGTGGCTGGCGATGGTCGGGAACGGTGGCACAGGGACCGCCGCGGGCTGGCTTCCCGACGCCGGAGTGCGCCGCGTGTTCGTGCCCGGCGGCCCGCGGCCGCTCGTCGTGGGTGTGCCACGGGCAGCCGGCCGCGGACGGCCTGTGGCCGGCGGTTACGTGGTCAGCGGGCGGTGGGGCTTCGCCAGCGGCATCGCGCACGCCGACTGGCTGATCGCGGGCTTCCAGGTGCCGGGGACGGACGGCCGGGCGATGGTGAGCGTGGTTCCCGTGCGGGACATCCAGGTCGTCGACAACTGGCGGGTGGCGGGCCTGCAAGGCACCGGGAGCCCGGATTTCCTGATGGACGAGGTGTTCGTCCCGGCGGAGCTCACCTTCGACAGAGCCGGCGGCGCGGTGCGCGGGGGGGCGCTGTTCCGCCAGGAAGAACACGTGTTCTTGTCCAACGAGGTGCCGCCGCTGTGCGTCGGCATGGCCCGCCGGGCGGTTGACGAGATGACGGAAACAGCAGGCCGCACCGCGCGGTTTCCCGGCGGCCCCGCGGTCAGTGAGCGCGCCGTCTTCCACCAGGAGCTTGGCCGGGCCGCGACCAAGGTCAAGGCGGCCCGCCTGGTGCATCGCGACGCCGTGCTGGCAGCCTGGGAGGAGGCGCTCGCGGGCGGCGGGGCATCCGAGGGCGTGCACGCCGCGGTGACCGCGGCCTCGATCTTCGCCGTAGAGACATGCGCCGAGGTCATCAGCGACCTGTTCAGGTACGGCGGCGGCCGGGTGCTCGCGCTGTCCGGGCTCATGCAGCGGCAGTTGCGCAACGCGCTTGGCGCCCGGCAGCACATCGGGGTCAGCGAGCAGTTCTACGAGGTCGCCGGCAGGCTGCGGGTGCAGGGACGGTTCCCTCGCCCCAAAGCCGTTTCTGGCCGGTAGTTGCCGTCCACAGCGATCTCCGCGCGGCCTTGACGCGCCCGGGTGCGTACCGGAATTCTGCACACATACGCGCGCAGACAGGTAGGCGGCATACCGGCTAGGAGGCCTAGGAGGCCCGTGGTGCCAGACGACGCTCCGCACGAGGAAACCCTTGAGCTTGCCGGCGGACGGGTGCACTTGTTCCGCGGCGGTGCGGGTGAGCCAGTGCTGTTCCTGCACGCCGCGGGCGGTGCCGGGGAATGGAACGAGTTCCACGGGCTGCTCGCGGACGCGGGGTTCGCCGTGGTGGCGCCCGATCATCCGGGGTTCGGGAAGACCGACGACTTCCCCGACGTCGAGGCGATCGACGACCTCGTGTACCACTACCTGGACGTCATGGACGCGCTCGGACTGCGGCGACCGCACGTCGTCGGCGGGTCGTTCGGCGGCTGGATCGCGGCCGAACTCGCCGTCGCGGCGCCGGACCGGATCGGGTCGCTGGTGCTGCTGAGCGCCGCCGGGCTGCGGCTGCCCGATCATCCCGTCCCTGACCTGTTCGCCATGACGCCGGGCCAGCTCGTAACCACGTTGTTCCACAACCCGCCGCCGCCTCCCCCGCCTCCGGCGCAGGGCGCTCCGCCCGACTTCGACGCGATACTCGCCGCCTACCGCGACGCGAGCGCGCTCGCCCGGTTCTGCTGGTCGCCGTACCTGTGCAACCCCAAGCTCGAGCGCCGGCTACACAGGATCAAGGCGCCGACGCTGGTCGTGGCGCCATCCGACGACCGGCTCATCCCCATCGCGCACGCCAGGCGGTACGCGTCGCTGATCCCTTCGGCCCGGTTCACCGAGGTCGCCGACTGCGGGCATGCCATGTACTTCGAGTGTCCCGCCCAGTTCGCGAACATCACGGCCGCCTTCCTGGCCGAACACAGCCTGGCCGACAACGCACTCGCCACGAGCGGCCTGCCGAACGGAGTTAGCCGGTGAGGTTCAGCTTCTTTCACCTGATGCCCTACCCGTACCTGCCCGACGACTTCGAGGAGAATTACACATCGTCGTCGCTGACGTTCCCCAACAAGCTCTTCGACCCGAAGCTCGGCGTCCAGCTGTACAAGCGCTACCTGGACGAACTCGAGTACGCGGACCATCTCGGCTTCGACGGGATCGCGGTCAACGAGCACCACCAGAGCGCCTACGGCCTGATGCCGTCGCCCAACATCATGGCCGCGGCGCTGGCCCGGCGGACCGAGAAGGCCCGGATCATGGTGCTCGGCAACGCGATCGGCATCCGCGGCAACCCGCTGCGCGTGGCCGAAGAGATCGCGATGCTCGACCTGATGTCCGACGGGCGGGTGGACTCCGGGTTCGTCCGCGGGATCGGCTGGGAGTACTTCGGCCACAGCATCAGCCCGACGCGCTCCCGCGCCCGCTTCAACGAGGCGCACGACCTGATTATCAAGGCGTGGACCGCGGAAGAGATGTTCCAGTGGGTCAGCCCCAACTACGAGTACCGGTACGTGAACCTGTGGCCGCGGCCGCTCCAGCAGCCGCACCCGCCGATCTACATACCGGGCGCGGGCAGCACAGAGACGATGCGGTTCTGCGCCTCGCACCGGTACACGTACATGTCCGTGTACGCGCCGACCCGGGTGGTGCGGATGTGGTTCGACGGCTACCGCCGCGCCGCCGCGGAGCTCGGCTATGTGCCCGACCCGGAGAAGATCGCGCTGTCCATCCCCGTCTACGTCGGCGAGTCCGACTCGCGCGCGCATCGCGACGCGCGCCCGGCCGTCGAGTGGCTGTTCCGCAAGGGGCTGAAGATCCCTGGCGAGCTCGCCTCTCCCCCCGGCTATATGTCGGCCGGGTCGCTCCGCGGCGTGCTGTCCGCGGGGATGAAGCCGTTCTCGCAGCTCGGCTACGAAGAACTGCTTGAACATGGGTACGCGGTCGTCGGCGGCCCCGATACCGTGGCGCGCCGGCTGCGCGAGATGTACGACGACCTTGGCGGTTACGGGCAGCTCATCGCGCTGTTCGCGATCGGCCCGACCACGCACGAGCAGATCTTGCGCAGCGCGGAACTGTTCGCGACCGAGGTGATGCCGGTGCTGCGCCCGCTCGCCTAGGCGGGCTCAAGGAAGACGCTGAAGTCGCAGCCGCCTGCTCCTGAAAGGCCGCCTGGGCGGGAGCGGACATGGGTGCCGGTGCCGCTCTTCGTCAGCAGCAGGGTGTGCCGGGTGAACCATGACCCGCCGAGGCAGCTCGAGTGCCCATTGTAAACGGCGAGCTCGGCTTCGTACGGCGGCCCCGGCGGCTCGAAGAACGTCCCCAGTTTGATCGCCCTGGCCGGAGCGTTGAACGGCGCCGGGGCGAACGGCGTGGAGCCGAACTCCGCCGCGATCCTGGCCTGGCTGAACGCCACGGAGCCCAGAGCGAACGTGTCGTAATCGATAGCCGTCGTGTTAAAGGCAATGCTCGCGTCGAGCAGGGCATCCTGGCTTATATAGCTGAGCGTGATGTCCAGACTCGTCCCCGGGCGGAACGCGGTGTGGGCCCAGTGAGTCGGCCAGGAATCGGGGCAGTTGCGGAGCGCGGCGGAGCAGATCAGCGTGCCGGTCTTCTTGCTGTATACGCGGAACACCGGCCAGTAGTACCGGCCCTCCGGCTTGCCGCCGGGCTTGCACGTGTTATCCGTGCACGCGACGACGCCGAGATCGACCACGGTCGAGTTGTTCCACAGCTCTACCCCGAACTCCAGCGTGCCCAGCTCGCGGGCGAACGCCGACGCGTTCGGCAGCGTGATGTGCGCGCCCACGTAGCTCACGTTGCCGGTGGTGGCGGCGTACCCGGCCTGGGCGGGCGAATAGTAATTCGATCCAGGTACCGCTTCGGCTGTGCCAGCCATAAGCGCCACGGCAGTGGCGACAACGGCACCAGCGAACGCGATCCGTCTCAGCATGACTCATCACTATCGCTAAGTCCGCGCTCAGGTCTACAAGAAATTCAAGATCCTTTATCCGGAACGAACGGTTGCTTCACCGTTCGTGTTCAGAGGGTCTCTTCGCGGTTGCGGGCGGCGTTGCGGACCATTGGCGGGACGCGGAGGCGGTCGTCGTCGCAGAGCCGCCGCAGTTCGGCGAAGGCGGCATCGGGTGCCTGGGTGACGGCGGCCAGGCGGTCGAAGAGGGCGGCCACGCCGGCGCTGATCGGACGGTCGGGTACTGGCATCGCACCCCAGCAGTCCCACGGCAGCAGTTCGATGTTGCGCAATGCCGCTGCGTCGCGCATCAGGTTGGCGGCTATCCACCAGTCGCCCGCCTCGTTGATCAGGCTGAGCCCGAACCTGGCCGGATCGGCCTCGCCGGACCGGTAGCTCGCCCAGGCCTGCCCCGCCACCACGAAACGGTCCCTGGGCACGTCGCTTGTGTCGAAGTCGATCCCGAACCAGCCGCGCTGCTTGTCGTCGACCTGCGCGTCGACGAGAATCCAGCGCTCTTGTCCGGTGTGCCAGTACTCGCACACCCAGTGATCTTCGAACATGTCCGTGCCGAAGTAGCCGCCGAAACCGCAGCGCGCCCGCGCGGCCGTGCCGTGGGCACGGAGCATGGCGGTCATCAGGACCGTGAAGTGCCGGCAGTTGCCTGCCAGCCTGTCCTCTGGCTCTCGCGCGACCTCGAGCGGCCGGCTGTCCCGCTCCAGGATCTGGGCCAGCAGTTGCCCGGCCGGCCGGATGTGGACGCTGGCCCTGTCTTCCTCGGACAGAGTCACCCCGTATCCGTGCGCCATGTGCTCATGGATCACCAGACCCTGCACGACTTGGGCCAGTGCGGGGATGTCGTGCGGCAGGCCGTCGAGGAAAGGGGCGTACCGGCCCGCCGACGTCATGGTCGCGGGCTCGGTGTAGAAGGCTAGCGTCGTCATCTGATCGCGGGTTCCCATGGGCCTTGACGCTAGCGCGCGATTGCTGACACCTAATGTCAGGCGATTTGTTTGGGTAAAACGCACAGTTCATAACCCGCGCGCCTCGCGTAGCATGATCGGCATCGCCCGCCTGCCTGGGAGGATTCGGATGAGCGATGGCAGCCTGGCGGGCGGTGGTGACGTCAGGGAAAAGCTGCTCGCCGGCATCCGGGCACACCGCCAGGAATTCGAGGCCGCCGGCGACCAGGCGGAAAAGCTGCGGACACTACCGGCGCAAACCGTTGAGACGCTGCGCGACCTCGGCGTGTTCTGGGTGAAGACACCGGAGGAACTGGGCGGGACACCGCTGTCGCCGCTGGAGTTCTGCGACGTCATCGAGGAGATGTCGTACACGGACGTGTCGACGGCCTGGGCGGCCATGATCGGGGCCGGCTGCGCGGGGATGGCCGGCGGCTGGCTCCCGGAAGCCGGGGTGCGGCGGGTGTTCGCACCGGACCGCCCGCCGCCGCTCATCGCCGGCCAGCCGCAGCCGCGGGGCACCGGACGGCCGGTCGAAGGCGGCTACGTGGTCAGCGGCCGATGGGGCTTCGCCAGCGGCATCATGCACGCCAGCTGGGTGATCGCCGGGTTCCGGGTGACCGGAGAAGACGGGCGCATGCTGGTCTTCATCGCGCCCAAGGACGAGACCGAGGTCATCGACAACTGGCACGTGGCGGGCCTGGTCGGCACCGGCAGCATGGACTTCAGCATGGACGAGGTCTTCGTCCCAGAAGAGATGACCTACGAGCGGGCCGCCCCGGCCGCGCGCGGCGGCGCCCTGTGGCGTCAGGACGGCATCTTGTTCGTGTCGAATGAGGTGCCGCCGCTGTGCGTGGGCCTGGCCCGGCGGGCGCTCGACGACATGACCGAGCTCGCCAGCGGCACCGCCCGGTTTCCCGGCGGCGCGACACTCGCCGAGCGCGCCGTGTTCCATAAGGAACTCGGCCGCGCCGAGATCAAGGTCCGGGCGGCCAGGCTGGTGCACCGTGACGCGATCGAGACCACCTGGGAGGCGACGCTCGCGGGGAACGCGGTGTCCCTGGCGCAGCTTGCCGACGTGGCCGCGGCCTCGGTGTTCGCGGTCGAGACGTGCGCCGAGGTGGTGACCGACTTGTTCAGGTACGGCGGCGGCCGGGTGCTCTCGCTGTCCCACCCGATGCAGCGGCACCTGCGTAACGCGCTCGCCGCGCGGCAGCACGTGGCGGTCTCAGAAGAGTTCTACGAGGCGGTCGGACGGGAGCGGATCCACTCCGTCAAGTGAGGAGGGCGCGAGCGTGTTCGGCGGCCTTGCAGGCAAAGTCGCGGTCGTCACCGGCGGGGCGGGCGGGCTTGGCTCGGCGGCGGCCCGTCGGCTGTCCGCGGAAGGCTGCCGGGTGGTGGTCGTCGACCTCGACGGTGACGGGGCGCGCCGGGTGGCCGGCGAGCTGACCGGCGAGAGCGCCTGGGTCGCGGCCGACGTCGCCACCGAAGACGGCGTGGCGGAGTACCTCGACGCCGCCGCGCGCCGGTTCGGGCGGGTCGACCTGCACCACCTCAACGCCGGGATCCCCGGGTCACCGGCGGGCTTTCCCGACCTGGACGTCGCGGAGTTCGACCGCGTCATGGCGGTCAACGTCCGCGGCATGTTCCTCGGGCTGCGCGGCGCCTTCCGCCGGTACCAGGCGCAGCACAGCACCGGCGCGGTGGTGCTCACCGCCTCGATCGCCAGCCTGCGGGGCAGCGCCGACCTGATCGCGTACCAGACCTCCAAGCACGCCGTCCTCGGCCTGCTGCGCGGCGCGGCCATGTACGGCGGGCCGCTCGGTATCCGGGTGAACGCGGTCGCGCCGGGCATCGTCCTGACCAACCTGTTCCCGTCCGGCGGATCCGTACCCGGCGGCCGGGACGACATGCGACGGCGCGCGGCCACCGGCCCGCTGCGCCGGGCCGGGACCCCCGAGGAGATCGCGTCGGTGGTCGTCTTCCTGCTCAGCGAGGAGTCGGCCTACATGACCGGAGAGGTGGTTTCTGTGGACGGCGGCGCGGCCATCATGAGCACGGTGCGTCCCTCCGGCGGGGCCGGCGCCTGGGATTTCGCGTCGATTGACCGGAGGACGTACCTGGGGCGGGAGAGGGAGAGGGGAGAGGGGCGCGCGTGAGCGGACGACAGGTCGGCTTCGTCGGTCTTGGCAACATGGGCGGGCGGATGACCCGCCGGCTGACCGGGGCGGGCATCACAGTCGCCGGGTACGACGTGCGAGACGGCCAGGCCGCCGCGGCCGGCGCGGTCCCCGTCGGCTCGCCCGCCGCCGCCTGCGCCGGAAGCGAGTGCGTGCTGCTGTCGCTGCCAGACAGCAAGGTGGTGGAAAGCGTGGTGTTCGGCTCAGGCGGGTTGCTGGCGGCGGCGAGCCGGGGTCAGGTGATCATCGACCTCAGCACCGCCGCGCCCGCCTCCACCCGGAGCATCCACGCCGCCCTGGGCGAACGCGGGGTGGAGTACCTGGACGCCGGCATCTCCGGCGGGGCGGCCGCGGCGGAGAAGGGCACGCTGACGATCATGGTCGGTGGATCGGCCGCCGCGCTGACGGCCGTACGGTGGGTGTTCGAGCCGATCGCCGCCAAGGTGGTGCTGATGGGCGGCAGCGGCGCCGGGCACAGCACCAAGCTGCTGAACAATTTCCTCAACGCGGTCACCCTGGCGGCCACCGCCGAAGTGATGGTGGCCGCCCGCAAAGCCGGACTCGATCTCGCCGCGGTCCTCGACGTGATCAACACAAGCAGCGGGGTCAACTACGCGACCACGAACCGCTTCCCCCACATCATCAACGGCGACTACCTGGAGGGCGGCCTCACCAGCGCGCTCATGACCAAAGATGTCGTGCTGTACATCGATCACGTCAGGGAGCTCGGGGTGCCGTGCCTGAACGCGGCCGGCCCGCTCGCCTCGTTCGGCGCGGCCTGCAACCTCGGCTACGCCGACCAGATCAGCAACCGGGTGGTGGACGCGATCGGGGACCTGGCGGGCGGCATCAGGCTCTACTCCCCTGATCCCGCTCCAGATTCCCCCGATCCCGCTCCAGATTCCCCCGATCCCGCTCCAGCCGACCGCGGCACGGGGGGCTGAGAGATGGCGGACCACACGATCAGCGTCGGGTTCGTCGGGCTCGGCAACATGGGGATGCCGATGGCCAGACGGCTAGCGGCCGCCGGATATCAGGTGATCGGATTCGACGCTTCGCCCGCGGTGATGCGATCCCTTGCCGGCACCGATGGCATTGCCGCGGCGCCCGCGCTTACCGCGGTGGGCGATGACACGGCCGCGGTCTTCTTGAGCCTGCCGGACTCGGACGTGGTGGAGCAGGTGCTCCTCGCCGGCGGGCTGCTCGCCAGCCTGGCACCGGACACCATGATCATCGACATGAGCTCATCGGACCCGGCGCGCACCCGTGTCCTCGCCGCCAGGGCCGCCGAACGCGGCGTGACGCTGATCGACGCCCCAGTGTCCGGCGGGGTCGCGGGCGCGGTGGCGGGTTCCCTCACGATCATGGTCGGCGGCCCGGAGCAGGCGTTCGCCGCCGCGCGCCCGGCGCTCGCGGCGATCGGCGGCCGCGTGGTGCACGCCGGCGACGTCGGCGCGGGCCACGCCGTCAAGGCGCTGAACAACCTGATGTCCGCGGCACATTTGATCGTCAGCTCCGAGGCGCTGATCGCGGGGCGCCGGTTCGGGCTCGACCCGGCGGTCATGCTCGAGATCATCAACGGGTCGAGCGGGCGCAGCGGCTCCACCGAGAACAAGTGGCCGAACTACGTGCTCACCGAGCGCTACGACGCCGGGTTCAGCATCCGGCTGATGGTGAAGGACATAAGGCTGGCGCTGAGCATCGAGCACGCCACGCAGACCCCAGCCCCCGTAAGCGAGGCGGCCGTCGCGGCGTGGGAGGCCGCCGCGGGCGACCTGCCACCCGACGCTGACCACACCGCCATCGCCCGCTGGCTCAGCGAGCGTGCGTCTTAGTCGAAGTTGTTCTTGCGGCCCTCGCGGACGTAATCGACCGTGGAGCGGATGTGGCCCTCGCCGTGCACCGCCCTCTTCTTGGCGATGTGGCCAAACATCTGGATGCCGAACCCTCCGTCCAGATCGCTCACGATCCGCTGCTTCCACGGCCGCCTGACGATCTGCGTCGTTAGCCGCCGAGTCGTACGCGGCTGGGTCATGATGTGATCGGCGATCTGGTAGGCGCGAGCGATGAGCTGGTCGCGGGGCACCACTTCGTTGACCATCCCCCACTCCAGGGCCTGCTCGGCGCTGATCGCCTCGCCGGTCAGCAGCGCGTAGGCGGCGCGCTTGACTCCGAGCAGTTCCTGGAACGCGTTGTGGATCCCGTCGGCGGGCACCGAGCCGATGTCGTAGTGCAAGTCGAAGATGGTCGCGTCCGCCGCGGCGAGCGTGATGTCGCACATCAGCACGATCTCCGAGTGGAACCCTGGCCCGTTCATCAATCCGATGGTCGGAATCTCCAGGTCGTTGACCAGGGCGCTGACGTTGATCCGGCCGTCCTTGTACGCGTACTCGTAGGCCCAGTACTCCATGTCGGCCTCCTCGAGGGCGAAACCCTCGGGGTCGGAACCCATCATGAACTCGTCGCCTGAGCCGGTAAGGATGAGGATCTCGTTCTCCGGGTCCGCGCCGACCGTCTTCAGCATCTGGCCGAGCGAGCGGTGGTTCTCCACGCTCAGCTGGACGGGCCCGCCGTTGGTGTGCGCCTCGACGAGCAGCACGCCGTCCTCGCGGCGCGACATCCGGTAGAAGTCCTTGAACCTTTCGCTGTACTCCTCGAAGCGCGGCCCGGGGGCGAATTGCTGCAGCGACATCGTTGCTCCTCGCGGTGTGCGGTGTGGTGGCAGGTAGGACAGTAGCCGACCTACTCAGGCTGCCTGACATCCGCTAATGTCGCGTCTGTGCCCTTGGTCGCCGGGATAGATTCGTCCACTCAGTCCACGAAGATCCTGCTCTGCCGCGCGGAAGACGGCACGGTTGTCGCGGAAGCGTCGGCGCCACATCCGGACGGTACCGAGTGCCACCCGAAGTACTGGTGGCAAGCGCTCGAGACCGCCGGACGGGACCTGCTCGATCGCGCGGACGCGGTCGGCGTCGCGGCACAGCAGCACGGGATGATCGTGCTCGACGAGGCGGATGAGGTGATCCGCCCGGCGATGTTGTGGAACGACGTCAAGTCGGCGCCGCAGGCGCGGGAGCTAGTCGCCGAGCTTGGCGGCCCCGCGGAGTGGGCGGCGCGCACCGGGAGCGTGCCCACCATGTCGTTCACCGTCACCAAGCTGCGCTGGCTGGCCGAACGCGAGCCGGAGCACGCCCGCCGGGTGCGGCGGGTGCTGCTGCCGCACGACTGGCTGACTTGGCGGCTGGCTGGCGGACACGGCAAGGCCGAGCCCGCCACCGACCGCGGCGACGCGTCCGGGACCGGCTACTTCTCCCCCGCGTCGGGCAGCTGGCTGCCCAGGTACGCGCGAACCGCGCTCGGCGGTCCCGTCGCGCTGCCCCGCGTCGCCGACCCAGCCGAGATTGTCGGCCAGACATCGTGGGGCGCGACGCTGTCCGCCGGCACCGGAGACAACATGGGCGCGGCGCTCGGCCTCGGCCTGGCGCAGGACGACGTGGTGGTGTCGATCGGCACCTCGGGCACCGCCTACGCGGTAACCTCCAAGCCCTCCGCCGACGCCACCGGTGCGGTCGCCGGCTTCGCCGACGCCACCGGGCGGTTCCTGCCGCTGGTCGCGACCGTGAACGCGGCCCGCGTGCTCACCGTGACCGCGCGGATGCTCGGCACGACCCCGGAGGGGCTGTCCGACCTCGCACTAGCCGCTACGCCCGGCGCGGACGGGCTGACACTGCTGCCCTACCTGGACGGCGAGCGCACCCCCAACCGGCCGTCGGCCAACGGGGTGCTGCGCGGGCTGACCAGTTCCAACGCCACGCAGGAAAACCTGGCGCGCGCGGCCGTCGAGGCCGTGCTCTGCTCGCTGGCCGACGCCATCGACTACGTCCGGGCGTGCGGAATCTCGCCGAGCCGGGTCGTGCTAATCGGCGGGGCGGCGAAGTCCCCGGCGATCCGGGCGATCGCGCCGGGCGTGTTCGGCTTGCCGGTGACGGTGCCTGAGGCGGGCGAGTACGTCGCCCTCGGCGCGGCGCGCCAAGCGGCATGGGCGCTTTCCGGCGCGACGGCACCGCCGGACTGGCCCGCCAGGCCAGCGACGACGCATGAGGCCGCTCCGCTGCCCGGCGTGCGTGAGCAGTACGCCGCGCTTCGCGACGACGCGGCCGCCTGGCAGCTCGGATAAACCCGCGCCGTGACGAGCGGGGTAGGCGGGGTCAGTCGGCCATGCCGAGGGCCGCGCGCACTCCGGCCGCTACGCGGCGCATCGTCTCCGCCGTGACCGCCCCCATGTCGGCGCGCACCTCGTCGTTGTAAATGGTCTCGATGTCGTCGCAGGACGCCCAGCCGGTCAGCACGTCGCTTTCGGCAAGCTCGACCATCGCGGCGGCTGTCGCGCGGCTTCGTCATGGTCACCCGGACCGCGAGCACCTGCTCGAACGCCCGGTTCCTGCGGTTGTTCGAGACGACGAGGAAGTACTTGTCCTCCTCAATGTGGCTAAGGCGGGAACGCGCAATGTGGCTGAGGCGGGAACGGTAGACGCGGCCACGGAGCAGGTCCGTCATGGCGTGCCTCGTCAGGCCTCGGCTGCCCAGGCGGGCCGCCTGCGCCGGACGATCCGGCGCATCTCGTCCGCCTCCCCGCTGGCGAGCCGGTCCTCGGCCGCGCTCGCGTAAGCGCGCTCGCGGAAAATGCTGCAATGACGCTGCGGGATCAGGATCAGGCCGCGGGGAGATGGTGGCCGTGGTCGTGAGGCCGCTCGGCGCTGCTCGTCTCGGGCCGCGTATACGAGACTTATCGTCGCTTAAGGCAAATGCGCGCCCCACAAAACGGGGCATATCGGCGGCGCAAGGGTATCTCTTGTGCCCTAAGTAAGATCAATCTCGAAATGTGAGACAGCCGACTGACTGTCGCGCTGCGCTGTTGGTGCAGGCGAGGCGGTAGTGGTGTTTGAGGCACCGGGCCGGGACGCGCCGGGCGGGGAGGCACCGGGCGGGGAGGCACCGGGCGCGGAGGGGCCGGGCCGGGCGGGGACGCGCCGGGCGGGGACGCGCCGGGCGGGGAGGCACCGGGCCGGGACGCGCCGGGCGGGGAGGCACGGGCGGGGCGCGGGGGGACTCGGGTTAGCGGACCTGGTGGGCGCCGGGAGAGGGGACGGCGGGGAAGATGTCCGCTTGCGGGAGGGCCGCGCGGATCGCGGCGGATACCTCTTCGACGCGGGCTGTCGAGGTCAGGGCGATCGCGCTGCCGCCGAATCCGCCGCCGGTCATCCGGGCGCCGTAGGCGCCGGCCGTAAGGGCGGCGTCGACAACCGCGTCGAGTTCGGCGCAGGAGACATCGAAGTCGTCGCGCAGCGAGATGTGGGAGGCGGTGAGCAGCGATCCGATCTCGTCCAGCCGTGCGCCGGACAGGTCACCCGCGGACAAGAGGCGGACGAACTCGAGCACTCGCTCGTCTTCGGTGACGACGTGCCGGACCCGGCGGGCCGTCTGTTCGTCCAAGTCCCGCTCGGCGCGGCGCAGCCCCGGCCCGGTCAGGTCCCGCAGCGCGGGCACGCCGAGCGTGCGGGCGGCACGCTCGCACGCCGCCCGCCGGTCCGGATAACCGGAGGCACCCAGGTCGTGATGCACCTTCGTGTCGATCACCAGCAGCGTCAGGCCCGCCGCCGGCAGGTCGAACGGATACGCCCTGACCGCCCTGGTCCTCGTGTCGATAAACAGGACGGAGCCCTCGACGCCGAAGGCGGCGGCAAGCTGGTCAAGTGGCCCGCATGGGACGCCCACGTAGCTGTTCTCTGCGCGCTGAGCGAGGCGGGCGAGCACGGCGGGCGGCAGGTCCGCCCCCGCCAGCCCGGCGAGCGCGAGGCCAGTCGCGCATTCGAGCGCCGCCGACGAGGACAGGCCCGCGCCGACCGGCACCGTCGAGGCGATCGCCAGGTCCGCACCCGCGAAGGATCCGCGGTCGAGCACTCCTGCCTCAAGCAGCGCCCAGGCGACTCCGGCCGGGTAGGATGTCCAGTCGCGTGCCGCGGGCGGGGTCAACGTGCCGACCGGCACTTCGGCCACGTGGCCACGGTAGGCGTCCGCGGCCGAGACCAGACGCAGCACGCCGTCGGAGCGTGGCGCGGCGGCAACGGCGGTGTAGCGGTCGATCGCCATCGGCGCCGCGAAGCCGTCGTTGTAGTCGGTGTGCTCACCGATCACGTTGACCCGCCCGGGCGCCGCCCACACGCCGGCAGGCGGCGCGTGAGGGGCGAAGCACGCTGCCGTTCCGAATAGTTCGAGGGCCTCTCTGGCGACGGCGGCGGCCGGGGAAGCGGGCGTCATCCCCCCGCCGCCCGCAGCCTTTCAGCCGCCCGCTCTGGCGGGATGTCGTTCATGAAGGCGCCCATGCCCGACTCTGTGCCGGCCAGGTACTTGAGCTTGTCCGCGGCGCGCTTGACGGTGAAGACCTCCGCGTGCAGCGCGACGGCGGGACGGTCGGCCGCCGGGCCGGGTGCCCCGGGCGGGGCCTGGTGCCAGGCCGCGATGTACGGGACGGGTGGCCCGCCGGCGCCGAAGAGGCGCTGGAAGCGGCGGAGCACGTCCAGGTAGGCGCCGGGGAAGGCGGCGCGCTGCGCGTCGTCGAGCGCGATGAAATCGGGCACCCGCCGCTTGGGGTACAGGTGCGCCTCGTACGGCCAGCGGGCGGCGAAGGGGACGAAGGCGGCCCATTCGGCGTTCTGGAAGATCACGCGACCGCCGGCGAGTTCGGCGGCCAGCACGTCGTCGTGCAGGTTCCGGCCGGTGCGCGCGTGGTAGTCGGCAGACCGCCGCATGACCTGGGCCATCTTCGGGGCCAGGTAGGGGAACGCGTAGATCTGGCCGTGCGGGTGGTTGATCGTCACGCCGATCTCCGCGCCGGCGTTCTCGAACACGTACACCTGCTGAATGCCCGGCAGGGTGAACAGGGTGGCGGTGCGGTCCGTCCAGGCGTCAAGGATGAGCTCGACCCGCGGCTCGTCGAGCGAGGCGAATGTCGCGTCGTGATCGTCGGTGAAGACGACCACTTCGCAGCGGCCCCCGCCGCGGCGAAGCCGGTTCGGCAGCGGGCCGACCAGCTCATCGTCCGGCGCGGGCGGGCCCGCCAGCGAGGGGAAGCGGTTCTCGAAGACCACCACCTCGTAGTCGGGCGCCGGGATCTCGCTGTGCCTGGTGGCGGTGGACGGGCATAGCGGGCACACGTCTTCGCCCGGGTGGTACGGGCGTTCCTGCCGGTGGCCGGCCACCGCCACCCACTCGCCGAGCAGCGGGTCGAGACGCGATTCGCCCGGCTGCGGGCCGCTGCCGAGCGGCCTGGTGTCGTAGTAGGCGGTCCGGTCGCCGTCGTCCTTGGAGTCGAAGTAGATCAGCTCACGGCCATCGGCGAGGTGCACGACGGTCTTGCGAACCGCCTCACGTGGCATCAGATCCCGCCCGCCAACCGGTAGTAGGCGGCGTTCCAGCGGATCTCGTTCTCGAACGCCCGCGTGTTGGTGTCTTTGTCGATGAGCAGCAGTTCGACCCCCGCCATCCGCGCGTAGTCGGTGAATGCCTCGGCGCCGACCGCGGTCGACATGCACGTGTGGTGCGCCGCGCCGGCCGCCAGCCAGCACGCGGCCGACGTCGCGAAGTCCGGGGCGGGCCGCCACACCGCCCGGCCGACCGGCAGCCTGGGCAGCGGCTCGTCCGGGAAGACCAGTTCGACGGCATTGGCGGT
>DATMKQ010000038.1:0-4371 GCA_035571275.1 Trebonia sp.
GTCATGTGGAACGGCTACATCGGCGCGATGACCACGGTCTACGCGCTGGCCAACCTCAAGCCGGCGCCGAAGACCTCGAGCTGACGCTCGCGGCACGTCACTCGATTAGTCACTAGCAGTCCCGTCAACGACCCGCTTCCCGGCCCGCGCGAGCGGCCGGGAAGCGGGTCGCAGGGCCGTCGATTCACCTCGGGAGCTTGCCCGTGCGGCGCTATCTCAGCAGGAAACTGATCACCTACGCGCTGGCGTTCTTCGTCGGCGTGAGCATCGACTGGGGCATCCCGCACCTGATGCCGGGAGACCCCATCCAGGGCCTGCTGGCGAAGTTCGACCTGGATTCCGCGTCGTACGCGGCGCTCTACAAGTCGTTCGCCCAGTCGTTCGGCCTCAACGTGCCGCTGTGGCAGCAGTACGCGGACTTCTGGAAGGGCGTGCTGACCGGGAACATGGGGATCAGCATCTCGGATGCCCCGGCCTCGGTCACGTCGCTCGTCTTCGGGGCGCTGCCGTACACGCTGGCGCTCCTCGTCCCCGCCATCGTGCTCTCCTACATCATCGGGAACCGGCTGGGCGCGGCGGCCGCGCGGCGCAAGGTTCTCGATAACACGGTGCTCCCGCTCGGCTACATCTTCCAGGCCATCCCGTATCCGTGGCTGGCGCTGGTGGTGCCGTACCTGCTCGGCGTGGTCTGGCACGTGTTCCCGACCTCCGGCGCCTACTCCGAGACGCTGCTGCCGTCGTGGTCCTGGACGTTCATCGCGTCCCTGCTCGACCACTGGTTCCTGCCGTTCCTCACCGTGTTCCTCGTGAGCCTCGGCGGCTGGGCCATCGGCATGCGCAACCTGGTCATCTACGAGCTCGAGAACGACAGCTCGCGGTACCTGCGCGCCCTCGGCGCCAACGAGCGCGTGGTCCGCAGGTACGCCTACCGGAACGCGTCGCTGCCGCAGCTGTCCGGTCTCGCGCTGGCGCTCGGCGTCGTCATCGGCGGCAACATCGTCGCCGAGATCGCGTTCGACTACCCCGGCCTCGGGCACCTGATCTACGGCGCGATCACCAGCCAGGACTATTTCCTCCTGCAGGGCATCTTCATCTTCATCGTCATCGGCGTCCTGATCGCGAACTTCGTCATCGACCTGGTGTACATCAGCGTCGATCCGCGGACCCGGCTGAGCATGCAGGGAGAGGCGGCGTGAGCGAGTCAGTGGGCCAGGCCCCGCACACACCGGAAACACCCGCGGAGAGCCATGACATACCGGTGGACCTCATCACGGGGGAGCTGACAGAATCCGTCGCCGCGGCGAGCTCCACGGTCACGGCATCCCAGCAGCTCGTCGCCCCGATCGCGGGAGTGCCCGCCGGACTCGGCGCCGCGCGCAGGCGCGGCGACTTCCTCTACTACGGGCTGCGGAACAAGAAACTGGTCTTCGGCATCGGCCTTGAGCTGCTGATCGTGCTCTTCGCGATCATCGGGCCGATGATCGCCAAGTTCCCGGCTGGCGCCCTCACCGGCGCGCAGCTTCGGCACCCGAACGGGACGTACTGGCTCGGCACGGACTCGCTCGGCCGCGACATCTTCTCGGAACTCGCCAGCGGCACGCGGGAAAGCTATCTCGTGGGCGCGCTCGGCGCCGTGTCCGCGTCTATCGTCGGCATGGCGCTCGGGTTCGCCGCGGGCTGGCGCGGCGGCTTCCTCGACGAGGTCCTGCAGATGGTCACGAACATCATCGTGATGATCCCGGCGCTGGTCCTGCTCGTCGTGATCGGCGCCTACCTCAACTCGCGCAGCGTGCTGTTCGAGGGCATCTTCATCGGGCTGACCACGTGGCCGTGGGTGGCGCGGGCGGTCCGGGCGCAAACGTTCTCGCTGCGGTCGCGCGAGTTCGTCGAAATGGCCAAGCTGTCAGGCAAACGGCCGCTGGAGATCATCGTCAGGGAAATCGCGCCGAACATGGCCTCGTACCTGTTCCTGGTCATCGTCTTGCTGTTCGGCAGCTCGATGCTGCTGGCGGCGAGCTACGACTTCCTCGGGCTCGGGCCGACCGGCGTCGTGTCACTCGGCTCGATGATGAACCAGGCGCAGACTGAGGCTGCCTTGCTGTACCGCGAGTGGTGGTGGTTCATCCCGCCAGGGGTGGTGCTGACCGCGATGGTCGCGGCGCTGCTTGTGGCCAACGTGGGCCTGGACGAGGTCTTCAACCCGAAGCTGAGGGACCAGTGAGCGTCAGCGTAGAGAACCTCTCGGTGGCCTACCGGAGCCGCCTCGGCGACGTGACGGCCGTCGACAACGTCAGCTTCACGCTCACTGACGGGGAGATCATGGGCCTGGCGGGGGAGTCGGGCAGCGGCAAGTCGACGCTCGGGAACGCCCTCATCTACCTGGACGCCAGGATGAAGCAGACCGGCGGCAAGGTCACCCTGGACGGCAAAGAACTCCCGATCGCGGACAGTAAGGTCATGCGGCCGAAGCGGATGACCGAGGTGTCGCTCGTCCCGCAGTACGCGATGAGCGCGCTCCCTCCCACCAGGAGGATCGGCAAGCTCACCGGCGACTTGCTCAAGTCGCACGGGGTGCGCAACCGCGACGAGGTCCTAGCCGAGATGAAGCGGCGGATCGAGCTGATCGGGCTGAAGGAGGACGTGCTCAGCAAGTACCCCTTCGAGCTGTCCGGCGGCATGCGGCAGCGGGTGACGATCATCATGTCCACGCTGCTCGACCCCTCGCTGCTCATCGCCGACGAGGTCACCTCGGCGCTTGATGTCTCCACGCAGCGCGCTGTCGGGGAGATGTTGCTGGAGTTCCGCGACCGCAAGTTCGTAAAGTCCATCATCGCGATTACCCACGACCTGGCGATCCTGGCACAGATCGCCGACACCATCACGATCATGTACGCGGGCCGGCTGGCGGAGAAGGCCAGCACCAGCACGATCGTGGACAGCCCGCTCCACCCGTACACCCAGGCGCTCATCGCGTCGCTGCCCGAGGTCGGCGTGCGGCACGACCAGACCACGCTGGTCGGCATCCCCGGCCGGCCGCCGTCGCTGGTCAACCCGCCCACCGGGTGCCGCTTCCGGGACAGGTGCCCGTTCGCGTTCGCCAAGTGCGCGGAGACTCCGCCGTTCGAAGAGGTCAAGCCCGGCCACTACGTCGCGTGCTGGAAGGCGAGCCAGGAGGAGCAGGGGAAATGAGCACGCTGAAGGTGGACCAGGTCTCCAAGCTCTACCGTTCGACCAGCCGGGACGGCGCGCTCACCCCGGCGCTGCGCAAGGTGACCTTCGACCTCAAGCAGGGCGAGGTCATCTCGCTGATCGGCGAGAGCGGCAGCGGCAAGACCACGATCGGCAAGGTCATCCTGCGGCTGGTGCAGCCGACCAGCGGCACGGTGACCTTCGACGGCAAGGACATCGCCACGTACTCCCCGCGCGGGCTGCGCGACTACTACCGGCACGTGCAGGGGGTCTTCCAGGACCCGTTCAGCTCCTACAACCCCATCTACCGGGCGGACCGGGTCTATGAGCTGATACGGGGGGTGTACTTCAAGGGCGTCTCGGACAAAGACTGGAACGCAAAGATCGAGGCGGCGCTCGACGCGGTCTCGCTCAACCCGGGGGACGTGCTCGGCAAGTACCCGCACCAGCTCTCCGGCGGCCAGCTGCAGCGGCTGCTGATCGCGCGCGCCCTCCTGCTCGACGTCAAGGTGCTCGTCGCGGACGAGATCATCAGCATGCTCGACGCCTCCACCCGCGTCGACGTGCTCAACCTGCTCGTCAAGCTGAAACGTTCTGGCCTGGCGATCTTGTTCATCACCCACGACCTGTCGCTCGGCAACTACGTGAGCGACCGGACGATCATCCTGCGGCACGGGGCGATCGTGGAGACCGGGGCGACCGAGAAGGTCTTCGACAACCCGCAGCACGACTACACCCGGATGCTCTTGTCCTCGGTGCCCGAACTGCACAAGAAGTGGCAGCACACCCCGCTCGGCCCGGTCGCGGTCTCCGGTAACGGACACGTCGCCAGCCTCGCGGTGATGGACGATCGGAACCATGCCGAGCAGGTGGTTAAGCGCGACCTGCGCGCCGTCCTCGGCGGGTCGCGCGCTGTGAGCAGCGGCAAGTCCGCGGTCGCGCTCACCCTTGAGCCGCCCGCCCTGCACGAGTTCGAACCGGACCACCTGGTCGCCGAACCGGAGTAATCGCGATCTGGAGCCGGCCGCTTCACTCTGTCCTGGCGGTCGCGTTGGCTACCGGGTTCCGGATTCGGTAGACTGCATCGGCGCCGGTAGGGCAGACTGGGCGCGCCCATGGGGTATGGGGTAATTGGCAGCCCGACAGGTTCTGGCCCTGTTAGTCTAGGTTCGAGTCCTGGTA
>DATMKQ010000039.1:0-14081 GCA_035571275.1 Trebonia sp.
CCAGGTGGCCACCGTGGACCGCTCGCAGCGGGTCCGCACCTACAACTTCCCCGAGAACCGCATATCCGACCACCGCGTCGGCTACAAGGCCTACAACCTGGACCAGGTGATCGACGGTGACCTGGACGCGGTCATCGACGCCCTCGCCTCCGCCGACCTGGAAGCGAAGCTAGCCGAGGGGTGAACGCACCTTGAGCCTGCTGCTCGATGAGATCGCGCTGGCGACCGCGCGACTAGCGGAGGCGGGAGTGGACTCGCCCCGCACCGATGCCGAGCTCATCGCCGCGAACGTGCACGACGTCAAGCGTGGCGAGCTGCACACGGTGCCGGATTCTGAGTTCGATGCCAGGTTCTGGGTGGACATCGGGCGGCGCGCCGCCCGCGAACCGTTGCAGCACATCATCGGGCGGGCCTACTTCCGGTACCTGGAGCTCGACGTCGGCCCTGGCGTCTTCGTGCCGCGCCCGGAGACCGAGGTAATGACCGGCTGGGCGATCGACCGGCTGCGGGAGATGGATGTCGCCGAACCGGTCGTCGTCGACCTTGGCACCGGATCTGGCTCGATCGCGCTGTCGATCGCGCAGGAGGTGCCGCGGGCGCGAGTGCATGCCGTCGAGGCGGACCCACTGGCCAGGAGCTGGGCGGAGCGTAACGTCACCAGGTACGTGGATTCCTACACCGCCGGCCGCGTGCTGCTGCACGCGGGGGACTTCGTGTCCGCCGACTTCCAGGTCGGCCTGCACGAGCTCGCGGGCCTGGCGGGCTCGGTCGATGTCGTAGTGTCCAACCCTCCGTACATACCGTTCGGCTCCGTGGTCCCGCCCGAGGTTGGGGAGTACGACCCGCCTGCCGCGCTGTGGAGCGGCCCGGATGGCCTGGAAGCCATACGCGCGGTCGAAGGGGTGGCGCGGTGGCTGCTCCGTCGGGGCGGCCTTGTCGCCGTGGAGCACAGCGACCTGCAGGGTGCGCCGGTTTACTGGATCTTCGCCGAGGAAGCGGGCTGGCGAGACACCTATAACCACAAGGATCTAGGTCGGCGCGACCGTTTCGTCACGGCCAGTTGGCCGGGCGACTGAGTAAGAAGGGGTACTCATTGATGACGCGGTTCACGTACCTGAAACCACATTCTCGCAGCGGGACATTGTCACTGTCTGAAGTCGCCGAAGTGGCTGACAGCCTGAAGCGAGGCTCTCCCGCGGTTCTGCCTACGGAGACTGGCTACATGCTTGCTGTGCTGGCCACGTCTCAAGACGCGGTCAAGCGTGCGTTCCTGGTGAAGGGGCGCTCCTCTGCCACGGTCATGCACGTTGCATGCGCCTCAATGGATATGGCGCACACTGTGGGCGTCCTGACGGATCGCGCGATTAGGCTGCTGGGGACGTTTACTCCTGGGCCGCTCAGCGTAATTGTCAGGAAAACGGACCTCCTCCCGGATGATCTGGTCACCCTAAGTGGGACAGTCGGGATTCGCGTGCCGGACCACCCGGCGACACTGCAAGTGATTAATGCGGTCGGCGGGCCGCTGACAGCTACGAGCCTCAACAGTAGTGGCTCTCAAATGGCGTCAGTAGACGAAACCTCGCTGCAAACCTTGAATTGGCGTGAGAGCGACACGATTTACATCGTACAAGACGATAATGCGATCGCTTACAGTTCCGCTTCTACCCTGGTACGAGTCTCCGGTGAATCAATTGAGGTTCTTCGGCCTGGTCCCATCCCCGCCTCTGAGGTTCACCGGGTAGCGGATTACGCTTCGTAGTCGATCCATCGCATAGCGCACCTCGATCAGGGGCTCATCCGCGTAGCCTGGAATCATGACTATGTCGTGCAGAGTGCAGAGAGTGACAACCGGCATGAATGGAATGCTTGGGTCGACAAACGGGATGAAAGCAGACAGCGACTTAGCCAGGCGCTCGATATCTATCATCAGACTGCTAACCTTCTCGGCGAGGCTAATATATTCCATGATCGAGGAATGACGGAATTTTCCGACAAGAATCGGCGGCGGTGCTGTACACGGACCTGGGGAACCGGCTCGGTGAGATCAACGTTCTCTTGCGGCTGGCCGCTGTTCTGCGCGAGCTCGATCGTGACAGGGCTGTGAAAATACTGAACGACGCTGTCAGGCTCAGTATCGATATCGGTAATCAGCTGGCACGGATAGATGCGCTGGATGCGCTAGGCGATATTTACATGGCGTCTGGCGACAGGAAGACCGCGGCTGACGTGTGGTCGAGCGCTCTTAGGACCGCACGAGAGCATGGCATGCCCAGGGAGGAAGGTAAGCTAGCGGACAAGGTCAGGCGGGTGCGATAACCAGCCCCTCCGGGTGCCGGCCCCTCTGTTCCCCTTCCAGCCCCAGTCGCGCGCTGGGCGGATAGGATCCTTGGAGGATGGAACCGATGAGCGCTCGATACGACTGTGCGGATGCGGCGCAGCGCGAGGCAGGCCTCGCCGCTGCGCTGGCCGCGGTCCAGCGAGGTGGCCTCCTCGTGTTCCCCACGGACACCGTGTACGGGATCGGTGGGGACGCTTTCACGCCGTCGGCTGTGTCCGCCATGGCGGAGGTGAAGGGGCGCGGCCGGAACGCGCCCCCGCCCGTTCTGGTCGGGAGTGTGCGCGCGGCCGCGGCGCTGGCCGAGTCGCTTGGAGCCTTTGGCCAGGATCTGATCGACGAGTTCTGGCCGGGTGCGCTGACACTGCTGTTCCGGGCTAGTTCCACGCTCAAGTGGGACCTCGGGGATAATATGGGCACGGTGGCTCTGCGGATGCCGTTGCACCCGGTCGCCCTTGAACTGCTCCGCCGGACCGGACCGCTGGCCGTGACCGGCGCGCACCTGCATGGAATGCCGACAGCGACCACCGTGGGCGAGGCCGAGTCTCAGCTTGGCGGTGCCGTGGCTGTGTACCTCGACGGCGGGTCCTGCTCCGACAACGTGCCGTCGACGATTCTCGACCTGACCGGGACCGTGCCGCGGATGCTCCGGGCCGGGGTGATAACCATCGACCAGCTCCGCAAGGTTGTCCCCGTGATCGACCTGCCGACTCCGCCGACCGCGAGCGGTGGCGTGAGCGACGTTTCAGGCGCGACGGATTCGCCTGACGACAAGCCCGCCGAGCCGCATCCGCTGGCCGGCGGGGACGCCGGACCTGGTTCCTGACCTGGCTGCGCTATGCGCGATTACCTGTACATCCTGATCATCGCCGCAGTGGTGACCTACATGCTCACCCCGCTGGTGCGGCGAGGATCGATGGCCTTCGGCGCCCTGCACGCGGCCCGCAGCCGAGATGTACATGAGAAACCAACGCCGCTGCTTGGCGGCGTGGCCATGTACGCCGGCCTGGCGGTCAGCCTGCTCATCGCTGAACGGCTCAGCTACCTGCGTCAGGCCTTCCCGTCGCCGCGGACGGTCACCGGCCTGCTGCTGGCCGGCGGCTTGCTCGTGCTGGTGGGCATCGTCGACGACCGCTGGGGCCTGGGCGCGATCAGCAAGCTCGCGGCCCAGATCGCGGCGGGCGGCATCCTGGTGTGGAGCGGCATTTACCTGCCCTGGGTGCCGTTGCCCGGCGGCGAGACCCTCTCGCTAGAGCCCGACCTGAGCGCCACGCTGACGATCCTGATCGTCGTCATCACGATCAACGCGGTGAACTTCATCGACGGGCTGGACGGCCTCGCGGCCGGTGTCGTCGGGATCGCGGCGCTGGCGTACCTGGTCTACTCGTACACGCTGACCAACTCGGTGGGCATGCCGTCCGAGTCGGTGCCCGCGGTGGCGTCGGCCGTGCTGTGCGGGATCTGTGTCGGGTTCCTTCCGCACAACTTCTATCCCGCGCGCATCTTCATGGGCGACACCGGGGCGATGCTGCTCGGCCTGCTGCTTGCCTACGGGCCCATTTCGAGCCTGGCGTCGCTTGACCAGAACCTGCTGAGGGACTACTCGCACCTGCACCCGGTCGACCGGTTCCCGACGATCCTGCCGCTGCTGCTGCCCGTCGCGATCTTGCTCATCCCGTACGCGGACCTCCTGCTCGCCGTGATCCGCAGGACCCTCGCGGGCAAGTCGCCGATGAGTCCCGACCGGCAGCACTTGCATCACCGGCTGCTCAACATGGGTCACTCGCACCGGCAGAGCGTGCTGATCATGTACCTGTGGGCGGCCCTCTTCTCCGGCACGGTGGTCGGGCTGTCCCAGGTGAGGATCCGCCTGATCTGGCTGGCTCTGGCCACCCTCGGCGCGATGGTCGTGCTGCTCCTGGCGACGATGCCGCGGTTGCGCCCGTGGCGTGCCGAAGCCAATGGGAAGCAGCGGGCGCCCGCAGCCAGCGAGGTCCGTTCGGGTAAGCAGCCAAGCATCACGGCGTACGGACCGGTCGCAGCGAACGGCGCGATCGCGGTGAGCGTGGTTGGCGTGAACGGCGGCGCCGGCGGCGTGCACGGCACGATCCCCGTCAACGGCGGCGCCGCTGCTCCGAGCGCTCCGCAGCTCGCGAACGGCACGGTGCCGGAGAGCGGCTTGGCGGAACCGAGCGCGAAGCTGGCCAGCACACTCCCCGGTCACCCCCCGGTCGTCACTCCGGCCACTCTCCGGCCACACTCCGGCCGTCACCAAAAGTGAGTAAAGTCGCACTCGTGGGGCTGCTGGTGCGCTAGGCATCGATCCGCAACGGTCCATAAGGGGCGGGCACTCGTGTAACGTCTCGTGCCTGAAGTGCTGTAATGTACCCCGTCATCGGGGTCACCGGGCCGCGGCACTTACCTATTTGGGGCCGGCCACTGCCACTTTGGGGCCGGCCACTGCCACCGGCACCCGAACTTCGGCGGGGGGTCCCTCGCAGCCCCGGAACTTGGTCATGTAAAGTCGTCAATCAGGTAAAGTAACAGTCAAGAAGTTTGTGATACGCTTCACAAGCACCTCCCCTGAAGGCAAGTGAGACGCACGTGATACTTTTCGTGGACCGACCCGGAGAGCCGGGCAGCGGACGTGGTATCGCGGATTCGCGCACTACATCCGGGGAAGCTCCGCTGGGACTGTCCCGCACGAGCAACGACGCTATCCATCCCTCAGGAGCGGGCACAATGATGGCGATCTATGGCCGCGTCGTTCGGCGCTCGGCCGCGATTACCGCGGTGGTCGCCGCCGTGTGCGTCGCCGTCTGCGCATCGCTCGGCGGTCTCAAGGGCCTTTACGGGTCGCTGATCGGCATCGCGATCGTCACGGCGTTCTTCGGGATCAGCGTGCTCGTCGTCGGCCGCGCCGCCCGTATCAGCCCGCACGTGATGATGGCCGCGGCCATGATCAGTTACGTGGTCAAGATCATCGCGTTCGCGATCGTGGTGATCGCGCTGGGCAAGTCCACGGCGTTCAACGGCCGGGATCTCGGCTTCACGGCGCTCATCTGCATTCTCGCCTGGGCGGTGGCCGAGATCGTGACGACGATAAGGCTCAAGGTCCTTTACGTGGATCCGGACGGCGAGCGGTAGGGCGTGAGTCACGTGAGCGTGCGCGACCGACGGGACACCCGCGATGTACGGGACACCCGCGAAGAAGAAGCGGCGGGCCGCGCTCAGGGGCTGAACACCGGCTGGACCGTGTTCAGCTACCTGCTCAGCGGGATGGCCGCCTACGGCCTGATCGGCTGGCTGATCGGGCGCGCGGTGCACATAGAGATGCTTTTCCCGATCGGCATGCTGGTCGGGCTCGCGATCTCGATCGGTTTCATCATCTGGCGGTACGGCAGACCGTCAGACCGGTCGGAGCCGCGGACGGAGACAAAGACACTTCAGACGGGCATGAGCGCGACGACGATCCGGCGCGCGAGCCACCGGAGGGGAACGCCCCGAGAGGAGACAAGCCGGTGACCGGTGCCATCGCCGCCCCCGCGGGTGGCTGCCACATCTTTAACGGTTGCGGTTTTCCCGCGCCTGGTCTGCAGGACTTCAACTGGAAGCCGTTCTTCACGATCGGCTCGTTCGGGTTCACCAAGCCGATGCTGCTCGCGATCTTGAGCGCGATCGTGGTGATGGTTTTCTTCTGGGTGGCGTTCCGCAAGCCCAAGCTGATTCCCGGCCGTACGCAGAGCCTTGGCGAGATGGCCATCCTGGCCGTGCGCGACCAGATCCTGCGCCCGTCGCTCGGCAAGAAGGGCGACTCCTACCTTCCGTTCCTGGTGTCGCTGTTCTTCTTCATCTACCTGATGAACATCATGGAGCTGATCCCGGTCTTCCAGTTCCCCGTCACGTCCAGGATCGGCTTCGTCTGGCCGATGGTGTTCATCGTCTACTTCCTTTACCTGTACCTGGGCTTCAGGCACCAGGGCGCCTGGGGTTACCTCAGGAACATGATCCCGCCGGGCGTGCCAGCGCCGATCTACATCATCCTGGTGCCCGTCGAACTGCTCAGGTTCTTCGTCTTCCAGCCGTTCACGCTCGGAGTCCGGCTGTTCGGGAACATGTTCGCCGGCCACCTGCTGCTGACGATCTTCACGATCGCGACATGGTACCTGCTGAGCCTGTCCATCGGGCTGCTGTACGCCGCCGGCTCGTTCGCGCTGGCAATCTTCGTCTTCGTGCTCGAGACCCTGGTCACCCTGCTTCAGGCGTTCATCTTCACCACGCTGACGGCTACGTATATAGCTAGCTCCGTGGAGCCAGCTCACTAGCCCGCACTCGACTTCACCGACCCGCGAGTTCCCGTCTAAGCGCCCACCGGGGCCACAACGTAAAGGAAAGAAATCAATGTCACTCGCCGCTTCTCTCGCCGCGACGCAGATTCTGAGCATCAACATCGGCGCGGTTGGCTACGGTCTCGCCGCGATCGGCCCCGGCATCGGCATCGGCCTGGTGTTCGGCCACGCGATCGAAGCGATGGCCCGGCAGCCAGAGGCCACCGGCCGCATCTCGCTGTACATGTGGATCGGCTTCTCGCTCACTGAGGCGCTCGCCTTGATCGGCCTCGTGGCGCCATTCATCTTCAAGTACTCCTGACGCCCGGCTCCAGGAAGTGATCGCACCATGATTAACCTCGCCGACAGCACGGCGTCGACGAACCCGTTGCTCCCCTCGTGGCCCGAGTTCATCATCGGCACGATCCTCTTCGTCCTGGTGTTCGGATTCCTCGCCAAGATCGCCCTGCCGCGGATCCTGAAGACCCTCGAAGAGCGTCACGACGCGATCGAAGGCGGCATCAACCGGGCCGACGAAGCGCAGGAAGAGGCCAAGCAGGTCCTCGCGCAGTACCGCGCGCAGCTCGACGACGCCAGGCACGAGTCCGCGCGGATGCGCGAAGAGGCCAGGGAGCAGGGCGCCCAGATCATCGCCGAGATGCGCACGCGCGCCGAGGCAGAGGCGCGCCGCATCACGGAGGCCGCTCAGGCGCAGATCGAGGCCGAACGGCAGCAGGCGCTTGCGTCGCTCCGCACCGAGGTCGGCGCCCTGGCGACCGAGCTGGCCAGCCGCATCGTCGGCGAGTCGCTCGCCGACGCGGCCCGGCAGAACAGGATGGTCGACCGCTTCCTGGCCGAGCTCGAGCAGGGGGCGCCAGCAGGTGACGGGCAGCCGGCGCCGGCGGGCCCGGCCGGACAGTCGCGAGCGGGGGCCGGGCAGTAATGCGCGGTGCCAGCAGGGCCTCGTACGCCGAACTGCGGGACCAGTTGGATGCCGCCGTGCCAGATGCCTCCATCGCGGAGCGGGTCGGCGACGAGCTGTTCGCCGTCGTCCGGCTGCTCGACTCCGAGCACGGCCTGCGCCGGGCGCTCGCCGACCCCACGAAAGTGCCGCAGGAGAAGGCGGCGGTGGCGAGGCGGCTGCTGGACGGCAAGGTCTCGGAGCGGACCGAGGACGTGGTCGCCGAGGCGGCGGCGGCTCGCTGGGCGAGTCCCGGTGACATGGCCGACGCGGTGGAGCAGCTCGCCATCGAGGCGCTGACGCTGGCCGCGCAGTTCGGCGATACGCTAGATGACCTGGAAGACGACCTGTTCAGGTTCAACCGCCTGATATCCGCGCAGCCCGGCCTGCGGGAGGCGCTGATCGGGCCAGCTAGCGTGGACGGGAAGAGCGCCCTGCTCGTGGGCCTGCTGACAGGGAAGGTCAGTTCGCCTTCGCTGTCCCTGATGACGCAGGTACTGACCCACCCGCGGGGCCGTTCGCCGCAGGCGGCGCTCGACCTCTGCGCGCAGATCGCGGCGCGGCGCCGGGAGCAGCTCATCGCGGTGGTGCGGGTCGCCATCGACCTCACCGTGGCGCAGCGCCGCAGGCTCACGGCCAGCCTCGCCGCGGCCTACGACCGCGGGATACACCTCAATGTCGTGCTCGATCCGGCGGTCATCGGCGGTATGTCGGTCCAGGTCGGGGATGAGCTGATAGACGGGACCGCGGCCAGCCGTCTGGCCGCGGTCAGGCGCAGGCTCGCGGGCTGAACCGAACCGCGCACCAAAACGTATTCAAGAACGGAATGGGGAAGATGGCGGAGCTGACAATCCGGCCGGATGAGATCCGCGACGCGCTGGCGCAATTCGTCGAAGAGTATGAGCCAGCGGGCGCCGAGCGAGAAGAGGTCGGCACGGTCACCGAATGCGGCGATGGCATCGCCCGTGTCGAGGGGCTGCCCTCGGCCATGGCGAACGAGCTTCTTGAGTTCGAGAACGGGATCCGGGGCATCGCGCTGAACCTGGACATCCGCGAGATCGGCGTCGTCATCCTCGGTGAATTCTCCGGCATCGAGGAGGGGCAGCGGGTGCGCCGCACCGGGGAGGTGCTCTCCGTCCCGGTCGGTGACGCGTTCCTCGGCCGGATGGTGGGGCCGCTCGGCGAGCCGCTCGACGGCCTCGGCGAGATCACGGGAACCGCGCTGCGCGAACTGGAGCTGCAGGCGCCATCGGTCGTGCAGCGCCAGCCGGTGCACGAGCCGCTGCAGACCGGTATCAAGGCGATCGACGCGATGACGCCGATCGGCCGCGGCCAGCGCCAGCTGATCATCGGCGACCGGCAGACCGGCAAGACCGCGATCGCGATCGACGCGATCATCAACCAGAAAGACAACTGGGAGTCCGGCGACCCGACCCGCCAGGTGCGCTGCGTCTACGTCGCGGTCGGTCAGAAGGGCTCGACGATCGCCGGGATCAGGCAGGCCCTGGAAGAGGCCGGGGCGCTGCAGTACACGACGATCGTGGCGGCGCCCGCCTCCGACCCGTCTGGCTACAAGTACATCGCCCCCTACACGGGCAGCTCGATCGGCCAGAACTGGATGTACGCGGGCAAGCATGTCCTGATCGTCTTCGACGACCTGACCAAGCAGGCCGAAGCGTACCGCGCCATTTCCCTGCTGCTGCGCCGCCCGCCGGGCCGCGAGGCGTACCCGGGTGACGTCTTCTACCTGCATTCGCGGCTCCTCGAGCGCTGCGCGAAGCTGTCGGACGAGCTCGGCGCGGGCTCGATGACCGGACTGCCGATCGTCGAGACGAAGGCCAACGACATCTCGGCCTACATTCCGACCAACGTCATCTCGATCACCGACGGGCAGATCTTCCTGGAGACCGACCTGTTCAACTCCGGCGTCCGGCCGGCCATCAACGTCGGCCAGTCGGTATCCCGCGTCGGCGGCGCCGCCCAGATCAAGGCGATGAAGAAGGTCGCGGGTAACCTGCGGCTGTCGCTGTCCCAGTTCCGCGACCTGGAGGCGTTCGCCGCCTTCGCTTCCGACCTGGACGCGGCCTCCCGTGCCCAGCTCGACCGCGGCGCACGGCTGGTCGAACTGCTCAAGCAGTCCCAGTACTCGCCGTACCCGGTGGAGGAAGAGGTCGTGACGATCTGGGCGGGCAGCACGGGCCAGCTCGACGACGTCCCCGTCGAAGACGTCCGCCGGTTCGAGTCCGAGTTCCTCGACTACCTCCGCCGGGACCAGACGGGCATCCTGACCACGATCAGGGAGACCAAGGACCTGACCGATGACACCGTCGCCGCGCTGAAGGAAGCCGTCGACCGGTTCCGCCGCACCTTCGAGGTGACCGGCGGGCAGCTGCTCGTCGCCGACGACGAGCAGGTCTCGGCGCTCGACGCGAGCGAGGAGAGCCAGGAATCGGTCCCGAGGTACGTCCAGCCGACCGAGCCGGCAAGCGAGTAGCGGCGCCATGGCAGCACAGCTTCGCGCGGTCCGGGCGCGGATCAGGGCGGTCAAGTCGATCGCCAAGATCACCCGCGCTCAGGAGCTGATCGCGTCGTCACGGATTATCAGGGCGCAGCAGCGGACGCGAGCCGCGGAACCCTATGCGCGCGAGCTCACCCAGGCGGTAGAGGCCGTGGTGAGCCGGTCGTCGACGATCACCCACCCGATGATCACCGAGCCGGAGACGACCTCTCGCGCGGCGCTGCTGATCCTCACAAGCGACGGCGGCTTCGCCGGCGCCTACAACGCGAACGTGCTGCGGGAGGCCACCAGGCTGCGGCAGCGCAACCAGGAGGACCGAGTCGCCAGCCTCACCTACGTGGCGGGCCGCAAGGGGATCGCGTGGCACCGCTTTCGCGAGATCACCCTGCTGGGGGAGTGGAGCGGGTTCTCCGCCCGGCCCACGTACGCGGACGCGGAGGCGGTGGCGAACGCGCTGCTCGAAGCGTTCGAGGCGCCGACCGCCGACGGCGGCGTAGACGAGATCTACCTGGTGTCCACCGAGTTCGTCTCGATGCTGACCCAGCGCCCGGTGGTGCGCCGGCTGCTTCCGATGGAGATCGAGGAGCGGCCGGGTGACCGGCCCGGCGGACCGCTTCCCTCGTACGAGTTCGAGCCATCCACGGAGACCGTGCTGGACGCGCTGCTACCCCAGTACGTGGCCAGCCGTATCTACTACGCCATGCTAGAAGCGGCCGCCTCAGAACTGGCGGCGCGCCGGCGCGCGATGAAGGCCGCCACAGACAACGCCAACGACTTGATTGACAGGCTGACCCGGGAGGCCAACAACGCCCGGCAGGCCGAGATTACCCAGGAAATCAGCGAAATCGTCGGCGGTGCGAACGCGCTCGCTGAGGCGAACGCAGGGAGTGAGTACTGACCATGACCGCGACCGAAACCAGTCCCGCGGAGAGCGGGGCCACCACGACGGCAGCCGGCCGTGTCGCCCGGGTCATCGGCCCGGTGGTTGACGCGGAGTTCCCCGCCGAGCAGATGCCGGAGATCTACTACGCGCTGCACGTCGACGTCACCTTCGGCGGCGAGACCAAGACGCTGACCCTCGAGGTCGAGCAGCACATCGGTGACAACATGGTCCGCGCGATCTCGCTGGAGCCGACCGACGGCCTGGTCCGCGGCGCCGAGGTCTTCAACACCGGCGCGCCGATCGAGGTGCCGGTTGGCGATGTGACCAAGGGCCACGTGTTCAACGTGCTCGGCGAACCGCTCGACGTTCCCGCGTCCAGCCTGAAGGTGACCGAGCGCTGGCCGATCCACCGGCCCGCTCCGCCGCTTGACCAGCTCGAGTCCAAGACGCAGATGTTCGTCACCGGCATCAAGGTCCTCGACCTGATGACCCCGTACGTGCTGGGCGGCAAGATCGGCCTGTTCGGCGGCGCCGGTGTCGGCAAGACCGTGCTGATCCAGGAGATGATCCGCCGGGTCGCGCAGAACTTCGGTGGTGTCTCTGTCTTCGCCGGCGTGGGGGAGCGGACCCGTGAAGGCAACGACCTGTTCCTCGAGATGACCGAGTCCGGGGTCATCAAGGACACCGCGCTGGTGTTCGGCCAGATGGACGAGCCGCCGGGCACGCGGCTGCGGGTGGCGCTGTCCGCGCTGACGATGGCGGAGTACTTCCGCGACGTGCAGAAGCAGGACGTGCTGCTGTTCATCGACAACATCTTCCGGTTCACCCAGGCCGGCTCGGAGGTGTCCACGCTGCTCGGCCGGATGCCGTCCGCGGTGGGCTACCAGCCGACGCTGGCCGACGAGATGGGCCAGCTGCAGGAGCGGATCACGTCTACCCGCGGTCACTCGATCACCTCCATGCAGGCGATCTACGTGCCCGCCGACGACATCACCGACCCGGCGCCGCACACCGTGTTCGCGCACCTCGACGCGACCACCGTGCTCTCCCGGGCGATCACCGAGCGGGGCATCTACCCGGCGGTGGACCCGCTGGACTCCACGTCTCGGATCCTCGACGCCAGGTACATCGGCCAGGACCACTACGACGTGGCCCGTACCGTCCAGCAGATCCTGCAGCGGTACAAGGAGCTCCAGGACATCATCGCGATCCTCGGCATCGACGAGCTGTCTCAGGAGGACCAGATCACCGTGCAGCGCGCCCGGCGGATCGAGCGGTTCCTCTCCCAGCCGATGTACGTCGCCGAGCAGTTCACCGGTCAGCCGGGTGTGTTCACACCGCTCGACGAGACGATCTCGTCGTTCAAGGCGATCGCCGAGGGTAAGTACGACCACCTTCCCGAGCAGGCGTTCTACATGGTCGGCGGCATCGAGGACGTGGAGGCCAAGGCCAAGGAGCTGGAGCGCAAGTGACGCTGCACGTAGAACTGCTGATGCCGGACCGCAAGCTGTGGTCCGGCGAGGCGGGCCTGGTCATCGCGAAGACTCTGGACGGTGACATAGGCGTCCAGTCGGGGCACTCCCCGGTGTTTGGCATCCTGTCCCCTGGCAGCCTGGTGCGTATCCGCGAGGTGCCAGGCAGCGATAACCAGGGCGACGTGGTGCGGGCCGCCGTACGGGACGGTTTCCTGTCCGTCACCGACAACCGGGTGTCCATCCTCGCCTCGGTGGGCCAGCTCACCAGCGACATCGACGTGACCGCCGCGCGCGCCGAGTTGGACGCCGCGACCGCAGAGGCGGGCTCCGCGTCCGCCGCCGACGAGTCAGCGGATGTCAGGTACGCCAGAGCCCGCATCCGGGCCGCTGGCGAACAGGCCTGACGCGGAGCGGCGGTGGTCGAAGCGGCGGCAGTCAGCGACGGGGTGGCGCTTGACGCTATCTGGCTGTTCGCGGGCTTCCTGGCGCTCATCGTGCTCGCCGCCGCCGTCCTCGCGATCCGCCGCTACCTGCTCGAGCGTGGTGGCGGAACAATCGACTGCCATCTGCGCCGCCCGGCCGGGCGGGGCAGCTGGCGCCTGGGCGTCGTCTCCTACCAGCGCGACGAGCTGTACTGGTATGACGCCCTCGGTGTGCTGCTCCGCCCTGAGCACGTGTTTCAACGGCGCATGCTCACGGTGCTGTCGCGCCGCAGCGCGCTGCCGTCCGAGGCGAGCGTGCTCGGCCCTGAGCACATCGTCGTCGAGATCTGCACCGCCCCGCCGGCGGACCAGTACCGGGACGCCCGCGTGGAAACCGCCGACGACCACGTGGAGCTGGCGATGACCGAGCAAGCCCTAACCGGATTCCTCTCCTGGCTCGAGGCATCGCCCCCCGGCTCCCACCTCGAGGACATCGCGTAGCGCCCCCAGGTCCTTTTACCGATCGCCGCCCGGGCGCCACATCACGTCGCCGTGCTCGGCGTTGGCGGCGCGGGCGAGGATGAACAGCAGGTCCGACAGCCGGTTCAGGTACTTGGCCGCCAGGACGTTCACCGCGTCGCCGTGGTCCTCGATGGCGGCCCACGCGCTGCGCTCCGCCCGTCTGGCGGCGGTGCGCGCGGTGTGCAGCAGCGCGGCCCCGGGTGTCCCGCCGGGCAGCACGAAGCTGCGCAGCACCGGCAGGTCCGCGTTGTAGGCGTCGCAGGCCTCTTCCAGCGCCGTGATGTAGCTCTCCTCGACGCGAAGCTCGGGATACGGCGGCGGCTCGGGGCTGATGGGGTTCGCCAGATCGGCGCCGACGTCGAACAGTTCGTTCTGAATCCGGCCAAGCAGTTCGTTCATCGCGGGCGGCAGTTGCCCGAACGTCACCGCCATCCCGATCGCGCAGTTCGCCTCGTCGGTGTCGGCGTATGCCAGCAGCCGGCTGTCGGTCTTGGCCACCCGGGAACCGTTCACGAGCGCGGTGGTTCCGTCGTCACCGGTGCGTGTGTAGATCCGGGAAAGCACGACCGGCTGATCCCGTCCATCGTTACCCATGCGCCCACCCTAACCCCGCCCCGCCCCGCCCCGCCTCAGCGCG
>DATMKQ010000040.1:0-24741 GCA_035571275.1 Trebonia sp.
GTCAAGCAGATCGAGAGCCAGCTGCAGCAGCGTAACTACGAGGGTTTCTTGCGATAGTGCGCATCGTCCTTGTCGGGCCACCCGGAGCGGGCAAAGGGACCCAGGCCCACTTCATCGCATCCCATCTGGCGATCCCGCGCATTTCGACAGGTGACATCTTCCGTTACAACGTCACGCAGAACACCGAGCTTGGCACTAAAGCCAGGGAATACATGGAGCGCGGTGACCTCGTCCCCGACGAGGTCACCGTCGCCATGGTGCGCGACCGGCTCGCGGAAGATGACGCTCAGACGGGCTTTCTCCTTGACGGCTTCCCTCGCAATGTCCCCCAGGCCGAGACGCTGAAGAAGATGCTGGCCGAGTTCGACATTCGGCTCACCGTCGTGCTCGAACTGGTGGTCGATGAGGACGAGGTGGTCCGCCGGCTTTCTGGGCGGCGCACCTGCCGTCGCTGTGAGCGGGTCTGGCACGTGCTGTACGACCCGCCCGCCAAGCGCGGGGTCTGTGACGACTGCAGCGGCGAACTCTTCCAGCGCGACGACGACAAGGAAGAAGTGATCAGGCACCGGATCGAGGTGTACAACAGCCAGACCGCGCCGCTGATCGCCTTTTACGCGGACGAGGGCATCCTCGTCGGCATCGACGCGACCGGCCCGGTAGAGGAGGTCACCAGCCGCGGGCTGTCCGCGCTCAGCCCTTACGTAAGATAGCGCTCTGCTAGCTCCGCTCGCTCTGCTGGCCCCGCTCGCCGCCGGGCGCTTTCGCCCGGTGCCTTCCCTCGTCGCGATGAAGCTCGCTTCATCGCTCCTCAGTCCAGACAGCGGCGCGCCCTTTGGCTCGCTGGGAAGGGGCCGCCTTTGGCTGGCGGGAGGAGTCCCGCACGGGGTTCAGCGCGGGTAGCGTTGTAGTGGAGGTGTGGCATGCGGGTGCGGCGCGATCGGGTGATCGAGATCAAGAGCCAGGAGGAGCTTGATCGTATGCGCCAGGCGGGTTTGGTCGTGGCGCGCACCCTGCGGGTGCTCGCTGAGGCCGTCCGTCCCGGCATATCCACGGCTGACCTCGATGCCATCGCCGCCGCAGAGATCAAGCTCGCGGGGGCCATTCCCTCGTTCCTGGGGTATTTCGGCTATCCGGCGACGATCTGCACCTCGGTTAACGAGGAGATCGTGCACGGCATCCCTAGCGACAGCCGGCGCCTCGAGGCGGGGGACATCATCTCGATCGACTGCGGCGCGATCCTTGAGGGCTGGCACGGCGACGCGGCGATCTCAATCGGGGTCGGGGACATCGACCCGGCCGACCAGGCGCTGATGGATGCCTGCCAAGCTGCCCTCTGGCAGGGAATCGCCCAGGCGACGCCCGGGCACAGGCTCAGCGACATCTCGCACGCGGTCGAACGGTCGGTTCGCGCGTCCGGCGCGTACGGCCTGATCAGGGAGTACACCGGGCACGGGATCGGCACCGCGATGCACATGGAGCCCGCGGTCCCGAACTACGGCCCACCGGGCCGTGGCCCGCGGCTGACCCCGGGGATGGCACTGGCGATCGAGCCGATGATCACCCGCGGCGGTCGGCTCACCGCCGAACTTTCCGATGGCTGGACGGTCGTCACGGCGGACGGGTCCCGCGCCGCTCACTTCGAGCACACCGTGGCCATCACCGCGGAAGGCCCGTGGGTGCTGACCGCTGAGGAGACGACCCCCGTGTTGAGCGACCTATCCAATCAGACTGGAGACGGCACCGATGCCCGGTGACCCCGGGATGCGTGCTTCGGACGCGGACCGGGAACGTACGGCGACGCTGCTGCGTGAGCATCACGCCGAGGGCAGGCTGACCGCGGAGGAGTTCAGCGAGCGGGTAGACCGGGTGTTCGCGGCCAAGACGATTGGCGAACTAGACGCGCTGCTGGGCGACCTGCCCGGAATCGACCTGTACCGGCTGCCGGCCGCCGGGATCCGTCCGGCCCCGCCTGGAGCGCGGCGGCCCCGCTCTCGCGAGGGTGCCATTGACCGGCGGTCCGGGGGCGCGGTGAGCCCGCAGCGAATCGCCAACTGGTCCGCCTTCGCGGCGATCAGCGCGCTGCTGTTCGTCGCGTGGCTTGGCCTTGGCATAGTCTCAGGCGGCGCGGCGTGGGTCCCGTGGTTCCTGCTCGTGGTCGTGCCGTGGGGAATGATCATCGTGCGTCGGCCACCCGATCACCCGTAACACCGCCCGCGGTCTTATACCAGGTCGTTAACCTCGGCGGCAGGGCTCGGGGACGGACTCGGCGACGGACCCGGGGTCACGATCCACGTGGGGGCGATATACGTCGGGGCCGGACCCGGGCTGACCGGACCGCCTTGGTGATGATGTGGCGTGCGGTGGCCTGGTATGTCGGTAGGAAGCGCGGCGGGATGGGTCGCTACAACCCGATCGCCGGTGAGAACCTTAGCGGCCGGCTCATGGACGGGTTGGCTGACCGAGGCACCGTGCGAGCTTGTGGCCGGTAGCAGGGCCCGGTAATAGTGTCCGGCTGACTTGGCCTCGGGAAGATCGAAAGATGCCTGGTGGGCCTTGTCGAGCGGATGACTCGCCACGGTCTGCCAGGCGCCGGCCACCAGTTCCTCCAGGACGACCACATCACCGACGTCACCGAAGTGCGAGCCCGCCACCAGCCGGTTGATGCCCGGCTGCGCGGATCCGCGCCAGAATGACACGTGCGGGATCACCGTGACGGAAATCGGCGGGCTGACGACGGTACCGTTCGGCGAGGCGAGTTCGAAGCTGGCGTTCCGTGTCAGATGCGGTACGCCGACCCTGACCCGGCCGCGCGGTCCCGTCACGCCGCTGCCCTCGTGCCGCCAGCTGGAGCTGCCGACTGTCTGTTCGAGGAGAACCAGCCGCACGCCCTGTTCCGAGCGACCCTGGTAGCTCAGCCTGCCCGCGAAGGAGTCCCACCCGTTCGCCGGGAATTGTGTACGTGCGGCCGCCAGGGTCAGGGTGGAGCCCTTGATCGCGCGGTGTGTGCCCTTAGCCGCGCATGGGCAGCGGCTCCTCGCGGACCGCGAGGGAACGCTGTGGCGCCCGGAGGTGCCCCGGACGTGCGCCGATCTAGGAGAAGCATGCGGCTGCGCGGGAGCGGCAGGATGGCTGTCCGGCACGCCGAACGAGGAGAACACGCTGTACGCGATGCGCTGCACAGGCGCGGGAAGTGCCTGCGCGTACGCGGCAGCGGTGAGGGCAGCCAGGGTCACGGTGACGGCGCCCGCCACCGCGCCGAGCCGCGCGGACCCGGTGGGCCGGACGTTCAGCCAAACCCGGCGGCGCGGCTGGGGCTGTCTCCGCGCGGTGTGGAAGGCCGCGAGGGCCGTCTCTCGTCCGGCGAGCTCCTGCGGATACCCGTCCGCGGTCAGCGCCCTGATCAGCTGATCGAGCCCGGGCTCGCGGGAGCCGGGTTCATCACGAAACCCCGTGCTCACTGCTCCACCTTCTCGATGTCTCGGATGTGCGGGTCGTCAGACAGCGTCCGCAACCCCCGGTGCAGGGCGACGCGGACCGCGCCCGGCGATTTGCGCAGGATGCGGGCGACCGCGTCGGTGTCAAGTCCGGCGATGATCCGCAGCGCTACGACCTCCGCTTGATCTCTGGACAGGCGGGCCACCATGGCCACCGCCTGTCGGGTGGATAGCCCGGCGAGCACCTCGTCTTCCACCGGGTTCGGGTCGACCTGCGGCGGCACCGCGTACGTGGCCAGAATCTTGTCGCGGAACCGGATCCTTGACCGGGCCGCGTCGACCGCCCGATGACGGCCAATGGTGAATATCCAGGCGCGGAAGTCGTCCGCGCCGCCCTTCTTGAATTTGTGCAGGTCGCGCACTACCTGCAGCCAGGTCTCGCTGGCCACGTCATCGACGTCGTCGCAGCCGAGAACCTGTAGATAACGCAGGAGGCGCGGATGCAGCGCGTCCCAGAGCAGCAGGAAACCAGTCTCGTCGCCCGACCTAGCGCGCGCGAGCGCCTCATCGAAGCCGTCCGCCCCGGTCCCCATCGCGTCAGCATGGTCCCACATCCGTAAGCCTGAATGTTGGCATATGCGCATGTGCCGTCCCCGTGCTCGCGCCTGCGGGCCAGCGGATCCGATGGCCTGGATCCGCTGGCCCGCGTGCCGGTCTTATTTTGTTGTTAGCTGACTACGACGGTAACGGCATTGCTGTGCGAGCTGGCGTAGAAGCTGGTGCCGCGGAACACCAGCTCGTAAGTAGAGGTCTTTGACGGCTTGACCGTGAAGAACACGTGGCCGGCCCCGCCGCTGCGGTCGCCCGCCACCGCCACGAACTTGCCATTGACGAGGCGGTCAAGGTACACGAACTGGCTCGCCACGGCCTTGGTGCCGGACAGCAGGGTGCCGGTGATGAGGTCCGACTGGCCGGGCTTGATGGTGGTCTTGGACTCAGTAGCCGTCAGCGACGTCGGCGCCTTGACTACCAGGACGGTGAGGACATTGCTGTGTGAGGCCTTGTAAGCGGCCGTGCCGAGGAACACGAGCCGGAAAGTGGCGGTCTGCGCCGGCTTGACCGTGAAGAACACGTGGCCGAACCCGCCGGTCACGTCCTGCTGCACCGCGACCCACTTGCCCTTGACGGTGCGCTCGAGGTACACGTGCTTGCCGGAAACCGCCTTGGTCCCGGACAGGAGGGTGCCGGTGATCTGGTCCGTCTGGCCGGGGTTGATGGTGGTCTTGGACTCGGTGGCCGTCAGCGTGGTCGGTGCCTTCGGCTTGATCACCAGGATCGTGACGACATTGCTGTGTGAGCCGTCGTACTTGGCCGTGCCCAGGTACGCAAGCCGGAAGCTGGTGGTCGCCGACGGCTTGACCGTGAAGTACACGTGACCGGCCGAGCCGGTACGGTCGCCCGCGACCGCGACGAACTTGCCCTTGACGAGGCGGTCGAGGTACACAAACTCGCCCGCCACCGGCTTGCTGCCGGACCTCAGGGTGCCGGTGATGAGGTCCGTCTGGCCGGGTGCGATGACAGCCTTGGCGTCCGTGGCCGTCAGCGTCGTCGGCAACTTGGGTGTCGCGCCCGCCGCGCTGGCGGTGCCCGCCGCCGCCAGCATCGCCGCCGCGACAACCGCGGTCCCGGCGAGTGCCCGGGTGAGGGATGTGCGCATGCTTTCCTCCTGAGTCGGGCCCGTGCGATCGATGCACGGGCTCCCGCGCCGACAGCGCTTACCTCCCCGATTGCGTTACTCATCCGCGTGAGGGCTCGCTATGCTCGGTACTCAGTCGCCCAGGGCCAGCCATGCTCGGCCGGGAATATGTGCCCCGCTAGCGCTGTTATGCAGCACAGTTCGCGCTGGGGTGATCGGTCTAGTAGACTCTGCTGCGGCCCATCGGCTGGCTTTCCATGTGGCCTTGCGCCACGGGGAGCGCGTCACGCCCAGCCCGGCATTCTGCCTGGGCAGTTGCGAACCAGCACGATAACCAACCAAGACTACGCACGACGAAGCGCGGAGGATATGCCCAAGAAAGACGGCGCCATCGAGATCGAGGGCACGGTGGTCGAGACGTTGCCAAATGCCTTCTTCCGGGTGGAGCTGGACAACGGGCACAAGGTTCTCGCCCACATCAGCGGGAAGATGCGGATGCACTACATCCGGATCCTTCCCGACGACAGGGTGGTCGTGGAACTGAGCCCGTATGACCTCAGCCGCGGTCGCATCGTCTACCGGTACAAGTAACTACAGCCCCGGCGTCCAGGCGCCGGAGACCGACCGGCCCGCGAAGCGGGCTAGAGGAGAGTTAGCCGTGAAGGTCAAGCCGAGCGTCAAGAAGATCTGCAGCAAGTGCAGGATCATCCGTCGCCACGGCCGCGTCATGGTCATCTGCTCGGACCCTCGGCACAAGCAGCGTCAAGGGTAATACGGGTAGCCCGGCCGCATAAGCTGAATACGCATATAACCGAATACGCGACGTAGTACGCGCATCGCGGGCGGGCAGTGGCCCGCATCCCCCGGTTGGAGGCCGGGGCCCGGTCCTGGGCAGGGACGGGGAGCGGTGCGAAGGACCTCCACCACACGAAGGAGAACTGCCCGCCCATGGCACGTCTTTCCGGCGTTGACCTGCCGCGTGACAAGCGGCTCGAGGTCGCGCTTACCTACATCTACGGCATCGGCCACACCCGGGCTCTCGAGACCATCGCCGCGACTGGCGTTAGTGCCGACACCCGGGTCCACTCCCTGTCAGACGACGACCTACTCAAGCTGCGCGACTGGATCGACGCAAACTACCAGGTCGAAGGTGACCTGCGCCGCGAGGTGCAGGCCGACATCCGCCGTAAGATTGAGATCGGCTCCTACCAGGGCATCAGGCACCGCCGGGGGCTACCGGTGCACGGTCAGCGAACGCAGACCAACGCACGCACCCGCAAGGGCAAGAAGAAGACCGTCGCCGGCAAGAAGAAGGCCGGCAAGAAGTAGTAGTCCCCCAGCGGACCGATCACCTCAGGAGTCAGGAAGCAGATGCCGCCTCGTAAGAGCAGCCAGGGCGCGCCGAAGAAGGTGCGCCGCAAGGAGCGGAAGAACGTAGCTCACGGACACGCCCACATCCGGTCCACGTTCAACAACACCATCGTCTCGATCACGGACCCGACCGGGAACGTGATCTCGTGGGCGTCCTCGGGCCAGGTCGGGTTCAAGGGCTCGCGCAAGTCCACCCCGTATGCCGCCCAGCAGGCTGCGGAGGCCGCGGCGCGGCGTGCCATGGAGCACGGGATGCGCAAGGTAGATGTCTTCGTGAAGGGACCGGGCTCCGGTCGTGAGACCGCGATCAGGTCGCTGCAGGCGACCGGTCTTGAGGTGGGTTCCATCCAGGACGTCACCCCCGTTCCGCACAATGGCTGCCGTCCGCCCAAGCGGCGCAGGGTCTGAGGAGAGACTGATGGCTCGATACACAGGGGCGGACTGCAAGCTGTGCCGCCGCGAAAAGGTAAAGCTGTTCCTTAAGGGCTCGAAGTGCGATTCGCCGAAGTGCCCGATCGAGATCCGGCCGTACCCGCCGGGTGAGCACGGCAGGATCCGCCAGAAGGACAGCGAGTACCTGCTGCAGATCCGCGAGAAGCAGAAGGCTCGGCGGATCTACGGTGTGCTGGAGAAGCAGTTCCGTGGCTACTACACCGAGGCGGCCGGCAAGTCCGGCCGGACCGGCGAGACCCTGCTGCAGATCCTGGAGAGCCGCCTGGACAACGTGGTGTACCGTGCCGGGTTCGCCAAGAGCCGCGACATGGCCCGCCAGCTCGTGAGGCACGGCCACTTCCTGGTCAACGGCAGGCGCGTCGACATCCCGTCCTTCCGGGTAAGCGACAACGACGTCGTTGAGGTCACGCCCAAGTCTCTCGAGCTGACCCCGATGGTGATCGCCCGCGCCGAGGCCGGCGAGCGGATCGTGCCCGCCTGGCTCGAGGTGCTGCCTGACCAGATGCGCATCATGGTGCACCAGCTCCCGGCCCGGGCGCAGATCGACACCCAGGTCCAGGAGCAGCTCATCGTCGAGTATTACTCGAAGTAAGAAACGACGAGCGACAAGCGCTCGTCGCCGTTCCGGCGTCATATAGCGGTCGTCGGGAAAGGAAAGTCACATGCTCATCGCACAGCGTCCATCGCTTGGTGAAGAACAAGTCGGCGATTACCGGTCGAAGTTCACGATCGAGCCGCTGGAGCCCGGGTTCGGTTACACGATCGGGAACTCCATTCGGCGGACCCTGCTGTCCTCCATTCCGGGGGCTGCGGTCACCTCGATCCGCATCGAGGGCGTGTTGCACGAGTTCACCACGGTTCCCGGGGTAAAGGAAGACGTCACCGACCTCATCCTGAACCTCAAGCAGCTTGTGGTCTCTTCCGAGCACGACGAGCCCGTGGTCATGTACCTGCGCAAGCAGGGCCCTGGGGCGGTCACCGCGGCCGACATCGCGCCGCCGGCCGGTGTCGAGGTGCACAATCCCGAACTGCACATCGCCACGCTCAACAGCAAGGGCAAGCTCGAGATGGAGCTCACGGTCGAGCGCGGCCGCGGCTACGTCTCCGCTACCCAGAACAAGCAGCCGGGCCAGGAGATCGGCCGGATTCCGGTCGACTCCATCTACTCGCCGGTGCTCCGCGTGACCTACAAGGTGGAGGCCACCCGCGTCGAGCAGCGCACCGACTTCGACCGGCTGATCCTGGACGTCGAGACCAAGCCGTGCATGCGTCCCCGCGACGCGGTGGCGAGCGCTGGCAAGACGCTGACGGAACTGTTCGGCCTCGCGAGGGAGCTCAACGTCGACGCCGAGGGCATCGACATCGGCCCGTCGCCGACGGACGCCGCGCTCGCGGCGGACCTGGCGCTGCCGATCGAGGACCTGAACCTCACCGTCCGGTCTTACAACTGCCTCAAGCGCGAGGGCATCCACACCGTGGGCGAACTGGTCGCGCGCAGCGAGCAGGACCTCCTCGACATCAGGAACTTCGGCGCGAAGTCGATCGAGGAAGTGAAGCAGAAGCTGGTCGACATGGGCCTGGCGCTCAAGGACTCCCCGCCCGGGTTCGACCCGAGCAGTGCCGTGGACGCCTTCGCCGGCGATGAAGAAGAGAGCTACGTCGAGACCGAGCAGTACTAAGCGGTACTGGCCCGGTACGGCGCAATAGAAAGGGTTCCAATGCCCACGCCTACCAAGGGTGCCCGGATGGGGGGCAGCCCGGCTCACCAGAAGCACATGCTGGCGAACCTGGCCGCCGCACTGTTCGAGCACGGGAAGATCACCACGACCGAGGCACGGGCGCGCAGGCTGCGCCCGTACGCGGAGAAGCTGATCACCTTCGCGAAGCGAGGTGACCTGCACGCGCGTCGCCAGGTGATGACCGTGGTTCCTGACAAGAGCGTCGTGCACTCGCTGTTCACCGAGATCGGTCCCGGTTTCGCCGACCGCGACGGTGGCTACACCCGCATCACGAAGCTCGGTCCGCGCAAGGGCGACGCCGCCCCGATGGCGGTCATCGAGCTTGTCAGCGACGAGGTCACCGCGGCCAGGCCGCGCCGCCGCGCCCGCCGCGCCACGGCGACCGTGGCGGCCGCGGGCTCCTCGGCCGCCACGGTCGGGGAGACCACCGCGCCTGATGAGGCCGCCGAGGCTGAGGTTGCGGAGGATGAGGCGACCGACGCCGAGGCCCTCGATGCGGAAGCCGCCGAAGCTGAAGAGGCCGACGAGGACGACGACGAGGCCGAAGACGAGCCCGAGGCGGAGGTGACCGCGGCGGCCGGCGACGAGACCGACGCGGACGCCGCCGTCGAGGACGACACCAGGGCCTGACAGCGCCCTGGCTTGCGTGGGCAAGCAACGACGATCGTGGGCCGGAGGGATCCCCAGCGGGAACTCTTCGGCCCACAATCATGTCAGCCTCCGGTGGCCGTGCCCGCCGGGCGTCCGGAGCGGACCCTGGGGAGGAAGCGCTGTCCGTTCGGGTAAAAATTGATCTTTCCTATGACGGGACGGGATTTTCCGGGTGGGCGGCGCAGCCTGGCCGCCGCACCGTGGAAAGCGTGCTGGCACAGGGTCTTGAACGGGTGCTAAGGCTCCCGGAAGCGCCGCGGCTCACCGTCGCCGGCCGTACCGACGCGGGAGTGCACGCGCGTGGCCAGGCGGCGCACGCGGATCTGCCCGAGGACGCCTGGGCCGCCGGTGCCGGGGAGGCGCTGCGGCGCCTGGCGCGGGCGCTGCCGCCCGACGTCCGGGTGCACGCGATAGGGTCGGCCCCGAACGGGTTCGACGCCAGGTTTTCCGCGCTGTGGCGCCGCTACTCCTACCGGATCTGCGACGACCCCGCCACCGCCGATCCGCTGCGCCGGTACGACACGCTCTGGCACCCCCGCCGCCTCGACCTTGCCGCCATGAACGCGGCCGCGGCCGAACTGGTTGGCGAGCATGACTTCGCGGCCTTCTGCCGGCGCCGCGAGGGCGCCACGACGGTGCGCGCGCTGCGGCGGCTGGACTGGCAGCGGGACGCCGAAGGCGTGGCGGTGGGCTGCGTGGTGGCCGACGCGTTCTGCCACAACATGGTCAGGGCGCTGGTCGGCGCGCTGCTGCCGGTCGGCCAGGGCAGCCGCCCGGCTTCCTGGCCGTCCTCCGTGCTGGCGACCGCGGTCCGGGACCCGGCGGTCCGGGTTGTCCCGCCGCACGGCTTGTGCCTAGAGGAAGTCTGCTATCCGGACCCGCACCGGCTCGCGGAGCGGGCGGCCGAGACTCGCCGGCTCCGCGACTGAGCCCCGGTTACCCGACGGTGGTCGACGGGGAGCCGTTGACCATGCGCTCGCTGAGGGCCGGGTTGGCCGTGCCGGCCACCAGGTCCGATTCGAACTGCTCGAGCAGGTGATCCTGCGCGGGGGTCTTGGGAGCTTTCCCCGTGGCGAACTCCGCCCAGATAAGGATCAGGTAGTGGCCCTTGTACTCGGCCTCCACGACCCCTGTTCCCGAGCCGAGCTTGCTGCCGACGCCTTTCGACGTGCTGAGTGGCGCGATGAAGTCGTTCTGGCCTACGAGCTTGCCCGCGTGGTGCGCGTCGTTGGTGGACTCCAGGTTGAGGACGCCGATCGTGCCCAGGATCGTGTTGTCGCCGGACGCGTAGCTTGCTCGCAGCACCTGCGTGCACTTATCGGACTTCAGCGCGCTGATCAGGTCCTGGCCGATCACCGCGTTGGAGCATGTCTTGTCCAGCTTGGTGGCGAGCCGGGTGAAAGAGGCGTGGTCGGTCTCGTTCGTGAAGGCCGGCGGATACAGCTCGGTCAGCGTCAGCGGCACGGGGTCCTCTGTGCGCAGCTGGATATGGCAATACGGGCCAAGTTGCTTCACGCAGGCGGCGGTCGCGGCCGAGGTCGAGCCTGCGCTGGGCAGCGGGCCGGCCAGCGACGAGTTACTGGCCGCCGGTTTGTGCTTGAGGGCGAAGGTGTAGACGGCCGCGCCCGCGATCCCCACGACGACGACCGCCGCAGCAGAAAGCAGCAGCAGCTTGACGCGCTTGCCGCCTCTCTTCTTCTGCTTCTTCCCGCCGTGGGGCCGGGGACCCGTGCCGCTGTCGCCGTAGCGCTCCTGATACGGGTCGTCGTCGTCGTAACCGGTAACGAGGTCAAGCGCCGGTCCTGCGTCGTAGTCAGAATCGAGGTCGTAGCGGCGCGTATCGAAGGCCGATGGCTCGCCATACTGGTCGTACCCGCGGGTCGCCTGGTATCCGCCGACCTGACTGTAGCCCTGGGTCTGGTCGTATTCGCCCTGACCGTCGTAACCGGTGTACGAGTCGTACTGACCGTCGTCATAGCGCTCCTGCTGACCAGAGTGCCCCAGGTCCTGCGGGGCCGCGTCCAACTGGGCCCGCGGCCCGGTTCGCGAGGGCGGGAAGCCACGGGCCGGATCGTGCGCCGAGAGCTGGGACGAGGCGTCGTCGTCCTGGTATCCGTCGTATCCCGTCTCGTCATATCCGCCGAGGTCGGGAGCGGCCGGGCGAGGGCCGGTGCCGTAGGCGCCGACGGCGCGCGTGTCGAGGGTGCCGGTATCGGCGAAGCCCGAACCCGACGCGGCCGCCGGCTGGGCGTTGTACCAGTCGTTGCCCGCGCCGCTATACCGCCCCGGCTCCTGGTCGCCGGAACCAGCGCCAAGGGCTGGATAGCCGCCCGAGCCGCCGTAGCCGGGGGTCGGATAGCCGCCATAGCCGCCTTGCTGGCCGTAGCCAGAGTGCTGGTCGTACTGGGTGCCATAACGGCCGTCGGCGGCGTAGCCGCCGCTGTCCGCGTAGCCGCCGCTGTCGGCGTAACCACCGCTGTCGGCATAGCCGCCGCTGTCGGCGTAGCCGCCGCCGGCGGGATAGCCGCTGTTGTCCGCGTAGCCGCCGCTGGCGGGATAGCCGCCGCTGTCCGCGTAGCCGCCGTTGTCCGCGTAGCCGCCGTTGTCCGCGTAGCCGCTGTTGTCCGCGTACCCGCCGTTGGTCGGGTACCCGCCGCTGTCGGCGTAGCCATCGCTGGTGGCATATCCGCCGCTGTCCGCGTAACGGTTCCCGCTCGCGTACCCGTCAGTGTCCCCGTAAGCGCCGGGACCGGGGCCGGGGCCGGGGGCGGCGTGGCCGCCGGGCTGCCCGTAGTTCTCGTACCCCGCGTATGAGTCGTCCGGTGTGTAGCCGCCGTATTCGCCGCCAGGGGTCGCGTACTCGTCGTCCTGGCTATAACCCGCCGAACCGTCGTCCCATGACCCCAGAGCCCCCGGTCCCGTGCGCGACGACGACTGCCGGGGCTGGCGCCGTGAGTCCGCTCGGGTACGGGAGGCGTCGTCACCCCGGTATCCCATATCAACGAGCGTAGCGTCGATGCAAGCCTGACACGGCTGGTAGCAGAACTTTGGGCCCCCCGGTGCCAGCGTGATGCTGTTTGTGGCTGGAGGCGCTACACTGAGACGTTCCTGCGGCAACGGATCCGTGTGCTTTGGCACTAGGCACGGATTCGGAGTATGCTGCATTGGCGCTATCCGCGATGAGCAGCACCGGGTGTTTCGCCCGCTGCCCCGATCGCGGATGCGGGTGGAGCGACAGACTCCGCCGGCGGATAAGTCATCGGTAGATGTTCAGGCTGATGCGGCCCGGCGGCAGGGTCTCCCGGATCACGAACCACATGCGAAGGCTTAACGACTGTGCGCACTTTCAGCCCGAAAGACAGTGACATCACGCGGCAGTGGCATGTCATCGACGCCACTGACGTGGTGCTCGGCCGCCTGGCCAGCCATGTGGCAGTGCTGCTGCGAGGCAAGCACAAACCCATTTTCGCTCCGCACGTCGATACCGGTGACTTCGTCATCGTCGTCAACGCGGACAAGGTCGCTATCAGCGGCGAGAAGCTGCAGCAGAAGCAGGCATACAGCCACTCAGGTTACCCGGGCGGCCTGCGCGCCGTCAGCTACGCCGACCTGATGGCCAAGCACCCGGAGCGCGTGGTGGAGAAGGCGGTCAGGGGCATGCTGCCGAAGAACTCCCTCGGCCGCAAGACGCTGAGCAAGCTGAAGGTCTACGCGGGTCCGCATCACCCGCACCAGGCCCAGCAGCCGCAGCCGTACGAGATCAGGCAGATTTCCCAGTAAGTGCCGCAAGGAAGCGTGAGGAACAGCAACGTGTCCGAGTCCACTGGCGAACAGACGCCCGCAGACGAAGTGGCTTACTTCAACGACCAGGTCGTCGGCGCCGGCGAAGGCGAAGGCGAAAGTGTCGACAGCGAGCAAGCCCCGTCCGAGTACACCACCGAGTCGGCAGAAGCCGCGGCGCCGCGCGCGGCCGCGCGCCGGCCGGTAATCACCGGGCACGCCTCTGGCACGGGCCGCCGCAAGGAGGCCGTCGCTCGCGTCAGGATCGTGCCGGGCACCGGCCAGTGGAAGATCAACGGCCGCACCCTCGACGGGTACTTCCCCAACAAGGTGCACCAGCAGATCGTCAGCGAGCCGTTCGTGACGCTCGGCGCGGAGGACAAGTTCGACGTGATCGCGCTCATCGGTGGCGGCGGCGTGACCGGCCAGGCCGGCGCGCTGCGGCTCGGGCTGGCTCGCGCGCTGATCCTCGTCGACCCGGAGAACCGCCCGTCGCTGAAGAAGGCAGGGTTCCTCACCAGGGACGCCCGGGTGAAGGAACGGAAGAAGTACGGCCTCAAGAAGGCCCGCAAGGCTCCTCAGTACTCCAAGCGCTAGCCGTCGGCCGGCACGCCTGCAAGCCGACATGGGCCGAATCTTCGGTACTGACGGTGTTCGAGGAGTCGCTGGGCGAGATCTGACCGCGCGGCTCGCGATGGATCTAGCCCTGGCGGCGGTGCCGGTCCTCGCACCGACCGCCATTCCGTCCGCGCATCCGGGACGCCCGGGACGACCGGGACGACCGACAGCGGTGATCGGACGCGATTCTCGCGCGTCCGGCGACTTCCTCGAGGCCGCCGTCGTCGCGGGTCTCGCCAGTTCGGGCGTGGACGTGTTCAGGCTGGGGGTAATCCCGACGCCAGGTGTTGCCTACCTCACGGGGGCGCTTGGCGCGGATTTCGGCGTGGTGCTCTCCGCCAGCCACAACCCGGCTCAGGACAACGGGATCAAGTTCTTCGGCCGCGGCGGGGTCAAGCTGCCCGACGACGTCGAGGACGAGATAGAGGCGCGACTGCCCGCCGCCGAAGCCGGCGCCGGGGAGGAGCCGGCGGCCGGGTTCGGCCGGGTCACGGACGCTTACTCCAAGCACGAGGACTACCTTGACCATCTGCTTGGCAGCCTCCAGCTAGCAGAAGGCGGACGACCCGCGCTGCACGGACTGCGGATCGTCGTGGACTGCGCGCACGGCGCCGCTTACAGCATCGGGCCCCGCGCCCTGCGCCGGGCCGGCGCGGAGGTCATCGCCATCGGGGCCGCTCCCGACGGGCTGAACATCAACGCCGGCTGCGGGTCCACGCACCTGGAGACCATTGCCGCGGCCGTCGTGGAGCACGGTGCGGACGGCGGCCTCGCGTTCGACGGCGACGCCGACCGGTGCCTCGCGGTGGACGCGGACGGCGCCCCGCTTGATGGCGATCAGATCCTGACCGTCCTCGCCTCCGAACTCAAGGCCGCCGGGAAGCTCTCGGGCGACGCCGTCGTGGTGACGGTGATGTCCAACCTCGGCTTCCACGACGCCATGCGCGCCGCCGGCATCACCGTGGTCCAGACCCCGGTCGGTGACAAGCACGTCTACGCCGCCATGCGGGACGGCGGGTACGTGCTCGGCGGAGAGCAGTCGGGTCACATCATCCAGATGGGCCACGCCACCACCGGCGACGGCGTGCTGACCGGCCTGCACCTGCTGGCCGCGGTGAACCGCAGCGGCATTCCGGTGTCCGCCGCGGCCAAGATGATGACGAGGTACCCGCAGGTCCTGATCAACGTCCGCGGCGACAAGAACCGTGCGATGGCCGACCCCTCGCTCGACCAGGCGGTCAGGACCGCGCGAGAACAGCTCGGCGCCGCCGGGCGGATCCTGCTGCGGCCAAGCGGCACCGAACCCGCCATCCGCGTGATGGTCGAGGCGCGCGAGACCGTCTTGGCCGAAGACCTCGCGGGCCAGCTCGCGGACGCCGTCCGCCTGGCGATGCACTGATCGGCCGCCCGGTGTTCACCGAGGGTGAACACGTGCGGGATAGGGCAGACTATCCAACGTGCGTGACGCTTACCAGGTAGCCAAGGTTCGGGTGGCGGAAGCCGCCCTGATGAGGCTGGTCCCAGACGGCGCGCTGATGCAGCGGGCCGCGGCGGGGCTGGCTTCTGTGTGCGTGACGGTGCTGCGTGCGAAGCCGGGCGGGGTGTACGGATCGCGGGTCGTGGTGCTCGCGGGCACCGGCGACAACGGCGGGGACGCGCTGTACGCGGCGGCGCTGCTCGCCGGCCGCGGTGCCGCCGTGACCGCGATCCAGGCGGGGCCGCGCATTCACCCGGGCGGCGCCGCTGCCCTGCGGGCCGCCGGCGGCTGGCTCACCGCTGTCGCGGCACCCCGAGCCGTCGATGACACCAGGCCAGACCTGGCTGACGGCTATGACGCCGGGCGCGAGATACAGCAGGCGATCGGGCATGCCGATGTCATCATCGACGGGATGCTCGGCATCGGCGGCAAGGGCGGCCTCCGCGACCCGTACGCCACGCTGGCGCAGCTGGCGGCGAATGCCGCCGGGACGACCGTCGCGGTCGACCTGCCGAGCGGTATCGACGCGGACACCGGGGCGGTCGATGGACCCGCCGTGCGGGCAGACATCACCGTGACGTTCGGCACGGTCAAGCCCGGTCTCCTGATCGACCCGGGCGCCAGGCACGCGGGGGTCGTCGAACTCGTTGATATCGGGCTCGAACCGCACCTTCTCGAGCCTCCCGACGCGTCGGCGCCGCAGCGCGGCGACATCAGCGCGATGATCCCGCGCCCTGGTCCTGAGTCGGATAAGTACCGGCGCGGCGTCCTCGGGCTGCTGGCCGGCAGCGACAGGTTTACCGGCGCCGCGCTGCTCTCTACCGGTGGCGCGGTGCACGGCGGCGCCGGCATGGTCCGGCTCGTTACCGCGCCAGCCGCGGCGGCGGCCGTCCGCCAGGTCTGGCCCGAAGTCGTGATAACTGAACTCGGGAGAGAAAGCCCCGATCGTTCAGAAGAAAATAAAGGATCTTCGCCAGCAGGCGAGTTCCCTGACAACGTGGGACGGGTGCAGGCGTGGGTCGCCGGCCCTGGAATGGGTGTGACGCAGGAAGCGGAGCGGCGGCTGGCCGCCGTCCTCGGGACCAGCCTGCCGGTGCTGGTCGACGCGGACGGGCTGTCGCTGCTGGCCCGGCGGCGGGACCTGCTGCCGCGCCCGGCACCGACGCTGCTCACCCCGCACGCGGGAGAACTCGCGCGGCTGCTCGACGCCGACCCCGCGGACGTCGAAGCGCGGCGGCTCGAGCATGCCAGGCGGGCCGCGACGGCCGTCGGCGCGTGCGTGCTGCTTAAGGGGTCGACGACGGTGATCGCGCCGCCAGACGGAACGGATCCGGTGCTCGTCAACACCACCGGAACATCGTGGCTCGCCACCGCCGGCTCAGGCGACGTGCTGTCGGGGCTGGCCGGCGCGCTGCTCGCGCAGGGCCTGCTGCCGCCAGAAGCCGCGATAGCGGCCGCCTACCTGCACGGGATCGCCGGGCGACTCGCGGCGGCGGACGCCGGTGCCGCCAGTGCCGCCGGTGCCGGCGGCGAGGCGCCGATAGGCGCGTCCGACGTGGTCAGGGCGCTGCCGATGGCTTTCCGCACGCTTTAACATAGACGGTCATGGATAGTCACGCGCAAGCCCTGATCGACCTCGATGCGATCGCGGGCAACGTCGCCGCGTTGCGCGAGCACGTCGCGCCCAGTGCGGTCATGGCGGTCGTCAAGGCCGGCGGTTACGGGCACGGGTCGGTGCCCGCGGCCCGCGCGGCGATCGATGGCGGCGCGCACTGGCTTGGCGTAGTGCACGTGGCCGAGGCGCTCGAACTGCGCGCGGCGGGCATCGACAGCCCCATGCTGTGCCTGATGGCGATCGATTCTGACGCGCACCGCGCGGCGATCGAGGCCCGCGTCGACCTGACCGCCGGTTCGGTGGACATGGTACGGCGGATCGCCGCGGCCGCCGAGGCGGCGGGGCGGCCCCGGCGCCCCGCCCGGCTGCACCTGAAGGCCGACACCGGGCTGAACCGGGGCGGCGCGACCGTCGCCGACTGGCCGGCCGTGCTCGACGAGGCGCTGGCAGCCCAGGCCGCGGGGCGGGTGAGCGTCGTCGGGCTCTGGTCGCACTTCGCGTCCGCCGACGAACCTGGCAACCAGTCCGTGGCGGGGCAGCTGGCCGCGTTCGGCGAGGCGGTCGCCGTCGCGGAAAAGGCCGGAGTCACCCCCGAGGTCAGGCACATCGCGAACACGGCGGGAGCGCTGCTCGTGCCCGAGGCGCGCTATGACCTGGTCCGGATCGGCGGCGGCGTCTACGGCCTGTCCACGCTGCCCGGTGGGGCACCGCCGTGGCTGCGGCCAGCGATGACGCTGCGGGCCAGGCTGGCGATGGTGAAACGGGTTCCGGCCGGGAGCGGCGTGTCGTACAACCACCGGTACGTCACCGCCCGCGAGACCACTCTTGGCCTGCTGCCGCTTGGGTACGCCGACGGAGTGCCGCGTTCGGCCTCGGGCCTGCCGCTGCTGTTCGCGCGCGGGCGGCGCTGGCCGATTGCCGGGACGGTCTGCATGGACCAGCTTGTCATCGACTTCGGCGATGAGCCGGTGGCGGTGGGGGATGAGGTTGTGCTGTTCGGGCCGGGGGATAGCGGTGAGGCTACGGCACAGGAGTGGGGCGAACTGCTCGGCACCATCTCCTACGAGATCGTTACCGGAATAGGCGGCCGTGTGCCAAGGTCGTACGCGTGAACGTGGAAGTGACCATCGCGACGGCGGCGGACATGCGCGTGCTTGGGCGGCGGCTCGCCGCCGTGCTGACTTCCGGGGACCTGGTGATCTTGAGCGGTCCGCTCGGCGCGGGCAAGACCACGCTGACCCAGGGGATTGGGGACGGGCTCGGGATACGCGGACCTGTGACGTCGCCGACCTTCGTCATCGCGCGAGTCCACCCGCCGCTGGCGGGCGCGCTGCGGTCTGGCGCTGGCTCCGGCTGGCGCGACGGCCGGTACGTCGGCGGGCACCCGGGCGGGCGCGTCAGCGGGCACGACGGGCCCCGGCCGGCTCTGGTGCACGCGGACGCGTACCGCCTGGGCAGTGCCCTTGAACTGGACGATCTGGACTTGGACGCCGATACCGCGAGCTCGGTCACCGTCGTGGAATGGGGTGAAGGGCTAGCGGAAGGGCTGGCCGATGACCGCCTCGAGATCACCATCGTCCCGGGCCCAAGCGGGGATGTCGGCCTTGGTGATTTGCCCCGGGGGATGCCCGCGGACAGCTCGGGAGAAGAACCTGAGAGCACACCCCGCACCGTGCGGATTCGCGGTGTTGGCGGGCGCTGGCAGGACATTGAGTTGCCACCCGCGGAAGTCGGCGATCGTCTATAGTTCGGCCTGTACGTATCAGGCTTCTTGGGTCTACCTGGTCTATAGGTCACGAACCCGCACCGCCAACCCCTCACCGGAGGCACATCGTGACTCAGCATGGGTCATTCCCTGACCGGCCGCGTGGCCGTCGGGCACGTCGCGACAATGACGTGCCAGACGACGTGCCTGACTGGGCGGGATATGACGCTGTGCCGCGGGATCAGCGGGCGAAGGCTCCGTGGGACGACCAGCCCTGGCCCGCGTCCGCGCCTTCGTCCGCGCCCTCGTCCGTGCCTCAGGAGATCCCGCAGTCGGCGCTGCAGCCGGAGCCGCCGCAGTCGTCGCTGCAGCCGCAGCCGCAGGCTCGGCGCTCGCCGGTCTCGCGTGTCTCGCCGGTCCAGCCTCAGTCGGAGCGGCCGGACTCAGACTGGGCCGGTCCGACCGACAACGACCCGATGGGGGCGTTCTCCGAGCGCTGGCGCCGACGCGGCAGCGAGTCACGCGAGGAAAGGCGCGCGGATCGCCGCAAGCGCAGGCGGCACTTTTTGATCGGCGGCGGTGCGGCGGCCGTGGTCATCGCGGTCGTGGTTTACATCGTGATCTCCGTCACCGGTGGCGGCGGCAATCCAGCGGGGGTCGGTCTCAACTCGCTCATCACCTCGTTCCTGCCCGGCGAGATCCAGCAGGTGCCGAACGCTTGTGACACCGTGTCCAGCGCTACCCTCGGCCAGTACCTGCCCGGCCAGACCAGGGTCGCGGTACCGCCGCTGAACTCCGGCCTCAACACCCAGTGCACCTGGACACTGGACAAGGCGCCGCTCTACCGCGTGCTCGAGGTGAACATCGAGGCGTACACGCCGAGCGGGCTAGCCTCGGGCGACGGCAGCGCCACGTTTGCCGCGATCGACGCGTACGCCGAGGACCAGCAGCTCAAGCAGGATCCGGGAGCGCACAGCGGCCAGCCGAAGGCGGCGGTTACCGACCTGTCGAGCATGCCAGGCGGCAACGACACGGTGGCGTTCCAGGCCACGCAGGTCTTCAACGTGAACGGCGCCACCACCGACGTGGCGACGGTCGTCGTCCGGTACCGCAACGTCATCGTCACCGTCGTGATGAACGGTCTCGACCACTCCGGCGTCGGCAATTACGGCCCGGTCGCGATGAGCGACCTCGCCACGGCCGCCCAGACGGTTGCCCAGGAAGCCGCCGGCAAACTGGTGCACTGAGCGTGCGCAGAAGCAGCTCAGCGTCGACTACCCTTTTACGTCGTGCTGCTGCTCGGTTTGGATACCGCCACGCCCGCGGTGACGGTAGCGCTGCATGACGGGAGACAGCCGCTCGCCCAGCTCGTCACCGTCGACGCGCACCGCCACGCGGAGTTGCTCGCGCCCGCGATCGCCAAGGTGATCGCCGACGCCGGAGCCGAACGCGGCGACCTCACCGGCGTCGCGGTCGGCGTCGGCCCCGGGCCGTACACAGGCCTGCGCGTGGGGATCATGACCGCCAAGATGCTGGGTGAGGCGCTCGGCATACCCGTGTACGGGGTCTGCACCCTCGACGTGATCGCCGCCGACGTCGAAGGCGGCCGCGACTTTCTCGTGGCGACGGACGCGCGCCGCCGCGAGGTCTACTGGGCCCGCTACGACGCCGTCGGCCGCCGGATGACCGCCCCCCAGGTCAGCGCGCCCGCCGACATCCCCGCGCCGGACCGCGGGCTGCTGACTGTCGGCGAGGGCAGTCTGCTCTACCCCTCTTTTCTTCCGAACGGCCACGGGCCAACCTATCCCGCGGCCGCGACTGTTTGCCGGGTGGTTACTGACGCCCTCGCCGCACCGGGTGCGGCCGATGCCGCCGGTGCGGACCGATACGGTGCGGCCGGTGGCGTGCTGCTGCCCGCCGATCCCCTGTACCTGCGGCGGCCGGACGCTCGCGAGCCTGGCGCCCCGAAGCGGGTGTCGCAGTGATGACCGGATGGCGCGCACGGCGCGCTCCCGATGCCACGCGGCTGCGGCCGATGGAGCCGGCCGACCTGACGAACGTGCTGGCGCTGGAGCACGAGCTGTTTCCCGACGACCCCTGGACGGCTGAGATGTTCGCCGAGGAGGTCGTCCAGCCGAAGACCAGCCGGCTGTACCTCGTGGCCGAGACACAAGCCGCCGACCAGGGCGGCCATGAGATGGCCGGATACGCGGGGATGATGTTCGTCCCTGGCGGCACCCAGGCGGACGTGCTGACGATCGCGGTCGCCCGGACATACTGGGGCAGAGGTATCGGGTCGGCGCTGCTTGGCGAGCTGCTGCAGGCAGCGCGGGAGCGTGGCTGCGCCGAGGTTTTTCTCGAGGTCCGCGAGGACAACCCGCGGGCGCGGGGGCTGTACCAGCGGCGCGGTTTCGAGGAGATCGGGGTGCGCCGGGGGTACTACCAGCCGTCCGGGGTGGACGCGATCGTGATGCGGAAGGACCTGCTGCGTTGATCGACGGACCGTTGGTGCTCGGCATCGAGACGTCCTGCGACGAGACCGGGGTGGGCATCGTGCGGGGCCGGGACCTGCTCGCCGACGAGGTGGCGTCGAGCATGGACCAGCACGCACGATTCGGCGGCGTGGTGCCCGAGGTGGCGAGCCGAGCCCATCTGGAGGCGATGATCCCGGTGCTCGAGGGGGCGCTCGCCAAGGCGGGTGTCCGTCCGGCCGACCTCGACGCGGTGGCGGTCACCGCGGGACCGGGGCTGGCCGGGGCGCTGATGGTGGGCGTGGCGGCCGCGAAGGCCTACGCTTACGCGCTCGGCAAGCCGCTTTACGGCGTGAACCACCTAGCCGCCCACGTCGCTGTCGACCAGCTCGAGCACGGCCCGCTGCCGTCGCCGTGCGTGGCGCTGCTGGTGTCGGGCGGGCACTCCTCGCTGCTGCTCGTGCCTGACGTGACCGGATCCGTGCACCCGCTTGGCGCGACGATCGACGACGCGGCGGGCGAGGCATACGACAAGGTGGCCCGCGTGCTCGGCATGCCGTTCCCTGGCGGGCCGCCGATCGACAGGGCCGCCGCTTCCGGCGACCCCGCGGCGATCAGGTTCCCGCGCGCCAAGTACCACGACGGCACGCTGGACTTCTCATTCGCCGGCCTGAAGACCGCGGTGGCCCGCTGGGTGGAAGCCCGCGCCGACGCCGGGGAGCCGGTGCCCGTCGCGGACGTCGCGGCGTCGTTCCAGGAGGCCGTCGCCGACGTGCTGACCAGAAAGGCCATCGACGCCTGCCGTCAGCACGGCGTGTCCGACCTGGTGATCGGCGGAGGCGTGGCCGCCAACTCCCGGTTGCGCGCCCTGGCCCAGGCACGCTGCGAGCAGGCCGGCATCCGGCTGCGCGTCCCGCGTCCTGGCCTGTGCACCGACAACGGCGCGATGGTCGCCGCGCTCGGCGCCGAAATCGTCGCGACCGGCCGCCCGCCGTCCTCCCTGGGCCTCCCCGCCGACTCATCCCTCCCGGTAACCGACGTCCTAGTCCACTAGCCCCGTCCCCGCCGGCTCACCGCGACGGGTGCGGCCGGTAACCGGCACACCAGCCACCCCCGTTACGACTCGTCATAGGCGTGTGCCAGCTACGTCGACGATCGTCCGACGAGGAGGGGCTATGGCGTGTCCAGGTGTGATTTCCGATTGTGCTGAAGGGTTGACCGGTCATAGCCGGTCCGATCTTCAGCACTACGTTCTATCGTGTTTTCGGCGCAGGAAGAACCAGCCAGTGGTGTAACCAGCGGGGCTGAGGTTGCCCGCGGGCTAGATGCGACCCCGGCGCTGAGCGTACTTAGGTGCGCTATTCGCGCCCAGGTACGCACCGAGGCAAGTTAGGACTTGTTGCGGCGGAGGAGGTGGCGGAAGCGGCGGGCTAGGAGGGCTAGGACGGCGCCGGCCGCGGCGACAGGGAGAACGCGCTTGAGGAGGGGGCCGCCGACCAGCTTGATCACGTTGAGCGAGTCTTCCTGCTGCGGCAGCGCCACCGCGGGCGGGGTCGCCGTGGCCACCGCGGTGGCTGAACCGGAGCCCGAGCCCGACTCGGCGGAATCTGTGCCTGCGCCCGCCTCGCCTGCGCCCGCCTCGCCTGCGCCCGCCTCGGGGGAACCCGCCTCGGCTGCGCCCGCCTCGGAAGCGTCTTCCGCCGGCGCGGCCGCCCCGCCTGCCGCGGTGCCGTCCGCGGTGATCAGGGCTTCCAGGTTCGCGGCGAACTGTGCGATCAGCTTGCCGCTCACTTCGGGCAGCAGGCTGCGGCCGAACTGCGCGGGACGGCCGGTGACGTTCAGCGAGGTGTGGATGGACACCGTGGTCTGGCCTTCGGCGTCGGCCGGCTTCAGCCCGGCATGCACGATCGCGGATGCCGTGCCGGAGCCGCGGGTCTCCTTGCCGGAAGCCTCGAGCGCCATCGTGTGGTTTTCCTGGTCCTTCTCGGTGAACTTGGCGGTTCCCTTGTAAGTCAGCGAGAGCGGGCCCAGCTTCACCTTGACCTGGCCCGTGACCTCGTCTCCCTCGACCGAGGTGACGCTGGCGCCTGGCATGCACGGAGCGATCCGTTCCACGTCGAGCAGAACGTCCCACGCTTGCTCGGGAGGCACGGGAACGGTGAACGAATTATCAAGCTCGATAGCCATACGTCACTACTTTCTCCGTGGTTCGTTGCTAGCTGGAAATTGTATGCGCATGCCTCTTCCGCGTCCGCGACAGGTCAAACAAGCGACGGGCCGGGAGTCTGCGCCCCGCAAGACTCCCGGCCCGGTTCGCCGCGCGGCAAGCGATCAGGATGTGCCCGCCGCCGCTGCCAGTGCCCGGCCGGTGAGGATCCTGGCCAGGTGCCGCCGGTAGTCCGCCGCCGCCCGCAGGTCGCTCGGCGGGCTGGTACCCTCGTCGGCGTGCGCCGCCGCGGCCGCCAAGCCAGCGGCCGTCGCCTGCGCACCTGCCGCCGCCTCCTCGACCGCCCGCGCCCTGATGGGCACCGAGCCCATGTTCGTCAGGGCGACGCGGGCCTGCTCGACGTGCCCGTCAGCCCGCCGCGCTACGGCGGCCACTCCGACGACAGCCCACGCCTGGGCCGTGACGTTGAACTTCTCGTACCGGTAGCCCCAGCCGGAAAGCTTGGGTACCCGCACGGTGGTGAGGATCTCGCCGGGCTCAAGCGTCGTCGTGAGGTAATCGGAGAAGAAGTCGGCAGGCTTGATCTCCCGCACCCCGGACGGCCCGCGGACGACCAGAATCGCGTCGAGCGCCGTGATGACAGCGGGCAAGTCGCCCGCCGGGTCGGCGTGCGCGAGCCCGCCGCCGATCGTGCCGCGGTGCCGCACCGCCGGGTCCGCGATCAGCCCGGCCGCCTGCGCGAGCAGGCCGCAGTGCTGCCTGATCAGGGGGTCGCGGGTGACCTCGTAGTGCGTGGTCAGCGCGCCGATCTCGAGGTCGGACCCGACGTCCCTGACGCCGCGCAGGTCGGCTAGCCCGCCGATGTCGACGAGCTTGTCGGGGAACGCGAGCCGCATCCGCAGCAGCGGCATCAGCGACTGTCCGCCAGCGATCACTTTGGTGTCGTCACCGCCGGAAGCAAGCGCCCTGATCGCCTCGTCGAGCGAGTCTGGCCGCATGTAGTCGAACTTCGCGGAGATCATCGCGCCGCTCCTTCCGAGCCGCCAGCCGCACCGTCGGCCGAGCCGCCAGCCGCACCGCCGGCCGAGCCGCCCGCCTCTTGCAGAGCGCGCCAGACCCGCTCGGGAGTGCACGGCATCTGCACGTCGCGCACCCCGAACGGTCGCAGCGCGTCGATCACCGCGTTCACCACGGCCGGCGTGGACGCGATCGTGCCCGCCTCGCCCACGCCCTTCACGCCCAGCGGGTTGCCCGTGGACGGCGTGGTCGTCCGCGCCGTCACGAACGACGGCAGGTCGACCGCGGACGGCACCAGGTAGTCGGCGAGCGTCGCCGTCTCCAGGTTGCCCGAGGAGTCGTAGGCGGCCTCTTCGTACAGCGCCTGGGCGATGCCCTGCGCGATGCCGCCGTGCACCTGCCCCTCGACGATCAGCGGGTTGACCACGACGCCGACATCGTCGACCGCGACGTACGACCGGATCCGGACTGCCCCGGTCTCGGTGTCCACCTCGACCGCGCACAGGTGCGTGCCGTGCGGGAAGGAGAAGTTGTCCGGGTCGTAGGT
>DATMKQ010000041.1:0-2733 GCA_035571275.1 Trebonia sp.
TACGGCGCCGAGATCGGCCGCGCGGTCGTCAACTTCGACGGCCCGATCGTGTTCTGCGTGGTCTCCCGCTATCACGGCGGCGCGTTCGTGGTGTTCTCGGAGACGCTGAACGACAACATGGAGATCGCGGCCGTCGAGGGCTCCTACGCCTCGGTGATCGGCGGCGCGCCCGCCGCCGCTGTCGTGCTCGCCGCCGAGGTCAACAAGCGCACCGCCGCCGACCCCCGGGTCACTGGCCTGCAGGCCGAGCTCGCGCAGGCCGCCGCGGACGGCTCGGACGCCGACGCCACCCAGCTGCGTGCCAGGCTGGCCTCCGTCCGGGCCACCGTCCACGCGGAGAAGCTCGGCCAGATCGCCGACGAGTTCGACAACGTGCACAGCATCGAGCGGGCCCTCAGCGTGGGCTCCGTCAACACGATCGTCCCGCCCGCCCGGCTGCGCCCGTACCTGATCGACGCCGTGCAGCGGGGCATGCGCCGCACACCCGGCCAGGCCCCGGACGACGCAGCCGGCGGGGATCCCTAACGAATAACGCGATAGTCGACGAGCAGATGGCCAGTCGGTGAGATCTGGCTCCGGAGCGATTCGAGCTGAATCGATGGCAAGCCGTCGAGGAGCCGTCGTCCGCGGCCGGCGATCCTCGGCGCTATCACGAGCCTGAGTTCGTCGACGACACCGGCGGCGAGCAGCGCCTGTGCGACCGAGATGCTTGCGTGAACGCCGACATCGCCTCCGTGCTGCTGCTTGAGATCCCGAACGAATTCGACCAGCCCGCCGTCGGGCACCGTCGCATTGGCCCAATCTCGGTCGAGGGGCGTCGATGTCGCGACATACTTCGTGACCCCGTTGATGAATGTCGCGAACGGCTGAATCTGGCTGCCCGGCCAGAACTGCGCCCACTCAGCGTAGCTACGCCGGCCGAGAATGACTGCGTCCTGCGTCGCGATCACAGCGGCAAGGTTGGCGTCCATCGCGTCGTCCCAGTCGGCGATGAAACTATCTGGGTCCTCGCCAACCCCGTCGAGGGACAACAACTCGTACACGACGACCTTTCGCACGCCCCGCACCTCCGATTGAACTCGACGCGACTAGTTGACTGATCAAGCCGCCGAAACTCATCGCTGCGACACCAGCCAGGGGTCAGGGGCGCGCGGTAGCCACCGTCCGGCCGCGTGCCGTCAGCGGGAATCGCTCGAGCCGCGCGCGTACCTCATCGGCTGGCTCCACAGCGCCGAACAGCTCGGTTCCGGGCTCGAAGCGGGCACCCTCGGCCAGCGGGCCGGCCAGGGCGGGATCGAAGCCCAGCGCGTCCACGAGCACGGCGACGTCCTCCAGATCGGCGTCGTCGTCGCCGGCGATAGCCATAGCCACGCGCTCCGCCGAGCCTGCCGGGCGGGCCCGGTCCTCCAGGTCGTGATACCCGAGATGGTTGAAGGCCTTGACCACTCGGGAGCCGGGCAGGAACGCCTGGACAACCTGGCTCGAGGAGGTGCGTGGGTCGGTGAGATCGTCCCGGATTCCGTCGGTCTCCCACCAGTAGTTCATCGCGTCGATGACGAGCTTCCCGCGCAGCGCCCCGGCGGGGATGCTGCGGTATTTGCCCAGCGGCAGGGCCAGGATCACCGCATCGGCTTCTTCGGCCGCGTCGTTCGCGGTGGTCGCGATCGCGCCGGGCGCGAGAACCTCTATGGTCAGGCGGATCGCATCCGGGGCACCTGAGCCGGCGATCAGCACGCGGTACCCGGCGTCCACGGCGAGCCTGGCCAGCACCGTTCCAACCTTTCCAGCCCCCAGAATGCCGATCGTGCGGATCATCGGCCTCACCCGGCCACAAGCTCGCGCACCATCGGCACGACCTTCGTCCCGTACAGCTCGACCGCGCGGAGCCGGGCACTGACGGGCTGCGAGCCCGAGGTGTAGATGAGGTCGAAGCGACCCACGCCGAGGTCGGTCACCGCGGCCGCGATCCGGCGGGCGACGGTCTCTGGCGAGCCGATGTAGAGCGAACCGTGCTCCACGTCGGCGTCGAAGTCCGCGCGACGGACCGGCGGCCAGCCGCGCAGCGCACCGATGCGGTCACGGATGATCCGGTAACGCGGCCAGAACAGCTCTCTGGCCTCCTCGTCGGTGTCGGCGATGAAGCCAGGCGAATGCATCCCGACCGGATGCGCGGTCGTTCCGAACTGCTCGGCCGCACGCTGGTACAGCTCGACGTACGGCCGGAACCGGTGCGCCGGGCCGCCGATGATCGCGAGCATGAGCGGCAGACCGTACCGGGCGGTCCGGATAACCGACTGCGGTGAGCCGCCCACTCCGACCCAGGTATCAAGCCTGCCCGACTCCGTCTTCGGGAACACGTCCGCCCGCTCGAGCGGCGCTCGCACGGTTCCTTGCCAGGTGACCGGCTTCTCGTCGAGCAGCTGCACGAAGAGCTCGAGTTTTTCCTCGAACAGCTTGTCGTAGTCCTTGAGGTCGTAACCGAACAGCGGGAACGACTCAGTGAACGAGCCGCGCCCCAGGATCACCTGGGCCCGGCCCTGCGAGAGCGCGTCGACGGTCGCGAACCGCTGGAACACCCGGACCGGGTCGTCTGAGCTCAGCACGGTCACACCGGAGGCGAGGCGGATGCGCGAGGTCCGGGTGGCGACGCCGGCCAGGACCGTCTCTGGCGCGGATATCGAGAACTCGGGGCGGTGGTGCTCGCCGACTGCGATGACATCGACGCCCAGCTCA
>DATMKQ010000042.1:0-9852 GCA_035571275.1 Trebonia sp.
ACCGCGTTGATGACGAACAGGTCGACCACGGAGAAGGTTCCCCAGAACTTCCCGAACCGGGCGAAGATGAGCTTGCCGTGCCCCACTCCCGATACCGCGCCGAGGCGGACGACCATCTCCTGGCAGAAGTACAGGATAGGGAATAGCAGGACCATGCACCAGAGCAGCTTCATGCCGTAGTCCTGGCCCATCTGGGCATAGACCGACACGCCGCCCGCGTCGTTCCCGCCACCCATCACGATAAGCCCGGGGCCGGCGATGATCAGCAACAGCCTGAGCCTGCGCCGCCACGATTTCGGTTTTCCCGACTCGCTTTGCTTAAGGGTGCCGAACGCGCCGACGATATCACCCACATGCTGTGGGTCGAGTACCGCGGGAGCAGCGGATCCCGGCGCCATTCCGGGCGCAGAGGTATCCGGGTTGCCGATAGCCACTATCGCACCCCTCCAGGCTGTGGACATGCCGGCGTGAGCTCGTTTACGTTCCCATGGGCGAACCCGATATGGCTGCGACTTGGATCTCCCTTAAGGTTGTCGTAATCTCATCCGAAACCCGTTGACAGTACTTCAGGCTGCGACCCAAGGCAATGCATCCGAATCGAGCGATGAGCTGCATGTTGTAATATGTGTTTCACTACACAAGCGGCCTTTACCTGAAACAGGTGTTGCGTATCCATGGACGCGGAGACCTACCCGTCGAGCTGGCTGGTGCTCTTGGCTCAGCTTCCGAGCAAGCCGTCTAGTCCGCGTGTAGCGCTATGGCGACGCATGCGAGCCGCAGGCGCGACCCCCGTGGTGAACGGGGCCTGGATGCTACCCCGCACTACCGAGCATGAGAGTTTCTTCGAACAAACGCGCGAAGGCGTCGTCAAGCGAGGCGGGACCGGGTTCGTGCTGCGAGTCTCGGACTCATCCCCAGAATCGAATGAATCGATCGTGCGGCTTTTCCAGTCCGACAGGTTCCGTGAATATGGTGAGTTCGCGGAGCGCTGCGCCGCCTTTCTCGATGAAATTAACCGGGAGTCCGCTGCCGGGAAGTACACGTTCGCCGAAATGGAGGAGAGCGAGCAGGACCTGAAGAAACTGGCGCGCTGGCTGGCGAAGATCCAGGCGCGGGACTTTTTCCCTAATGAGCACAGAGATCAGTCGGTCGCCCTGCTGACACAATGCCGACGTGCCCTGCGAGGCTTCTCGCAGGCGGTTTACAAAGTCGAGGGTGTGCAGGAGTCCGCCGCGGGATGGGATTCTCCCATTACCCTGGCGCCCGAGCCAGAAGAGCGTTGACCTTGCGAGCACAGTCGCCACGCTCCCGGCGCCACTCGTCACGCAAAGAACAACCATCAAGCACTCAGCGTAAAAAGCCTTACGAGGTTGGAAACGGTTCAAAATTCCTGGAGGGTTTGGCTACGGTGACCCGGTGAGCTTGCTGCTGATCCAGGTCGCTACCATAGTGGCCCTGTTCGCGGGAACCAACGTCGATGACATGGTCATCATCTCCCTGCTGAGCGCATACGCACACGCGGGTCGGCCGCCAAAGCACTGGCAGATATGGGTCGGGCAGTACGTGGGCTTCGGCGTCCTCATCGGCGCGTCGCTGGCGCTGGGCCGGGGCCTCGCGCTGGCGCCCGAGCGCTTCCTGTGGGTACTCGCCATAGTCCCGTTCGGAGTCGGTGTCTTCGGCCTCCTGAGTGCGATCCGCTCGCGGCGCCGCGGCGAGGAGCCGAAGTCTCCCCCTCCCAGGGGAATGTATGGCGTCGCCGCGATCACGATCGTCGACGGCGGCGATGACCTCGCTGCGTACACGCCCTTCTACGCCACGATCCACGCGGGCGAGATCGTGGTCAGCATCGTGGTCTTCGCGGTGATCATTGCGATCTGGTGCCTGATAGGCCGCCACATATCCCGCTACAAGCGGGTCGCCGACGTCATCGACGATTACGGTGACTGGATCCTCCCGGTGACCATGATGCTCCTCGGCCTCTACGTCCTCGGCGAGACCCTCCACGTCTGACCTGTGAGCGCCGAAAACCTCATCCACGTTACGGGACCAGGCATCCGGTGCCGGAGCTCCTTGAACGCCACGGCCGGCAGCGCACTGCGCACCGCGCTCGGATCCGGTGTAGTTCATGCGCTACAATGTAGCTATGACTGTCCCCCTGTCGATCCGGTTCAGCACGTCTCTCCTGGACCGCCTGCGCCAACGCGCGCACGCAATGACCGGGGCGAGCGTGGCGGGGCTAGCGCAGCGGCTCATTGACGAAGGACTCCGGATGAGCGATCACCCGGGCGTGATCTTCAAGGATGGCCCCACGGGGCGGCGTGCCGCCCTGGCGTATGGCCCGGACATCTGGGAGGTCATCAAGTTTCTGCGGGAGGTAGATGAGCGCGGTCCGGCGGCGCTCGACGCCGCCGCGGAGGTGTTCGCTGTCGATGCAAGCAGGATCAGTACTGCCGTTAGCTACTACGGCGACTATCAGGAAGAAATCGACGCGGAGATCACGGAAGCTGATGTCGCCTCAACGCAGGCCGAGCATGCGTGGCGCATTCAGCAGCAGTTGATCGCATGACGGAGCCGCCCCCAGTCCGGCTGCTACTGGACGAGATGTTCTCACCCACCGTCGCGGCCGAGCTCCGCGAACTCGGGCATGATGTGATCGCCGTCGCCGAACATCCCCAGCTGCGCTCTAAGAACGACGAAGAAGTGTTCGCATGGGCGTGCGCCGAGAAGCGATGGCTCCTCGCCGAGAACGTGAAGGACTTCCGGCCCATCCTGTTGCGGGCCCTGCGAGGCGAGTTGCCTGCTTGCGGACTGCTGTTCACGAGCGGGCGCACCTTTCACCGGTCGAGGAAGAACCCCGGACCGCTGATCCGCGCGCTTCACACTTGGCTCAGCATGGAACCGCCAGCACCTTCCGTCACGGAGTGGTGGCTGATGGAGGCCGAATAGGACCTCAGCTATGGCGCCTGCGGACGATCCTGGCCCAGTACGAAGCCTATTACAACGGTCGTCGTCCGTGTGAGGTGCCAAAAGTCAGCCATCCATTTGGAGCTTGAGGTTCGTGTCGGATCGCGCAAAGGCCATGGTGTCCCGCTCGGAAACTCGGTCTCGTATTTTGAAACTGCGATGCCTGTAGTCCTGATCCGGCGTGTAGCGCATCGGGGACGAGGGCACGATTTGGCGTCAACCTTTTAACCGGGTTAGACGTCAACAAAATGGCCGATATCGCTAAGCGGTGACGGTGAGCGGAGGTCAGGTGCGATGACACGACGGTATTTCACGCGATTGCTGACCGCGGCTGGGGCGGCCCTGTTGATTCCGGGGCTCGCCGCAACCGGGGTCGCCGGGACGGCTTTCGCGGCGGCCGCGCCGCAGGGAAGGATATCCACGGTCATCGGCGGCCCTGGCGGCCCGGCGCCCGCGACCGACGTGTCCGTCGGCCCGTGTGCACTGAAGTATGTCAGGGGCGAACTCTATTTCTCCAGTTACCAGGCGATGGTGGACCGGGTGAGCCAGCGTACCGGCCTGCTGACCCCCATGGCGGGCAACGGTGTGGATCTTCCCGGCGAGCCCGGGCCGCCCGACGGCACCCCGGCACTGGCGGCCATGCTTTCCAGCCCCTGCGGAGTCACGGCGGACACGGCAGGCAACGTGCTGGTCGCCGACGGCGCGCAGGTGCTCGTGGTGGCCGCGAAAACGGGGACCTTCTACCGCAAGCGGATGACCGCGGGGCGGATTTACACCGTCGCGTCGGGCTTCGAGGGCGTCGCGGACGGCAAAGGAGCGATCTCCAGTGGAGCGGCGGACGTACAGCTGGATTCCTCAGGCAACCTGGTGATCGCGGTCGGGGGGACTCCGGCGTCCTCCCATCCGGAAGGCGATTCGCGCGTCTTCGTGGACGCCGAGCACGCTGGCACCTTCTACGGCATAAAGATGGCGGAGGGCCGGCTGTACCACATCGGCGGGAGCCTCGACGACTACACACTGGCCAACGCCGTCCCCGCCACCCGGGCTGACCTTGGGGTCGGCATCGGGACCATGTGGCTAGACTCGGCGGGCAACGTGGTCATCGCCGACCAGGGGGGCAACGGCGGCTACCCCGGAGCCGGGGTGGCGGTTCCGCCTCAGGTCCGTGTCATCGCCAACCGGTCGGGCACGTTCTACGGCCAGCACATGAAGGCCGGCTACATCTACACGATCGCCGGCGGCGGGACCAAGACCGGGGACGGGGTGCCCGCGACCGACGCGAACCTGCTGAACGCGTCCGGGGTGGCCCTCGACCACGCCGACAACGTGCTCGTCGCCGCCGCGTCGGTCCGCGTTATCGCCGCCAAGAGCGGTGTCTTTTACGGCCAGAAGATGACCGCGGGCGACATCTATACCCTCCCCGGGTTCGCCAGTGCGATCAGCGTGGCCGCCGACAACGCCGGCAACGTGCTGGTCGCCTCCTATTCGGACGTCCAGATGCTCGCCGAAAAGACGGGCTCGTATTACGGCAAGAGCGTGCGCGCCGGCCGGGTCTACACGATCGCGGGCAACGGGCAGCTGCACAGCTCCGGTGAAGGAGTGCCCGCAACGAGCGCCGAGCTTACCCCGGTGGCAGTCGCCACGCTCCGTTCCGGACCGCAGACCGCGGTGGCTGACGAGTGGGCCGGCGCGGTGCGGGTGGTACCGGAGCGTACCGGGACCTTCTTCGGCCGCCCGATGCGGACCGGCTTCATCTACACGGTCGCCTCGGTGGCCCAGCCGGTCTCTGTTGCCTACGACCCCCAAGGCAACCTGCTGATAGCTGACGAGCGGAGCGGCCAGAGCGGCCTGGTGTGGGTGGTCGCCCGCACGACCGGGCTCTTCTACGGGCAGAAGATGACCGCCGGGCACATCTACACGGTTGCCGGAGGCGGGACCAAGGGGCCGGAGAGCGGGATACCCGCGCGCGAGGTGAAGTTCGAGGAGGCCGCCCCGCCGACCGCTGTCGCGACCGACCCAGCGGGAGACGTGCTCATCGTCGCCGGCGCCCGGGTATGGATGGTGGCGGTCCGGACAGGCACCCACTACGGGCACGCCATGACCGCGGGCGACATCTACCTGGTGGCCGGCGACGGGACGTTCGGGCAGACGGGTGACGGCAGCCCGGCCACCGCGGCCGAGATCCAGTCGCAGGGACTCGCCGTAGACGGCAACGGGAACCTGGTGCTCGCCGACGAGACCCGGGTCCGCGTCGTGGCCGGCAAAACAGGGACGTTCTACGGGCAGAAAATGACCGTAGGGGACATCTACACGATCGCGGGCGGCGGCACGCAGACGGGCAACGGCAGCCCGGCGCTCAAGGCCGACCTCGGCTCTCGCATCCTGCAGGTCGCGGTGGACCCTGCGGGGAACCTGCTCGCCGGCGGCTTCAGCACCGTCTTCATGGTGGCGGAACGGACCGGCAGCTTCTACGGCAAGGCGGCGCACGCCGGTCACGTGTACACGGTGGCGCTTTCCAGGTACGCGGAGCGGATCGGCGACGGCGGGCCCGCTGTCGGCGCGATGTTCAACGCCAATGGCATCGCGGTCGTGCCGCAAACCGGGAACCTGCTGATCGCCGACAGCCTCACTGACCGTGTTCGCTCGGTATCCCGATAAACAGGCGTAACGACCGGCCGAGCAGGACCAGCCAAGCCGCTGAGCCGGACGAAAATGAGATAGAGCAAGCGCAAGGACACGCCTTGTCGTTGACACGTCGGCGTGCATCGCCGTGATCCTCGGCGAGCCAGGAAGCGAGGATCTCGCCGCCTACCTTGACGACTTCGTCGCGACCGGCATCTCGGTGCTGCGTCCGCCCGCCAGGAACGGGGAACCGTAAAGAGCCGTCAGCCCAGGGCCAGCAGGGATCACGAACCGTATCGGCCGCTTTCGCGGGACTTCGACTGCACCTGGCACATCGTGGGCGCTCCCTGGTCGCGGCGCCGACTGTCGTCGGCGCTCGAGGCGGCGAGCCCACTGGGCACGTCCGTCTGAACCAGTACAACCGGCGGCGACTGGCTCTGGCCGTCGACGCAGGTCACACTGCATGCAGACTTCTAGCGCCCACAGGGACAGAAGCACCGCTCGTTCGGGATAAAGAGATTTTCCAGCGGAACGGGCGGTGGTTCCTCACAAAACGACATGGCAGAAGCCGGGCGTCTGTCACGTCTACGGAAGGGCCGCGGAGCGCTCGCCGCTGGCGGTTCTGACCGAGCTGATCGTCAAGCCCGCTAGCCGGAGCCCAGTGTGATCTGGACCGTCCGAACGGCCAGGACGGCGATCGCGGCGAAGAGGTAGCAGCGGATCACTATCAGGCCAGTTGACTGCAGGGCCGAGCGCTGCGGCGGCTTGAGCGACTCGATCGGCGGCATCGTCCAGGTGCGTGAGTCGGCCCTACCGGGGGAGGCCGGCGCAGTGTTCCTGATCGCGGACAGGCTCCCGCCTGCGACCAGGGCGGCGACCGCGATCACCAGCCCGCCCACCGCAAGCGTGACGTGGACGCGAGGAGCCGCCGTCGTCACGATGAGCAGCGCGGACAGCGCGAACAGGCCGCCGGTGACCGCGGCGGAGATCACGTTCAGCCAGCGCGGGTTGACCAGTGGCCCGAGGACCTCGCGGTCGTTGCACAGCAGCAACATGAAGATGGTCGCGCTGGGCAGCAGGGTCCCGGCCAATGCCTGGACGGCGGTGGTCAGCAGGCCCAGCGGTACCTGCGGGATGAGTACCACGGCGGCCGCGGCCAGCACCGCGGCGGCATAGGTTCGGTGAAATGCCTTCGCATCCCGCCAGCGGCGGTGCAGTGAGTGCCGCAGGCCGAAGAAGTCCCCGACCGCGTAGGAGGTGGCGAGCGTGACCGCGCTCGCGCCGAGCACCGAGCCGACTCCGAGCGCGGTCGCGAACAGTGCCCCGGCGGTGCCGCCCGCCCGGTCACGCAAGCCGCTGGCGGTGGCCTCGCCGCTGGCGAAGGCTCCGTGCAGCGCCGTTGAACCGAAAGCGAAGCCGCAGGCGAGCAGGACGCCGAGGGCACCGACGACGAACAAGACCGTGCCGAGGGCAGTGTCGGCGCGTTCATAGCCGAGGAACCGGGTCGTGATCCGCTTGTCCACCACGTTGGACTGCTGGAAGAACAGCTGCCAGGGCGCGACCGTCGCGCCCACAAGCGCCACGGACAGGAAAAGGGCACCCCCGTGTGCCATGCCCGCCACGGTCGGCGCGGGCAACTGCGACGGCGTTGACCGATGCGCGCGGGCGACCAGTGCCAGCGGCACAGCCACCAGGCTCGCACACACGAGCGCGTACATCGCCCGCTCCCAGCCGCGGAAGCTCCCGGCCGCGATCACTCCGATGAGAAAGGCCGCCGCCGCGGGAACCGCGACGAACCTGCTCACGCCGAAGTACCCCAGCGACATCGCCACGCCGACAAAATTGGCGACGAGCAGCAGCAGGTTCAGCGCTAGCAGGTCCGCCAGTGCGAAAGCCCCCCAGCGGCGCCCGATTCGCTCGGTGATCAGGCGGGCATGCCCGGCACCGGTGACCGCCCCGAGACGGGCGGCCATCTCCTGGTGGACGAACAGCACCGGCACCAGCAGCAGCAGCAGCCACATGAACTGCGTCCCATAGTCCTGCCCGGCCTGTGCGTAGGTCGAGATGCCGCCCGCGTCGTTATCGGCGACCATCACGACGATGCCCGGCCCCAGTATCGCGATGAGCGTAGCCAGGTGGCGGCGTATGCCGTACCGAGGCCCGGTGTCGAGGGCGGAGACGACGCCGAGGGCTCCCTCCAGGTCGCCGCGGTGCGCCCGGTCCGCGGCGTTCCGGCGGTCCGCGACAGGGCCGAACGCAACGGAGGTCACCGGAGCCAGCGCGGAACTGTCGGAACTAGCCTGCTGCGGCTGAATGCGCAACTGCATCGCTAGGCCCCCCGGTCCCGGCCGCTTTCCCCCTCCGAGAGTCGCCAGGCTCCCCCAGCCCGGCCAGGTACCGCACCGCGGCCAGCAACTCGCGTACCGCGTCCCCGGAGATCGCGTATACGCGGTGCTTGCCGCGCCGCTCGGCGCTGACCAGCCCCGCCTCGCGCAGCACCCGCAGCTGATGGGAGACCGCCGACTGCTCCATGCCCAACAGCGCAGTGATGTCCCCGACGGCCAGCGGCCCGGCCATCAGGCAGCCCAGGATCTGCACCCGGCTAGGTGCGGACAAGGCGAACATGGCGTCAGCGATCAAGCTCGCGGCGGCGCCGTCGATCAGGTTCATATCGCCGCTCCCGGCGGGCGCAACATTCATAGGTTGCCTCATTCATATGAATGATCTAGCATCTGTTTGACAGACACCCAACTAAGCGCGAGGAGTCGGTGACCGCTAACCCTCACGGTACCTGGTGCCTTCCCGCCCAGCAGGATGCCTGAAGGCAGAAAGCAGGCGGTGGATAAGCCGAACGGCGCCCTGCCGGGGTCTTGGGCCAGCGAGTCTGCCCTTGACGCGTTGCGCCGCCTAGCCATGGAGTTTTCATCATCCCGGCAGCCGCTGTGGTGCCCGGCGTCGCTGAGGTCGGGAGCGTCCGGGACGGCCCAGGTCTTCCACGTGCCGGCCGGCCAGTCGATGCACGTGGTGGGCGCGAGCTCACTGGCGGCCGAGCTGAGGAGGCTGCTCACGGACGGGGCCGAACTAGGCTGGAAACTGCATCCCGTCCCCGGCGACACTACCCCGCTGCACGCGCTCGCCGCGCCGCTGCGGCGCCATTCGGGCAGCGGCCGGTTCTACAACCTGCTGGACCGGTCCGGGTTTGCCTACGTCGAGGAAGTCGCCGCCACGCCGGAGGAGTGCCTGATGGACCTGCACAACTGCGGCCCGAGGTTCGTCGCGGCGGTCCGGCAGGCGATCAGCGAGCTCACTGCCGGCGCCGCCTCGCTGGCAGACGACGCGGCCCCTGACGTCCGGGAACCGGGCACTCGGCCGCTGCCCGCTCTGGCGCCAGCCACGCTGCGGGCACTCCAGATCACCGCCGCCTGGGCGGTCGCCGAGCAGGGAGCCCGCAGCGCCGGGGACCTGCTCACGGCCGTCGGCAGGACGCGGGATCTTCCGCCGGAGGTCGCCTCGGCCTGGAACCATATCCGCCAGCTTGACCTGCGGCAGTTCGCCGGCCTCGAGGCAGGAGTCAGTCGGCTCTGTTCGGAATCCTGATCTGGGTTTCTGGTTGAAGTTGTGCTGCCGTCCCGGGCGGCGAACCCGGGACGGCAGCGCGTCGCTATCGGCTCAATGCGTCATAGCGGCTTGACCGCGGTACTGGTTGTCGGGACAACTCGGAAGATGCCCCACATTCCGGACTTGATCATCGGATCGCGGCCGACGTCGTATTCGTAGTCGCCGGTCGCGCCCGTTGGGCCGCCGGCGCCTTCAACGAAGTAGGCGTCGAACGTCTCGCCGGCCACCAGCGTTCTGGCCTCGATGTCCGAACTGCCCGTCATGCCGTGATCGAGCGGGAATTCAGCGCCAGCGACCTGGAACGAGATCGGAAGGTCGCCGGCGGCATTCGCAACCCGCCAGACCACCGGATCACCTGCCATGGCCGTGAAGACCGGCGTGTTCGGATCCTCCGGGGCGGACGCCCCGTTGCCTACAGCGACCGCTGCGTCGCTCTTGGCCTGCCAGAGGTTGATCGCGTTGAGGTCGGTTCCTTCCTCTTGGGTGAGCGATTGCTCGTTGTAGTCGAGGTAAGAATGGTCGGAGTCGAGGTAGTAGATCATGATGTCGTGGCCGAGCAGCGGTTCCCGGTCGCTGAATATCGTGGTGAACTCCCTGAAGGAGGTCCCGTCGGTCCGGTGGATGTCAGCCGCGATCCCGGACTGGCCG
>DATMKQ010000043.1:0-12509 GCA_035571275.1 Trebonia sp.
GCCGCAGCCGGTGACGGGCGGGCTGGTGCTCGGGGTCGCGCTCGCCGGGATGTGCGTCAACCTCGCCGCGAGCTGGATGATCGCACGCTCGCGCGGTTCGATGACCAGGCGCAGCCTCAACGTGGAGGGCGCGGCCGCGCACATCGTGACCGACTTGTACGCGTTCGCGGCGACCGCGGTGGCCGCCGTGGTGGTGATCACAACCGGGTTCGACCGCGCCGACGCGATCGCCACGCTGGTCGTGGTCGGGCTGATGCTGCGGGCGGGAGCCGAGCTGATCCGCGCGTCGGGGCGGATCTTCCTCGAGGCGGCGCCGGCCGGCCTCGACCCGGCCGCGGTCGGCGCGGCCATGGCCGCGCGCCCGCACGTGGCCGAGGTGCACGACCTGCACGTCTGGGAGATCACGTCGGGCATGCCCGCGGCGTCCGCGCACGTGCTCGTCGCCCCGGGAGAAGACTGCCACGCCGTCCGCGCGGACCTCGAGGCGCTGCTCGCCCGGCACGGCATCACGCACGCGACATTGCAGGTCGACCACATGCCCGACTCGTCCGACGGCGAGCGCGCCGGAGAATCTGACGATCCCGCGCACTGCGAGGACGCGCACGGGCCGAGTTACCGGCCCGGGCCGGCGCGCTGACTCAGTTCAGAGCCCCGCGAGGAAGCCGCGCTAACCGCCGATCGCGGACATCGGGCGGTCAGGTTGCAGGAACGACGGGTCGTTGATGCCATGGCCCGGCAGCTTCACCGCCACGGCGGCCTCCCACCTGGACGCGATTTCCGCGTCGGTCGCGCCCGACCGCAGCGCCGCGCGCAGGTCGCTTTCCTCGCGCGCGAACAGGCAGTTGCGCACCTGGCCGTCCGCGGTCAGCCGCACCCGGTCGCACGAGCCGCAGAACGGGCGGGTGACCGACGCGATCACGCCCACCCGGGCCGGGCCGCCGTCCACGAGGAACGTCTCGGCCGGCGCCGCGCCGCGGGCCCGCGTGTCATCGGGGATCAGCGTGAACGCCGCCGACAGCGCCGCGAAGATCTCGTCCGCCGTCACCATCTCGGCGCGCTTCCAGCCGTGCTGGGCGTCCAGCGGCATCTGCTCGATGAACCGCAGCTCGTACCCGCGCTCCAGGCAGTACCGCAGCAGCGGCACCGCCTGGTCGTCGTTCAGGCCGCGCATCAGGACCGCGTTCACCTTGACCGGGGTCAGCCCCGCCGCGGCCGAGGCAGCCAGGCCGTCGAGGACGTCGGGCAGCCGGTCGCGCCTGGCCAGCTTCCTGAACACCTCGGGCCGTAGCGTGTCCAGTGACACGTTGATCCGGTCCAGGCCGACCGCGCGCAGCCGCTGCGCCCGTCGCGCGAGCCCGATCCCGTTGGTGGTCAGCGAGATGTCCGGCCGCGGCTCAAGCGCCGCGGTGCGGGCCACGATCGACTCCAGGTCGCGCCGCAGCAGCGGCTCGCCGCCAGTGAACCTGACCTCCCTGATGCCCAGCATCGACACGCCGATCCTGATCAGCCGCACGATCTCGTCGCCGGTGAGCACCTCGGGCGCCGGCAGCCAGTCCAGGCCTTCGGGCGGCATGCAGTAGGCGCACCGCAGGTTGCAGCGGTCCGTCAGCGATACCCGCAGGTCCGTCGCCACGCGTCCGAAGGAGTCAGCCAGCATCGTCTAAGACTACGCGTCCCTCGTCAGTCTCTAGAGCATCTGGCGGAGGCGGACGGGAATCGAACCCGCCGGCGGCGCGGCACGCCGCCCACTGGTTTTGAAGACCAGGGGGACCACCAGGAACCCAGACGCCTCCGCCATGACTCTACTGACGCCCGGATAATCGGCGCGGTCCGGGGAGCGTCCGCCGGCCACGGCGGCCTGATTGGCGGTCTAGTACGCTTCGCTCGCAGGAGCGCATACGGGGAGGACGGAAGTGGCGCATGTTCGGGTACCGCGCAAAGGCGTGACACAGAAGGAACTCGCGGCCGTGCTGAGCCGCCGGCTCGGCGGCGGCTACGAAGTCGAGTCCAACGGCGACGGTGAGGTCACCGTTCGTCGCGGCTCGATGAGCACGGCCGTTGTCCGGATCCGGGAGGTCCCCGGGGCCACGGTTTTCCGCGTACGCGGCGGCGGCGTGCCGGTCATCCGGATAGGAACGACGCGGCGAGTCGCGGATGCCCTGCGTCGCTCGCCCGAGTTTCGTAGTATCTGAGCTGGAACATTCGGACCGGTCGATCGTTACAGACCGCGGCGCTGTGCCCTACCATTGCTCTGGTCTCCTTTGAACCCATATTGCCCCCCTACCCCCCTCGTCGAAGTCGTCCGGAGCGGCCCCTATGCCTGCTAGTCTCCGCCCGTGAGCGGGAATCTCCCCAGCACGGGTGATGTGGTAAGCGCACCGGCGCCATCAGACGACGGTCAGGCCACCTCTAAGCAGGCACCCGGGTTTCGCGGCTGGCTCGCCCGGTCACCATTCGGATCTGCCCGGCTGCGCGCCTACTGGCTGACGGCGCCCGGCAAGGTCATCCTGCTCGCGACCGCGCTCGCCCTGTTCATCAGGCTTTTCACGCTCACCAGAGCTGGCTACCTCACAGGCATCACCGAGTACGACGACGGCGTGTACCTCGGCGCCGCGCTGCGCATGACCCAGGGCGCGATGCCGTACAAGGACTTCGCGCTGGTCCAGCCGCCGGGAATCCTGCTGCTGATGACGCCGGTGGCGCTGATCGCCAAGCTCACCACGACGGTAAAGGGGCTCGCGCTCGCCCGCCTGCTCACCGTGCTCGCCAGCACCGCCTGCGTACCGCTGGTCGGGAACCTGGTCCGCTACCGCGGCACCGTGGTGACGCTGGTCACCTGCGGGGTGCTGGCGGTCTACCCGGGCGACATCTCCTCGGCCCACACGCTGTTGCTCGAGCCGTGGATGAACCTGTTCTGCCTGCTGGCGATGAACGCGGCGTTCCGCCGCGGCCACCTCGCCCAGCCCAGGCGGCTGGTGTGGGCCGGGCTGGCGCTCGGGTTCGCGGGCGTCATCAAGTTCTGGGCGGTCGCGCCGGCCGCGGTGCTGCTGGTGCTCTGCCTCCTGGTCACGCCGGACCGGATCAGGCGCGTCCGCGCCTACCTGTCGGCCCTCGCCGCCGGCTTCATCATCCCCGTGCTGCCATTCCTGATCGCCGCGCCGTCGACGTTCCTGCACGCCACGGTGAGCGATCAGGCCGCCCGGCTGGGCAGCGGCGTGCCTACCTCGGTGCGGCTCGCGAACCTAACCGGGGCCATCGACATCCTCACCACCTCGGGCAAACTCTCCCTGAACGCGGGCGTCCACTCGATGTTCGCCGGCGACGCCACCCCGAACAGCGCCACAACGGGCAGCCTTGGCTGGCTCCCCTACGTGGCGACGATCGCGCTTGTCGCGCTCATCGCGGTCGGGTACACCTGGCAGTCCCGACGGCTGACGGAGCTGGAGTGGCTCTCGCTGGCCACGACCGTGGTCGCCACGGCGATGGTCCTTGGCTACTCGACGTTCTTCTACCACTACGCCGACTTCCCCGCGCCGTGGCTCGCGCTCACCCTCGGCGGTGCCGCCGGGGTGCTGGCCGGCCACCCGGCGCTGCGCACGGCCATCATCAGGTCGGTCGCTGTGCTGGTCGTGCTGATCGCCGCGCTTCAGATCAGGGAGATGTTCCCGATGCGCCAGCCGACCGACCAGGCGATAGCGCACCTCATCCCGAAGGGCGCCTGCGTGGTCACCGACGAGGTGTCGCTGACGATCGCCGCCGACCGGTTCGCCGACCTGCCGCCCGGCTGCCCGGACATCATCGACGCGCTGGCCTCCACCCTGGTGCTCAGCAACGGGGTCAGTGTGCAGGGCGGCGCCAGCCAGATACCGCGGGTCGTGGCGACCTGGCAGGACTGGCTGAGCAAGGCGCAGTACGTCTGGCTGTCCCCCTCGCACGGCTCCAGGCGGCGCATCCCGTGGACACCCCAGCTCAGCGCCTGGTTCAACGCGAACTTCCAGCCGGCGACCGCGTACGTCCCGGCCGTCGGCCAGCTCTACGAGCGGGTCGCCCACGCCAGCTGACCCGGGCAGGCCAGTTACCGGCGCTCTGGCTACCCGGGAAGACCGTCCCCGTCCATGCCACGAACCGGCGCGGGCGAGCCGGCATCAGGGGAGTGCCTGGGCGCTGGCGCGGACGCCGGCGTGGCGGGGACGGCGGGGCTGGCCGGGAGGTACTCGCCCTTGGCGGCCAGCAGCAGGCTGCGGACGGCGATCACACCGATGAAGCCCGTGATGAGCACGAGGATGACGGCGGCGTACCCCTGATAGCCAGCGGGGCGGCGCAGATCCAGCCAGTCCAGGGCGTAACTCGCCACGGACGCGTAGGCGAAGGCGAAGAGCCAGAACGAGGATTCGAAGCGCAGCCGCAGGTACAGCGGGAGCAGCCGGACCTGGACCAGCGCCATGAGCACCGTGTACCCGCCGAAGATGTCGGTGCCGATTCGCGGGCCTGACAGCGCCAGGTAGGCGATCCCGGCGATAGCGGGCGGGGCCGCCTCGATCGCCAGCGACGGCACTAGCGAGGTGGGCAGAGGTCCACGGAGGAACAGCCGGTTGAGCAGGACAGAACCGAGCATCAGCCAGCAGACCACCCCGATGCCGAAGGCCGCTACTCCCACGGAGCGGAATCCGACGTGCGCGGCGGCGGCCGACCCGATGAAACCGCCGGCCACCGTGGGCAGGAAGTACCCGGGGTGCAGCCGGACGGGATCGAGGTCACCCGTCATCCACTGCCCCGTCAGCCACCCGCCGACCAGCACGGTCCCGGCCAGGAAGACCGCGACGATCACCCGCCCGCTAGTCGCCGCGTACGGGTAGAGCGCGGCGCCGAACAGCATCGGGATGATGAACGGGAGCGACACGAACGGGGCGAGGGCGACGTCGCCCAGGTCGGCGAGGACCTGCCGCCACCCCTGACGGAAGTACGCGACGCAGGTGAGCAACCACGCCGCGGCCGCGACGATGAACAACGCGTCGGCGACCGCGCGCGGCGCGCCGACGACACGCTCGGCCGCCTGCCACACCTGGGCGAGGCCGGCGAGGCCGAACGCGACGCCAAACAGGTTCGGCGGGATCCTTCGTTCAAAGCTCACGCCGTTCTCCCCCAGAACGCACGCGCGGCCACTCGATGCGGCCCGCGTCCTGACAGCGTACAGAACGCCGTTTCTTTGCCGCGCCCGGCAGACCCGTCCGGATATATTTGCGGTTTCCGGTGCTCTGACACCGCAAATCGCACATACATCGAATCGGCCGCGAGAGTGAGGTCAACGCTGCTCGCGCACGCGGCGCAGGTCGCCTGGGAGGCGGTCGGTGACGCGGGCACGGTCCAGGTATTCGAGTAGCGGGATGGCCACGCGGCGCGAGGTGTTCAGCGCCTGGCGGGCCTGCGAGGTGGTGAACGGCTGCGGCAGGGCCGCCAGCGCGGCCGCGGCCGCGGCGTCCGCGCCGGGCGCGAGCACCAGGGTGTCGGCGATCCGGAGCAGCAGGCCGCCGCGGGCGGCGGCGGCCAGGGCCTTGGCGTCGAGGCCGAGGTCGCGCAGCCGGGCCGCGTCCGGCGCCGCGAACGGGTCCTTGGCCAGGTCCTCGAGAACCGTCCTGATCGCGGCGGCGATCCGCGGCGGCAGGGTTCCCGTCCCGGCCGTCGCGGGCGTCCCTGGCGTTCCGGGTGCCCCGGCGATCCGCAGGTAGCCGCCGTCGAGGACGACGCCAGCGGTGAGCAGGGCGGTTACCAGGTCGCGGGAGGGCAGGTGCAGGGCGGCGCGGGCGGCGTCGACGGGCATGCCCTGGGCCAGCGGGTCGCGGTCGGCGAACGCGGCGACCGCGGCGGGGAGTTCGGCGCGCAGCCGGGCCCAGTGTTCCGGGTCGGCGAGCCAGTCGGCCGCGACCGGGGCGGGGAGGCCGGCCGCGCCGGCCGCTTCGAGGGTTCCCGCGCGCAGCAGGCCGTGCCGGCGCAGCAGGTCGGCCGCCGTCGGCACCTCGGGCCAGGCGGACAGGTCGGCCGCCGCCGCCTTGGCGGCGCCGCGGCGGGCCAGAGGCGGCGGGGCGGGGTCGAGCACGGTGGCGCCGAAGATCGCGACGCCGGCCGCGCCGGGGTCGCGCAGCAGCACGCGGTCGCCGACGTGCAGCGGCAGCGCGTCGCGGAGTGTGAGCCGCGCGAACACGGCCGTCGTGCCCTGCTCCCCTAGCACGCGTACTCGTGCCTGCGTCCGCGCCGACCCGACGTGCAGCAAGGCGTCGGCGGGGAGCCTGTCCGCGTCCGGCGCGGCGATCCGGACGTCGAGGAGCTTCGTGAGGGTCCAGCGGCGGGGGGTTATCAGGGCCATGCCGCGGGCGGGCACGTCGGGCGGGACGCCGCGCAGGTTCAGGGCGACCCGGGCGACGCCCGTCACCTCGTCGGCGGGCTCGCCGAGCGCCTGGACGGCGCGTGTCCTGACGGCCAGCAGCTGGGGGGTGAGCAGCAGTTCCTGCCCGGGCCGGACCGTTCCGGCGGGCAGCGTGCCAGTCACGACCGTGCCGCTGCCGCGGATGGTGAACGACCGGTCGATCCACAGCCGGACCGGGTCCCGCGGGTCGGGGGCGGGCAGCGCGGCCGCGAGGCGGGCGAGCGCCGCGCGCAGCTCATCCAGCCCGGTCCCGGTGACCGCGCTGACCGCGACCGCTTCGAAGCCCGCGCCGCCCGCGTCGCCGCCGAGGCTGGTCGCCGCGAGTTCGGCCGACGCGGCCCGCATCGCCGGGCCGGGGTCGGCCAGGTCCGCCCTGGTCACCACCAGCAGGCCGTGCCGCACGCCGAGGGCGCTGGCGGCGGCGAGGTGCTCGGCGGACTGCGGCATCCAGCCGCCGTCGGCCGCCACGACGAACATCACGGCGGGCACCGGGCCGAGTCCGGCGAGCATGTTCGGCACGAATCGCTCGTGTCCCGGCACGTCGACGAAGGCGAGCCGCTCCCCGTCTGGCAGCGTCATCCAGGCGTAGCCGAGGTCGATGGTCATGCCGCGGCGCCGCTCTTCCGCCCACCGGTCGGGTTCCATCCCGGTGAGCGCGCGGACCAGCGTGGACTTGCCGTGGTCGACGTGCCCGGCGGTGGCGATGACGCGCATCAGGACCCCGGGGACGGGGGGCTAGCGGAGAGCACCGCCGCGACCAGCCGCTCGTCGTCGTCGGGGTCCACCGCCCGCAGGTCGAGCAGCAGTCGGCCGCGCTCGACCCGGCCGACCACCGCGGGCACCGTGCCGCGGCGCACGGGGACGCCGTAGCGCAGCGGCGCCGCCAGCGACTCGGGCAGCGCGATCGCCGCGCCGGGCAGCGTGACCCCAGGCGCGCCGCCGCCGCCGACGGCGCCCTCGGCGGCCACCACGGCGGCGCAGACACCATCCGCGGCGAGTGTCACGACGATCCGTTCAGATCGTTGAAGCAGGTCAGTGGGGTCGGCGGCGAGCGCGCGTGCGACCGGGGGCGGGGGTCCTGTCAGGGTCGCCTCCAGCGCAGCGAGGGTCAGCTTGTCTACCCGCAGCGCGCGGGCGAGCGGGTGCCGCAGCAGGCGGGTGACCAGATCCTCGTCGCCGAACAGCAGCCCGGCCTGCGGGCCGCCCAGCAGCTTGTCGCCGCTGGCGGTCACCAGGTTCGCGCCGTCGCGCAGCGAGGTCGCCGCGTCGGGCTCGGCGGGGAGCAGCGGGTGCGGCGCGAGCAGGCCCGAGCCGATGTCGTGCACGAGCGGCACGCCGAGGGTGGCTAGCTCGCTGACGCTGACGCTGGCGGTGAACCCTTCGATCCGGTAGTTGGACGGGTGCACCTTCAACACGAACCCGGTGTGGTCGCCGACCGCGGCCTGGTAGTCGCCGACCGTCGTGCGGTTCGTGGTACCGACCTCGCGCAGCCGGGCGCCGGTAGAGGTGAGCAGGTCAGGGAGCCGGAACCGGTCACCGATCTCGATGAGCTCGCCGCGGCTGATGATGATCTCGCGGCCGGGCGCGAGCGCGGTGGCGGCGAGCACGAGCGCGGCCGCGTTGTTGTTCACCACGCCGGCCGCCCGCGCCCGCGGGACCGCCGCCCGCAGCGCGGCGACCGCGCCCCTGCCGCGCCGCCCCCGGACGCCGTCGGCGAGGTCGAACTCCAGGTCGCAGTTGCCCGCCGCCGCGGCCAGCGCCTGTACGGCCGCGGCGGACAGCGGCGCGCGGCCCAGGTTGGTGTGCACGACGACGCCGGTCGCGTTGATCACCGGGGTAAGCGTGGCCGCGAGCGGCGGCAGTTCGGCGACGGCGGCGTCGGCGACCTGTTCCGGGGTGATCTCGGCCTCTCGCGCCCGCTGCTGCGCCCGGGCGACGGCGGCCTTGACGAGCGGCCGGCCGAGGCGGCGCTGGGCGGCCGCCAGCCTCGGGTCGTCGAGCAGCACGTCCGTCCGGGGAATGCGGCGCCTGGTGAGATCGTCCACGGTGGCGAACATACCGCGCGGTGCGCCCGCGGCCTACCAGGCGTCCTGTGATAAGTTGGCCACGCTCAGTGAGCGTGAACCGCGGTCAGGACAAATTGTACGGAGCGTCCCTCTGCCTGCTAATCTCCGCCCGTGAGCGGCAACCCCGGTACCGGAAAGGAGACCGTCGGCGCGCCCGCGGCCGACGGGCTTACCTCGCGTCCCGCCGCGGTTGCGGCGACCGGGGGCCGGGGGTCCACGGCACGGCTGCGCGCTTACTGGCTGTCCCCGACGGGGATCGTCATGCTGGCGGCGACGGGGCTGGCGCTAGCGATCAGGGTTTACACACTGACCAGACCCGGCTACCTCACCGGGGTCACCGAGTACGACGACGGGGTATACCTGGGCGGCTCCATCAGGCTGCTGCAGGGGTCGCTCCCCTACCAGGACTGGGCGTACGTGCAGCCCCCGGGGATCTTGCTGCTGATGACCCCGGTGGCGCTGCTGGCCAAAGTGATGACGACGGCGCACGCGATGGCGGTGGCGCGGCTACTCACCGTGCTCGCGAGCACGGCGTGCGTGCCGCTCGCGGGCAGCCTGCTGCGCTACCGCGGAACGCTGGTGACCCTGGTGACTTGCGGGGTTCTCGCGGTCTACCCGGACGACATCACGACCGCGCACACGCTGATCCTCGAGCCGTGGATGAACTTGTTCTGCCTGGTGGGGGCGTCCCTGGCGTTCCGCAGAGGCCGCCTCGCCAGCCCGCGGCGGCTGCTGTGGGCCGGCGTGGCGATGGGGTTCGCCGGCGCGGTGAAGTACTGGGCGGCGCTGCCCGCCCTGGTGCTGCTCGTGGTCTGCCTGGTCACGGCGCGCGGCACCAGTCGCGGCACCAGTCGCGGCACCGGGCGCGGCACTGGGCGCGGCACTGGGCTCGGGGTCCGGCGGGCCACGCGCTACGTGCCCGGGGTGCTGGCGGGCTTCCTGATCCCGGTGCTGCCGTTCGCGCTGACCGCGCCCTCGGTGTTCCTGCGCAGCACGCTGGCCGACCAGGCGGCGCGGGCCGGCACGCCTGTCCCGGTATCGCTGCGGCTGGCGCACCTGTCCGGGCTGATCGACTTCCTCAACGGCAGCGGCCACTTCTCGCTGCACGCCGGCGCTCATTCGCTGTTCGCCAGCGGCAGCTCCGCGGCGACCACGGACGCCGGCGCCGGCTGGCTGCCGTTCGTCGTGACGATCCTGTTCGTCGCCGTGCTCGCGGCCTGCTACGTCTGGGATCCCGGGCGGCCGTCGCCGCTTGAGTGGTTCGCGCTGGTCACCGCCGTCGGCGCGGTGATCGCCGTGATCAGCTACTCCGCGTTCTTTTACCACTACCCCGACTTCGCCGCACCGTGGCTCGCGCTGACGGCCGGCGGCGCGGCCGGCGCGCTGGCCCGCGGCTTGTCCGGCCGGCCGCAGGCGCGCCGTGTCGTGATCCCGGCGGCCGCGGTCATCGTCCTGGCGGTGGCCGTGTTCCAGGCGCATGAGCTGAGCGGGCTCCGCGCGATCGACGTCTCGGCGGACAAGGCGCTCATCCCGGCCGGTGCGTGCGTGGTCACGGACCAGACGTCGATCACGATATCCGCCGACCGGTTCACCGCGTCCCGCCCCGGCTGCCCGGACGTCATCGACTCACTCGCCGTGACGCTCGTGAGCGGCAACGGGGTGAGCGTGCAAGGCGGCGCCGCCGCCCTCACGCAGGTGGTGAACGAATGGCAGTCGATCTTCAGCCGGGCGCAGTACGTCTGGCTGTCGCCGAACAATGGCCGCAGGATCCCGTGGACCCCCGCGCTGTACCTATGGTTCAGCACTCACTTCCAGGAGCTCACCCCGTCCGGCGCGCCGGGCTTCGGCCACGTGTATCAGCAGGTGGCGCCGTAGCGCGGAGCCGGACCGCTGTCACCACCACCACGAGGAACAGCCCGATCCCGCCGAGCACGTACAGGTTCCCCGCGAGGAGCTGCAGGCCGTGCCAGTGGTACTCCGGGTACGCCTGGTTGTCCCCGTGCGCGAAGGAACTGCTCGGGGCGTAGTTGATCAGCCCGCCCTGCAGCAGTCCCGCCTTCCGCGACCAGAAGTCCGGCCAGCCCCCGTAGACCACGAGCACCACGCCGGCCAGCGCCAGCCAGCCCGCCCGGGCGGCCGTCGTCGCGGCGCGTACCGCGGCGTCGATGATCAGCGCCAGTCCCGGCGCGATCCATACCCAGTGGTGGTCCCAGCTGATCGGGGAGACGAGCAGCGCGGTCAGGGCGCACGCCATCAGCCCCGCGAACGTCCGGCCGGACTGGTGCAGCAGCGCGGCGGCGGCGAGCCCGACCACGGCGACGATCACCGCCACGATGTACCACGGCGCTTCGCCGCCGCTGACGCTGCCCGCGAGCCGGGTGAGGATCCCCTGCAGCGACTGGTTGGCCTCTTCGCCGACAAAGCCGGTCCGGCTCGCCTGGAAGAAGTCGCCGCCGAACCACCAGGTCGTCGACGGCTTCGGCAGCACGATGAAGCCGATGATCACGGTGACGACGAACGCGCCGGCGGCCACCGCCGCCTGCCGGAACCGGCGGGTGATCAGCAGGTAGAGGATGAACAGCAGCGGCACCAGCTTGATGCCGGCCGCGATGCCCGTCATCGCGCCCTTCAGGCGGCGGCGGTCCGGCTGGCACAGGTCCCAGACGACGAGCGCCATCAGCACGAGCTCGATCTGGCCGAGGAACAGCGCGCGCTGCACTGGTTCGGTCCAGAACACCAGGCCGGCTACCAGCAAGGTGGCGCCGGTGCGCGCGGCGGGCTGCCAGCCGAGCTCGCGGAACGCGATCCACACCGTCGCCGCCAGCGCGAAAGTGCTGACCAGGGCCGCCGCCACCATCAGCGCGTGGAACGGCAGCACGGACGCGACCGCGAACAGCAGCGCGGCGAACGGGGTGTAGGTGAACTGGATGCCGGGGTGATTCTCGTAATGCCAGGTGAAGAGGTTGTCCGAGTGGTGCAGCGCCTGCTGTCCGCCGCCGGTATAAACCTGCAGGTCGAAGCCCTTCAGCATGGCCGCCATCGGGTGCGTGGCCACCGCGACGAGGTAGGCGATCGCCGCCACAGCGGCCACCGCGGTCCCGGCGATCAGCAGCGCGCGGCCCCTGGGCGCATCGCGCCGACTGGCGGGACTGCTGCGCAGGCCCACTTCGGCTCTCATGACTGGAGTTTCTCCTCATCCCGGTGGAGTCAGTCGGCAGCATAGTGCACTGACCGAGCCGCGGGGTCTTGCCGCCAGGTCTTATGGTAGAGGCGTGGCGGATCACCTAGAGATCGAACAGAAGTTCGACGTTAATGAGGACTTCGCGCGCCCCGACTTCGGCGGGCTGCCCGGGGTGGCCGCGGGCGAGCCGGTCACCTACCACCTGGCCGCGACGTACTTCGACACGCCGCGGGACCTGCTCGCGGCGAGCAAGATCACGCTGCGGCGGCGCACCGGGGGCACCGACCAGGGCTGGCACCTGAAGCTGCCCGCCGACGGGGGCGCCCGCCGCGAACTTCAGGAGCCGCTGGGGGAACCAGGCGATGACACGGTGCCCAAGCGGTTCGCCGCGCAGGTTGCGGCCGTAACAGAAGGCCAGCCCCTCACGCCGATCGCCCAGCTTGATACCGAACGGACCGTCGTGACCCTCACCGACGGCGACGGGACCGTGGTCGCGGAGATCGCCGACGACGTGGTGACCGCCCGCCGGATTGGCGGTTCTTCCCTCTCGGGCGAGCCGCTGCGCTGGCGGGAGATCGAGGTCGAGGTTCCAGTCGCGGCGCCGGACCTGCAGCGGGCGGCCGCGAACGTGCTCCGCGAGGCCGGCGCGCGGCCGGCCGGCCACGGTTCCAAGCTCGCGAGAGTTCTCTCTGAGACCACTGAGGGCTGATCAGGCGCAATCTCAGAGGATATCCATAGCGTTTGCACACACCACGGTTGGTGACCGCTTGCCATGCTGGGTAGGGACAAGGTTTTGAAGCCCGGTTAGGAATGAGCGAGACATGCCTGACTATCCTGGCGC
>DATMKQ010000044.1:0-2764 GCA_035571275.1 Trebonia sp.
GCACAGCACGGCGCCGACCTCGACCACGAACATGACCGGGTTCTTGACCTGGACCCGCGGGTCCAGCTTCTTGAACGCGTCCGGCAGCGACTTCAAGAGGATATGCGGGTCGAGCAGCCCGCCGCCGATCCGGTGCGGCTCGAGGTCGCCCCGCCGGCCGGTGCCCGCCGCAGCGGGATCCTGAGTTGTGACAGACATCAGTGCAGTCCTTCTGCGAACGGCCCGAGCGCGAGCGCGGGGAAGTAGGTCAGGCCGACGAGGATGAGGATGACGGCGATGAGCATGCCGGCGAACAGCGGCGTCCTGGTATCCAGCGTGCCGGCGCTTCGTGGCACCGGCGACTGTCTCGCCAGCGACCCGGCCAGGCCGAGCGCGAATATCTCAGGGGCGAATCTGCCGAGCAGCATCACCACGCCGCCGATCGTGTTGTACCAGGCGGTGTTGGTGGTCAACCCGGCGAACGCCGACCCGTTGTTATTGGCCATCGAGGCGAACGCGTACATGATCTCCGTCAGCCCATGCGGGCCCGGATTCAGTATCGAGTTGGTCCCGAACCTGGTGGCGAGCGACAGTCCCGCCGCGGTCAGGATCACCACGGGCAGCGTCAGGAAGTACAGCGCTGCGTACTTCATCTCGGCCGGGCGGATCTTCTTTCCGATGTACTCCGGCGTCCGCCCGACCATCAGCCCCGCGACGAACACGGTGACCATCGCCAGGACCAGGATGCCGTACATGCCGGCCCCGACGCCGCCTGGCGCGATCTCGCCGAGCGCGATGTCGAACAGCGCGATCCCGCCGCCGAACGGTGTCAGCGAATCATGGAAGCAGTTGACCGCTCCTGTCGAGGTGACGGTCGTGGACGCCGCGAACAACGAGCAGCCGGGCGTGCCGAACCGTACCTCCGTTCCCTCCGATGCGCCGCCTGCGAGCTGGGTCGCGACCCCGCCGTGCTGCATCTCGAAGAAGCTGATCCCGGCGACCGCGGCAAGCCAGATAACCGCCATGACGGCGACGAGCACATAGCCCTGCCGGTTGTCCTTGACCATCTTGCCGAAGGCCCGCGGCGTGGCGAACGGGATCACGAGCAGCAGGAAGATCTCGAACAGGTTCGTGAACGGGTTAGGGTTCTCGAACGGGTGGGCGGAGTTCGCGTTCAGCGGCCCGCCGCCGTTGTTCCCCAAGTCCTTGATGACTTCCTGGGAGGCGAACGGCCCGCCGACGATCGTCTGGTGCCCGCCGGCCAGCGTAGTCACCGAGTGGTAGGCGGCGAAGTTATCGATCACGCCGCCCGCGGCGAGAACGAGCCCGCCGACAATGGCCAGCGGTATCAGCAGCCGCACCGTGACCCGGACGAGGTCCACCCAGAAGTTGCCCAGCCGGTCGGTCTTCGACCTGGTGAACCCGCGGATCATGGCGATGGCGACGACGATGCCGACGGCGGCGGACATGAAGTTCTGCACCGCGAGGCCGACCATCTGGGTGAGGTAGGTCATCGTGGATTCGCCGGAGTAGTTCTGCCAGTTCGTGTTGGTCACGAACGAGACGGCGGTGTTCCACGCGAGCGCGGGGGAGACGTTGGCCTGGGCCGGTCCCGCCCACTGGAAGATGTAGTGCTGCAGGCGCTCCATGGTGTACAGGAAGAGCACGCTGACCAGCGAGAACGCGAGCATGGACCGCAGGTAGACGGTCCACCGCATGTCGGTTTTCGGGTCGACCCCGCACAGTTTGTACAGGCGGTTCTCGACTCGCCAGTCCTTGTCGCTGGTGAAGATGCGCGCCATGTAGTTGCCGAGCGGCACGTAGCACGCCGCGAGGGCGGCGACGAGCAGCACGACTTGCAGCCAGCCGGCGGCTGTGCCGTTCATCAGAACCTCTCAGGAAGAACGAGGGCCAGGAAGAGGTAGATCACCAGGAGGATCCCGCCGATCAGGCCGATCCAGTTCTCAACGCTCAAAGCGCTCAATCCCCTTAACGATGACGATTAGCACGGCGAAGACGACAAGCGTCAGGCCGACGTAAAACACGTCCAACATCGACGACTCCTTGGCGGTAGGTGCAGTACCGAGTCAAGGAAAACGCTGTTTGGCGGCGGCGCTTCCGGTCTTGACGAGGCCTATGCGGCCACGCCCGGGTTCCTAACAGACCCCATGCGGCCGCGCCCGCGGGCGCGCGAAAATGACGGACCGCCCGGCCATGCGAACGTCCGCGTCGTCAGCTTCCCGGCAATTCCGGAATATCCGGCACGGTCACGTGCCGTCCGCGCAGCGACCAGTGCCTGAACCCGTGCGCCATCTCGTCCATCAGCGCGGACGGCGGCACGGCGAGCACCGGGCACTTGGCGTGCGCTAGGCAGTACCGCCCCACGGACGTGCGCAGCGCCCGGCCCACCGACCCTCGCCGCCCCGTCCCGATGACCAGCAGGTCACCGGGCTCGTCGGCGATATCTACCAGGACGGGCCCGGTCTCGCCGCGCACCACGCACGGCGCTACCCGCACGTCCTCGGGGAATCCGCCGAGCCCCGCCTCGAACGCGGTCAGCAGCCGGTCCTTTGCGTCGTCGCTCCAGATTTTGCGCAGATAGCCAGAGGGGTGGCGTCGCTCGGCCATGTCGCCGCCCGGCGGCACCCATGCGATCACCGCGGTCAGCGGCACCTGCCGCACCCGCGCTTCCTCGGCCGCCCAGCGCAGCGCTTGCAGGCTACCCAGCGACCCGTGGACCCCGACCACGATCCGACGCACCGCGATCACGATGCATCGCCTCCTA
>DATMKQ010000045.1:0-48658 GCA_035571275.1 Trebonia sp.
CGCCCGCAGACACCCGGCAACCAGGCCAGAACACCGCCAGACAGCCACACAACCAGCCAAAGACGTAAACCCGCACCCCAAACCAGTGCGCCACCTGGACCACCGGCAGCCCGCACGAATGAACCTGCAACAGCCCCTATAACAAGCTGGATGAGACATTCATCTTGGTCAGCGCACCCCCGCTAGTGGGCGGGGCGGCCTAGATCGGGGTCGTCGGGGACCGGGAGGTTGTGCTGGCGGAGGCGGGCGACGCGGATGTCATCGGCGCTGATCGCGACCGTGCCTACGCTGGCGATCAAGGCGAACGCCGGGACCGCGATACGGAGCCAGTTGGGGCCGGGCAGGAACGCCAGGCCGATGCAGATGGGCACCATCAGCACGAGCAGCCGCCTGATCGTGCGGCCGCGCCAGCCCGCGTCGGTGAGCTCGTGCCGGACCCACTCGCGATTGGCGTCCGGCAGCCGGAAACCTATGGCGAACAGCAGCCAGCGACCGACCCCTGGATCCCCCGGAAGTCGGCGCATCGCTGGCTCAGTCCTTGATCTGGGCGATCTCGGCGCCGGCCGTGACGGTCTGGCCGACCTCGACGGAAAGGTCGGTCACTGTTCCGTCCTTGTGGGCGGTCAGCGGCTGCTCCATCTTCATAGCCTCGAGTATTACCACGGTGTCCCCGGTGCTCACCTGCTGTCCCTCGGCGGCGACGATCTTCACGATCGTGCCCTGCATCGGCGTGACCAGGGAGTCGCCGCTCTCCTGTCCGTGACCGGTGGAACGGGACCGCCGCCCCGCGCGGGAACCAGCGGTTCGTTCAGGAGAAAAGGGGGCGGAACCGGACACGGCGGCGACTGTCAGCGCGGCGGGCAGCACGACCTCAAGCCTCTTGCCGCCGACTTCCACGGTCATCCGCTGCCGGGCCTCTTCCGGTGCCGTCGCCGCGCCGTCCTGGGGCTCGAGCGGCGCGGCGAACTCGGTCTCGATCCACCGGGTATGCACGGTGAAGTTGTCCGTGGCGAACGCGGGGTCCTCGACGACGGCGCGGTGGAAGGGCAGCACGGTGGGCATGCCGCCCACGGTGAACTCGGCGAGCGCGCGCCGGGACCGCTGCAGCGCCTGCTGGCGGCTCGCGCCGGTGATGATCAGCTTGCCGATCAGCGAGTCGAAGGCCTGCGGTACCGTCATCCCGGCGGTATACCCCGCGTCGAGCCGCACTCCGGGGCCGGATGGCGGGTTCCACTCGGTGATCGTGCCCGGGGCGGGCAGGAAGTTCTTCGCCGGGTCCTCGGCGTTGATCCGGAACTCGATCGAGTGCCCGCGCTGAGGCGGGTCGTCGTAGCCGAGCGGCTCGCCCGCCGCGATCCGGAACATCTCCCGGACCAGGTCGATGCCGGTGACTTCTTCCGACACGGGGTGCTCGACCTGGAGCCTGGTGTTCACTTCGAGGAAGCTGATCGCGCCGTCGGAGGCGACGAGGAACTCGCAGGTGCCCGCCCCGACGTAGCCCGCCTCGCGGAGGATGGCCTTGGAGGCGGTGTAAAGCTGCTTGTTCTGCTCGCCGGACAGGAACGGCGCCGGGGCCTCCTCGACCAGCTTCTGGTGCCTTCGCTGCAGCGAGCAGTCGCGCGTCGAGACCACCACGATGTTGCCGTGGGAGTCGGCGAGGCACTGGGTCTCCACGTGGCGGGGGCGGTCCAGGTAGCGCTCGACGAAGCACTCCCCGTTCCCGAACGCCGCGGTGGCCTCGCGGACCGCCGACTCGTAGAGCTCGGGGATCTCGGCCTCGGTGCGGGCCACCTTGAGCCCGCGGCCGCCGCCGCCGAACGCGGCCTTGATCGCGACCGGCAGGCCGTACTCCCTGGCGAACTCCACGACCTCCGCGGCGGAGCTGACCGGGCCGTCGGTGCCCGGGGCGAGCGGCGCGCCGACCCGCTTGGCGATGTCCCTGGCCCGGACCTTGTCGCCGAGCGCCTCGATGGCCTGCGGCGGGGGGCCGATCCAGGTCAGGTCGGCCCGGATCACGGCCGTCGCGAACGCGGCGTTCTCGGCGAGGAAGCCGTACCCGGGGTGCACGGCGTCCGCGCCGGCCCTCGCCGCGATCTCGATGATCTTGTCGATGTCCAGGTAGGTCTGCGCCGGCGTGCTGCCGTTCAGCGCGTACGCCTCGTCCGCGAGCTGGACGTGCAGCGCGTCGAGATCGGAGTCGGCGTAGATAGCGACACTAGCGATCCCGGCGTCGCGGCAGGCGCGCACCACCCGGACCGCGATCTCGCCGCGGTTCGCGATCAGAACTTTCCGCACTTCGGCCTCGCCCTCCTGTTGGCACGACCCCAATGGGAGATTCGTCGTAGCTGGGTGGAGTCTAGAACAGGCCGAGTTGCCCCCCACCGCGTGGTTCCGTGATCATGAGCGCGGCCGGCTGCCGGCTGGTTTGTGCCAGCAGGAAACCCGGCTGGTTGTGCCAACAGGGAACATTGTGCCAACACGAGATGGGGTGGTCGGTCTTGCTGATGTGGGTGCCCGCGGAATGGGTGGCCGTGGGGATGAGAGGGCTGCCCGGCACGGAGGTGGAGATCGTGTCGCCGGACGGAGGTCCGCTGCCTGCCAGCGTGGCCGACGTCGAGTTCTATGTGCCTAGCTTCTTTCCCACGCCGCCGGTCGGCGAGGCGATGCGGCACATGAAGCGGCTGCGCGTGGTGCAGGCGCTAACTGCGGGAGTAGACAAGCTTCGCCCGTACCTGCCCGAGGGGGCCTTGTTGTGCAACGCGCGGGGCGCGCACGACGCGTCCACCGCCGAGTGGGTCGTGGCGGCCATGCTCGCGGCGATCCGGCAGTTCCCCGCGTTCGCCATGGAGCAGGCGGCCGGGCGGTGGAGCTATCAGCCGACGCCCGAACTGGCCGAGAAGACCGTGCTGATCGTCGGCTACGGCTCGATCGGCGCGGCCGTGGAGCGGCGGCTCGCCGGGTTCGAGGTCACCGTGCGGCGCGTGGCCAGGAGTCCGCGGGAGGGAGTGGCCGGCCTGGCCGAGCTGCCCGCGCTGCTGCCGGCCGCCGATGTGGTCGTGCTGCTCGTCCCGTTTACCCCGGAGACCGCGGGCATGGTGGACGCTGACTTCCTCGCCCGGATGAAAGACGGCGCGCTGCTGGTCAACGCCGCCCGCGGCCCGGTCGTCGTGACCGAGTCGCTGTGTGCCGAGCTGGCGAGCGGCCGGCTGCGCGCCGCCCTCGACGTGACCGACCCGGAGCCGTTGCCGCCCGGCCACCCGCTGTGGACGCTGCCGGGGGTGTTCATCACCCCGCACGTGGGAGCGTCCACTCCTGTATCGCAGCGGCGGGTCGTCCGGTTGGCGCGGGAGCAGGCGGAAGCTTATCTGCGCGGCGAACCGCTCCGGAATATGATCAGCGGCACATATTGACAATGCGTGTTTTAGGATGTTCGCAGCACGCAGTGTCGGGCCGGCGCCCGGTGATCGCACTTGTCTCCCTGTGGACACCCTTCCTCAACCGAAGCGTGATTTCGGGTACGTAGAGTAAGCGATAAGGCCGGATCGCCATACTGTCGTCCAAGCGGCGGACTCTGGTCGCTGACGGGCGCGGCCGAGCGCCCGTCAATGGTGACGGGTCGTTGTAGATCCGTTACCGGATCCTCAGCCTCAGAGCATGCGCGGATCGCACGCTTCCCTGCGGGACCTCGGAAGGAGCCCTGGTTGTACCCGAACATCACGGGGGACCGACAGTGAGCGTCCTCGGCATGCTCGCCGCGGCCGGGGCGGTCGTCGCCCTGTGGGCGGGCGCCAGACGGTTCAGCGGGCCCGTGGCCAGGGGATACCGGTGGCTTGGCGTTGCGGCCCTGTTCTGGTTCGCCGGGCTGATCGTGGATGCGGTGCTGGCCGGGCAGAACTCTTCGGCCACGCCGCAAGGGCTGGCCGACGTGGCGCCGCTGCTCGCGCTGGCCGCGGCTGCGACCGGAATCATGGTGCTTGCCTCGCCGGCTCCGGGAGCCGCGCGGACACCTTCGTCGTCGCCGGACGCGCCCCGCGCGCCCGCCGGGACTTCGGGCTCGGTGCTGCCCGGCCTGGCCGACGGCTACGTGATGGCGGTGGCGCTGCTGGTCATCGGCTGGGTGGTTGCGTTCGGCGGGGAGTTCCACCGCTCCAACGAGCACCCGCAGACGTTCCTGCTCAACCTGCTGCATCCGCTCGCCGACCTAGCGGTGCTCGGTGCGCTGCTGCCGGTGCTGACCGTAGCGTTCGGCCGGGTGGTGCTGCCCTATCTCTCGCTGCTGGTGCTGACCGTCGGCGACTTTCTCGGCGTCGGCACCCGGATCTTCGGCGGGCATGAGGGCATCCTCGAGCAGCTCGCGATGGTCGTCGCCGCCTGCCTGCTCGGCCTGGCGCCGTGGGTGAAGACGATCGGCGCGCGCATGGGGGTATCCCTGTGGGGCCGGGAGTCCCCGGCGCGGAAGGTTCAGGTGACGAGCGCGGGCGCCGCGACGATCATCGCCGCGGTGGCCGTGGTCATCGCGGCGTTCGTCGTCATCGTGAACGGGCTGGCCAGCGCCCCTGCGAGCGGGCTGGCCCTGGTCATCGCCGGCGGCGCGGCGGTGCTCGTGATCGCGATACGGATCCTGATGCTGGTCAGGGAGAACGGCGTCGCCGCCCGGAGGTGGCGCGAGTCGAGCGACAGCCTTCGTCAGCTGGCCGATCGCACCAGCGACATGGTGCTGATCTGTGGCCTCGACGGGATAATCAGCTACGCGAGCCCGTCGGTCACGGGCTTCAGCTACCCGCCGGAAGCGCTGGTCGGCCGGGCATTCATGGAGTTCGTCCATCCCGAGGACGCGGCCGCCGCCCGCACGGCGATCGAACAGGCACTCAGCCCGGCGGCCGATCCCTCGGGCTACGACCCGGGCGCGGACCAGGATGCCGCCAAAACGCAGAGCGAGGGCCGCTTCGCGTGCCGGGTACGGGCGCCCGACGGCACCTGGCGGCACATCGAGTGCGCGGTGCTGTTGTACCGGCTGCCCGCCGAGCCCGTGCAGCTGCTCATCACCGCCAGGGACGTCAGCGACCAGGTGGCACTGCGCCAGCAGGTGGCCCACCTGACGTTCCATGACGGACTGACCGGCCTGCCCAACCGCGCGTACGTCGAGGAGCGGGCGCGCGAGGCGCTCACCGAGGGAAGCAGCCGCCAGGCCGGCGTCATCTTCCTGGACCTGGACGGCTTCACCGCGGTCAACGACCTGATAGGGCACGGCGCCGGCGACCTGGTGCTCGCTCAGACGGCCCGCAGGCTCCGCGCCGTGGTGCCCGCTCAGGACACGGTCGCGCGCTGGGGCGGCGACGAGTTCGCTGTTCTCATGGAGAACGCGGCCGGCGCGCCCGAGATCGCCGAACTGGCCGAGCGACTAGTCGGGGTCATCGCGGGCGAGCCGTTCCGGGTGGCCGACAGGGAGATCGGGCTGACCGCGAGCGTCGGTGTCGCGCTCGCCGACGAGGGCCCGCCCAGTGTGGTGCTGCGCAACGCGGACGTGGCCATGGCCAGGGCGAAGGACAGCGGCGGCGGCCGGCTCGAGGTCTTCGCCGCGCACATGCACGCGGACGTGGTACGCCGGCTTGACCTGGCCAGCGACTTGCAGCGCGCGATCGCCAGGGAAGAACTGACCCTGCAGTATCAGCCGATCGTCGAGCTCGCCACGTCCCGGATCACCGGGGCCGAGGCGCTGGTCCGCTGGTGGCGTGGCGAAGAACTGATTTCTCCCCGGGCCTTCCTCGCGGTGGCCGAGGACTCCGGGCTGATCATTCCGCTCGGCGAGTGGGTACTGCGCCAGGCCTGCGCGCAGGGTGCCGCGTGGCGCTCCTCATCCTGGGACGTCGGCGTCTCCGTGAATCTTTCGCTGCGTCAGCTGAACGCGCCACAGTTTTCCGCTCAGGTGGCCGCGGCGCTCGCGGAGAGCGGGCTGCCGCCCACGGCGCTCACGATCGAAGTGGGCGAGCGGATGCTGGTGGAGGACGCCGGGCTGATCGTGGACCGGCTCGCGGAACTGCGTGACCTGGGCGTCAGGCTCGCGATCGACGACTTCGGCATCGGTTACGCCTCGCTCGCGCACCTGCGGCAGCTACCGGTCGACATCGTCAAGATCGATCCGTCGTTCGTGGCGGGCCTCGGCCATGACCCGACCCTGACGTTGCTCACCAGGACCATCGTTCAAGTCGGCCGCGATCTCGGCATGCAGGTCGTGGCCGAGGGCATCGAGCAGCCTCGCCAGCTCGCCGAGCTCCGGGAGATGGGCTGCGGCTACGGGCAGGGGTTCCTGCTGGCCCGGCCGATGGCCGCGGCTGGCGTCGAGGCGCTCATCAGGACCGCGAACGGCGGCGAGCTGCCCGGACCTGACGGTGCCGGCAATGCCGGCGCAGGCGTCGGTCCGGACGCCGGCTCGGCCAGCGTGCAGGATGTGCCTGGAGCGGCCAAGCCGGGCGTCCCCGCCGCGTTACCGCGAAATCTGAACACGGATAAGTGAAGAGTGCTTGCCCGAGGGGGGACGACCCCCCTTCAACCCCCCGCCGTGTAAACGCGGATAAGTGAACAGTGCTTGCCCGAGGGGGACGACCCCCCTTCAACCCCCCGCCGCGTAAACGCGGATAAGTGAACAGTGCATCTCGCATTGTGAGACAAGACAGTCGATAATTTGACGCGAGGGCGCGTTGTGGGCGAAGGTGGTATCCGTGAAACGGAACCACATCCTCGTACTTGGCTGGCGCGCAGAACGCTGACGAGCCAGCTTCTGCGCGCGCCCCTCGACTGCCACCCGGCACGAGGGGTTTTTTAATGCCCCCCTCGGGGGTACGGGGTCGCCCCCGGAAGACCACAGCCGCGCAAGTCGTGACAAGGAAGCCACCCGATGACCGAGCAGACGAGCCCACTCCCTCCCAAGGCGCACGCTGCCGCTGGACCAGCGGATCAGCCACCAGGAAAGACCCACTCGGGTCCTTCGCCCCTGGACATTCCCGCGCGCCCGGGCGCTCCGAAGCCAGCGCCCAGGCCCGCGCAGCCCGCGCACCTCACGGGCGCCGCCGCCGCGTCCGGCGGCCCTGCTGCCCCTGCTGCCCCCGCTGCTGCTCAGCAGCACTCTCCGGCTGGCACACACCAGTCGGCGAAGTCGCAGCAGGCCCCGGATCAGCCGACGGCGCAGGCCACGATCCCGCAGGCGACCACCGCCCGGGTGACGGGCGCCCAGGCCCTCGTCATGGCGCTCGAACAGGTAGGTGTCGAGGTCGTCTTCGGCATCCCGGGCGGGGCCGTGCTGCCCGCCTACGATCCGCTGCTCGACTCCGAGCGGATCCGGCACATCCTGGTGCGGCACGAGCAGGGGGCCGGCCACGCGGCCACCGGGTACGCGCAGGCCACCGGTCGCGTCGGAGTCTGCATGGCGACCAGCGGTCCGGGCGCGACCAACCTGGTCACCCCGCTGTCGGACGCGTACATGGACTCCGTCGCCGTGGTCGCGATCACCGGCCAGGTGTCCAGCAACCTCATCGGCACCGACGGGTTCCAGGAGGCGGACATCTCCGGGATCACGCTGCCGATCACCAAGCACAACTTCCTGGTCACCAAGCCCGAGGACATCGCCCGCACGATCGGTGAGGCTTTCCACCTCGCCAGCACCGGTCGCCCCGGCCCCGTGCTCGTGGACGTCGCCAAGGACGCGATGCAGGCGATGACCGACTTCACCTGGCCGGTCGCGTTCGACCTGCCGGGCTACCATCCGGTGACGCGGCCGCATTCCCGGCAGGTGCGCGAAGCCGCCCGGATGATCACCGACGCGAAGAAGCCGGTGCTCTACGTCGGCGGCGGCGTGATCAAGGCCCACGCGGCGGAAGAGCTCAAGGTGCTGGCCGAGCTCACCGGCGCCCCTGTCGTCACCACGCTGATGGCCCGCGGCGCGTTCCCCGACAGTCACCGGCAGCACCTGGGCATGCCAGGGATGCACGGTACCGTCGCCGCGGTCGGCGCGCTGCAGAAGGCCGATCTGATCGTGGCGCTCGGCGCCAGGTTCGACGACCGGGTAACGGGCAAGCTTGACACGTTCGCGCCGGAAGCGCTGATCGTGCACGCCGACATCGACCCAGCGGAGATCTCCAAGAACCGCCGCGCGGATGTCCCGATCGTGGGCGACTGCAAAGAGGTCATCGCCGACCTCACCGCCGCGGTGCAGGCCGAGCACGCGCACGGCCGTACGGGCGACCACGCCGAATGGTGGGCCCAGCTTGACGCGTGGCGGACCAAGTACCCGCTGGGCTATGACGACCCGGACGACGGCAGCCTGTCGCCGCAGTACGTGATCGAGCGGATCGGCAAGCTGGTCGGCCCGGAGGGGATCTACGTGGCGGGCGTCGGCCAGCACCAGATGTGGGCCGCCCAGTTCATCGACTACGAGAACCCGGCTACCTGGATCAACTCCGGTGGTGCGGGCACGATGGGGTTCGCGGTCCCGGCCGCGATGGGCGCCAAGGTCGGCAAGCCCGAGACACAGGTGTGGGCCATCGACGGCGACGGCTGCTTCCAGATGACCAACCAGGAACTGGCGACCTGCACCATCGAGAGCATCCCCGTCAAGATCGCGATCATCAACAACGGGAACCTCGGCATGGTCCGCCAGTGGCAGACGCTGTTCTACAACGAGCGGTACTCCAACACGAACCTGGGTGACAGGAAGGCGGAAGTCGCCGGCACCCGGGTCCCCGACTTCGTGAAGCTGGCCGACGCCTACGGTTGCATCGGGCTGCGCTGCGAGCGCAAGGAAGACGTCGACGCGATCATCGAGCAGGCCATGGCGATCAACGACCAGCCCGTGGTCATCGACTTCGTGGTGCACGCGGACGCCATGGTCTGGCCCATGGTCGCCGCCGGCACCAGCAACGACGACATCAAGTTCGCGCGCGGCATTGCGCCCGACTGGGACGGTGGCGACGAATAATGACTAATCACACGCTTTCCGTGCTGGTGGAGAACAAGCCAGGGGTCCTGGTCAGGATCGCGGGTCTGTTCTCCCGGCGCGGGTTCAACATCGACTCGCTGGCGGTCGGGCCGACCGAGCACGAGGAGATCTCCCGGATGACGATCGTGGTCAACTGCGAGGAGCATCCCCTGGAGCAGGTCACCAAGCAGCTCAACAAGCTGATCAACGTCCTGAAGATCGTCGAGCTGGAGCCTGCCCAGGCCGTCCAGCGCGAGCTCATCTTGATCAAGATCCGCGCTGACTCCGACACTCGCTCGAAGGTGCTTGAGACCGTGGCGCTGTTCCGCGCCCACGTCGTTGACGTGGCGCTAGACGCGGTCACCGTCGAGGCGACCGGCGGCCATGACAAGCTAGAAGCGCTGGTCCGGGTCCTCGAGCCGTTCGGCATCAAGGAACTCGTCCAGTCCGGCACGATCGCCGTTGGACGCGGCGGCCGGTCCATCACGGACCGCACGCTGCGGCCCCTTGAGCGTTCCGCATAGTAAAAACCATCATCCCGAACGGATGCGTGGCGTCTCTGGCCGCGCACCTAACTCCGATAACGCAGAAAGGCCCATCCAGTGGCAGAGATCTTCTACGACGACAGCGCCGACCTCTCGTTGATCCAGCAACGGCATGTCGCTGTCCTCGGCTACGGCAGCCAGGGACACGCGCACGCCCTGTCGCTGCGCGATTCCGGCGTCGACGTGCGGGTAGGCCTGCCGGCCGGCTCGGCGAGCCGGGAGAAGGCCGAGAACGACGGGCTCCGGGTCCTCACTCCCGCCGAGGCGTGCGAAGAGGCGGATCTGACGATGGTGTTGATCCCGGACCACCTGCAGCGCGCGGTGTACGCGGAGGCCGTCGCGCCCTCGCTGGTCGAGGGCGACGCGCTGTTCTTCGCGCACGGCCTGAACATCAGGTACGACCTGATCCGGCCGCCGGCGGACGTGGACGTCTGCATGGTGGCGCCGAAGGCGCCAGGGCACCTGGTCCGCCGCCAGTTCAACGAGGGCCGCGGCGTGCCGATGCTCGTGGCCGTTGAGCAGGACGCGTCGGGCAACGCGCTCGAGCTCGCGCTCTCCTACGCGAAGGCGATCGGCGGCACCCGAGCCGGCGTGCTCAAGACCACGTTCACCGAAGAGACGGAGACCGACCTGTTCGGCGAGCAGGCAGTGCTCTGCGGCGGCGTCTCTGAGCTGATCAAGGCCGGGTTCGCGACGCTGGTCGAGGCCGGATACCAGCCGGAGGCGGCGTACTTCGAGTGCCTGCACGAGATGAAGCTGATCGTGGACCTGATGTACGAGGGTGGCATCTCCAAGATGTACTGGTCGGTGTCCGACACGGCCGAATACGGCGGCTACACCCGCGGCCCGCGCCTGATCAACGAGCGGACCCGCGAGGAGATGCGCAAGATCCTCGGAGAGATCCAGGACGGCACCTTCACCCGTGAGCTGGTCGAGGAGTTCGACGCGGGCAAGCCCAACTTCCTCAAGCGGCGCGAGGCCGAGCAGTCTGAGCAGATCGAGCAGGTCGGAGCCAAGCTCCGGCCGCTGATGAGCTGGCTGAGCAACGAGGACTAAGGCACCGCTACCGCTCTGCCTGCCCCGGGGGCGACCCCCTGGAACCCCCGCTCTGCCTGCCCAGGGGGGCGACCCCCTGGAACCCCGAGGATAGGGTTTAGTTATGGGATCAACCACCAGACTCGCGGTCATCGGCGGCGATGGCATCGGGCCAGAAGTCACGGCCGAAGCGCTCAAGGTGCTCCGGGTGGCGACGCCCGATGTCACCTTCGAGACGACCGACTACGACCTTGGCGCCCGGCGCTGGCACCGGACCGGCGAGACGCTCCCTGACGCGGTTCTCGAGGAGATTCGCGCGCACGACGCTATCCTGCTCGGCGCGGTCGGCGACCCCGGCGTCCCCAGCGGGATTCTGGAGCGCGGGCTGCTGCTGCGGCTGCGGTTCGAACTCGACCACTACGTCAACCTGCGGCCGGTCCGGCTCTACCCGGGCGTCGCGTCGCCGCTGGCAAAGGGCTCACCGGAGACGATCGACATGATCGTTATCCGGGAGGGCACGGAAGGGCCGTACACCGGGGCCGGCGGCGTGATGCGCCGTGGCACGCCCGAGGAAATCGCCACCCAGGAGAGCTACAACACGCGGTTCGGTGTCGAGCGCGTCGCCCGATACGCGTTCGAGCAGGCCATGGCGCGACCGCGGAAGAAGCTCACGCTCGTACATAAAACCAACGTGCTGACCTACGCCGGGGACCTGTGGCAGCGGACCGTGGACTCGCTGGCCAAGGAGTACCCAGAGATCTCGGTGGACTACCAGCACGTGGACGCGGCGTCGATGTTCTTCGTCTCCGCGCCCGGGCGGTTCGACGTCATTGTCACCGACAACCTCTTCGGCGACATCCTGACGGACCTGGGCGCGGCGGTGGCTGGTGGCATCGGGCTCGCGGCCAGCGGGAACATCAACCCCACCCGTAGGTACCCGTCGATGTTCGAGCCGGTGCACGGAAGCGCGCCGGACATTGCCGGGCAGGCCAAAGCCGACCCGACCGCGGCGATCCTGTCCGCGGCCCTGCTCTGTTCTCACCTGGGGCTCACCGCCGCCGCTGCGAAGATCGAGCAGGCGGTCGCCGACGATCTGATCGAGCGTCAGGGCGAATGGGCGGCAAGGACTACCGTGGAAATAGGCGAAGACATCGCCGAGCGAGTAGCCGGATAGCGGGCACGTACCGTACCCGCAACGCGCCGCCCACAAGGCGGCATACCGATCCGGAGGCCAAGAAAGGAACACCCGTGATGACCGCTCACCCCGACACAGAGATCAATTTCGAGATCCACCCGTCCAAGGACACGGTGCCAGCCGCCGAGAGAGAGCGGATACTGGAGGCGCCGGGGTTCGGCCAGGTCTTCACCGATCACATGATCACGCTGCGCTGGTCGGCCGGGCGCGGCTGGCACGACGGCAAGCTCGAGCCGTACGGCCCGTTCGCGCTCGACCCGGCCACCTCGGTGTTCCACTACGCTCAGGAACTCTTCGAGGGACTGAAGGCGTACCGCCAGGACAGCGGGTCGACGGTGATGTTCCGCCCGCAGGCCAACGCGGCGCGGTTCAGCGCCGGGTGCCGCCGGATGGCGATGCCTGAACTGCCGGAGGAGACGTTCGTGCGGGCGCTCGAACTGCTCGTCGCCCAGGACAGGGAGTGGATACCGCGCGGTGAAGGGAACAGCCTTTACGTGCGCCCGTTCATGATCGCGACGCAACGCGGCCTGGGCGTCAACCACCCGTCGGAGGAGTTCCTGTTCTGCGTGATCGCCTCACCGGCCGCTGCCTACTTCGGCGCGACCAAGACCGTCAAGGTGTGGCTGTCCGAGGACTACACCCGGGCCGCCCCCGGCGGCACCGGCGCGGTCAAGTGCGGCGGCAACTACGCGGCCGCCCTCGTCGCCCAGCAGCAGGCCGTGGACAAGGGGTGCGACCAAGTCGTCTGGCTGGACTCGGCCATGCACGAGTGGGTCGAGGAGATGGGCGGCATGAATCTGTTCTTCGTGCACGGCTCCGGATCGCAGGCCCGGATCTCGACGCCCGGCCTGACCGGGACGCTGCTGCCCGGGATCACCAGGGACTCGCTGCTCAGGCTCGCTCCGGATCTCGGCATTCCCGCCACCGAGAGCCGGATCTCGGTGGCGCAATGGCGCGAGGGATGCGCGTCGGGTGAGATCACGGAGGTGTTCGCCTGCGGCACGGCGGCCGTGGTGACCCCGGTCGGCGCGGTCGACGGCCCCTCCGGCGGGTGGACGATTGCAGACGGTAACCCCGGACCGGTCACGATGCGGTTGCGCGAGGAGCTCATCGGCATCCAGTATGGCCACCGCCCCGACCCATTCGGCTGGATCTACAAGGTCGCCTGACCACCCGATCCGTCACTCACAGTAGCCAAAATGGCCTTGCGGGCCCCCGTTGCCGAGACTTTGCCATTTCTTTGATCACGGAAAGCAACCATCCGGCCACTCGTTGGCGTCTTACTAATTGACTGAGGCTCGCTTGGGGGGTTGCGGCCCAGTCATCGTGAGAGCCGGGCCTCATCTCGGGGGAGGCCCGGACTTCAGGACCGGCTCCGACCCTGCCGGTCGACCCCCGCAGGCGCGTTTCGGCCACCGCCAGCGCCTGCGGGGGTCATCATCGTTTCTGCCGCGATTCGCCGCACCCCCAGGCACACCCCAAGCGCCGCACCCCCAGGCACACCCCAAGCGCAGCCTCAGTTGCCCCCACGACTTGCATCCGGCTGCGCGCCCGGCGCCCGGCGCCCGGGGCCCGGGAATCCTCGTTGGCCGGGTTGCGTTGCACGATGTATGGTCGTAGGCGGCGGTTTTGCTTCGTGCGGCCGGCTTACAACTCAACAGGGGGTGAACGGTTTCGACTTTGGTGGTTGATCCAGGAGAAGCGAGCCGAGGGTGACGGTTGTGACCTCGTAAATCACGCGACCGTAAACCAATAAGTGCCAACTCAAACAGCACTGTCGCGCTCCCCAAGAGCGCACTCGCTCTCGCCGCTTAAGGCGACTAGCGAGGACTGTCAGCCCGGGAGTGCCTTCGGCCCGGAACCTGGCATCAGCTAGAAGGCTCAACTAGCCGGCCCGGCCACGGGGCAGGCTAGGAAATCAAACAGTGGCTGAGCCTGTCGGCGTCTTGCCTGCGTGATCGCCGGGGCTGAGAAAAGCACAGCAGGCTGCGCTCGGAGAAGTACTGGAGATGCACTGAAGGACCCGGGTTCGATTCCCGGCACCTCCACCAGATCCCCTACAACACGCGCCGACGGCGGCCACCGCCGCCCGGCGCGTTTTCTTTCGCCCCCCGCCGTGGGCGGCGCAAGCCGGAAGCGGCTGCGTCCGCCACGCCTTGCGGCGAGGCGGCTTGGTATACAAGACCGCCACTTGGTATACAAGACTGCCACGCGCCCTCTAGTCATAACCGGACAAAACGGGCGCGAAATTTGTCACGACGCATACCAAGTGGTCACGGTGTATGCCAAGTCACCGGCCGCGAGGCAGCCCTCCAGGGTAGCGACCGCCGCCGGGGGCGCTGGCCGGGCGATCGTGGGGGACGGGCGGGTGGCGCTCGCCCCAGGGGGGCCCAGGGGAGCGGTACGGCGCATGGGGGACCGTGCGGCGGATCTGGGGGACAGTTCCCCTCCGGGGGCAGGCTGTGGAGCCGCAGTGGGGGCGCTCCCCGCTGTGGGCGCGTCTGGGCGGCTGTGGGGGTGGCCCAGGGGGCTTTCCGGGGCGGCGCGACTAGCCGATCATTACCATTCTGACCCCGAACACGGGATAATAGGGCGACGGATCGACACGGTTGTGGCTGACCGGTCACGTCGCGGGCACGGACTGTTCAGGTGTGTCCACGCGAGGTGGTCGGCACTCGCCGCCCCCAGGCGAAGGCTCCGGCGGGCTCGGCGAGGGTTTCGGGTTGATTGCGGTGCAAGGACGCGTGAGGAAGGGGAGGCAGGATGGCGGCGATGAAGCCGCGGACGGGCGATGGCCCGCTCGAGGTGACCAAGGAGGGCCGTGGCATCGTGATGCGCGTTCCATTGGAAGGCGGCGGCAGGCTGGTTGTCGAACTGTCGGCTGACGAGGCCGTGAAGCTTGGCGACGCCCTGCAGGCGGCGGTCGCATAGCGCTCCGACGCCGGTTGAGTTGTTGCCGCTGGACAAAAACGTGTCGCTGAGCTGGAACCCCGCTGCCGTTCGGCTAACTGATTATTTCTTGATGGCGGCGAGCAGGCCGTCGGAGATGGGAAGCAGCAGCGGGACCAGCCGATCGTCGATCCTGATCATGTCGGCGAGTTCGCGTGCGCCGTCCGCGCCGGGCCCGTCCCCTTCCGCCAGCGCGTCGTTGAAGACAACGATGCCGCCGGGCCGGAGCAGCCGCAGCCCGGCCATCAGGTACTCCGGATAGGACGGCTGGTCGGCGTCGCAGAACACCAGGTCGTAAGCGCCGTCGGAGAGCCTGGGCAGGACGTCCAGGGCGCGTCCGAGAATGAGCCTGGCCTGGTTCGTCGCGAACCCCGCGTGCGCGAACGCCTTGCGCGCCAGGCGCTGGTATTCGGGTTCGGTGTCTACGCTGGTCAGCACGCCGCCGGGGCGCATGCCGCGGAGCAGCCAGATCCCTGAGGTGCCGCAGCCTGTGCCCAGTTCGACGACCGCCCGGGCAGCGATCGCGGTCGCGAAGAATCGCAGCACCGCACCAGTAGCCGGGCTGACCGGTTCCGTCCCGCCGAGGTCCTCGGCGCATCTGCGGGCGCTGAGCAACGGCTCGTCCTCAACCGCGTACTCCGCCTCGTCGTACTTGATGACCGGCCCCCTTCCTTGCTGGCACGAACCAGTCGGCCGCGATGCGCTCCTTCGCGGTGAGCCTAGCCAATTTCGCTGGTCCGTGGAACCTCAAAGCCTCGCTGTCCGTTGGCTAGTCGATGAGCGCGACCCCCTTCCGGGTGGCATAGCGGAAGAATTCAGTGCAGGATGGTCATGATCGCCGCGACGCGTTTTGCAGTCGGCGAACCGGAGGAGGCCGTGGATCCCGAATCGGCGCAGCCGCAGGAATCCCAGTGGGAGCTGCCCAGCTGGGAAGAGATCGTGCGGACGCACTCTTCCCGGGTCTACCGCCTTGCCTACCGGCTCACCGGGAACCAGCATGACGCTGAGGACCTCACGCAGGAAGTCTTCGTGCGTGTGTTCAGGTCACTGTCGAGCTACACGCCGGGGACGTTCGAGGGCTGGCTGCACAGGATAACCACTAACCTGTTCCTTGACGGCGCGCGGCGCAAGCAGCGGATCCGGTTCGAGGGTCTAGGTGACGAGGTGGCGCAGCGGCTTCAGGGCTCCGAGCTGACGCCTGCCCAGGCGTGGGACGAGCGGCATTTCGACGGCGATATCCAGGCCGCGCTCCGGGCACTGCCGCCGGACTATCGCGCCGCGGTCGTGCTATGCGACATCGAAGGGTTCTCCTACGAGGAGATAGCGGCGACCCTCGGTGTGAAGCTTGGCACGGTCCGGAGTCGAATCCATCGCGGGCGCGCGCAACTGCGGGCAGCGCTCGCGCACCGAGAACGTCACACATCCCGGCCCCAGTCGCGGCCGGGCGGCAGGCAGTCACGCGCGGCGGCGGGTGAGCCGTGAGCCATCTGGAAGAGCAGATCTCCGCCCTAGTCGACGGTGAGCTGACCGGTGCGGAATTGGACCGCGCGAACGCCCACCTGGCGTCCTGCCCGCGGTGCCGCGAAGAGGCGGCCGAACTGCGGCAGCTGAAGACCCAGCTCCGGGCCCTGACCGCGCCCTGGGACTCGCCCGCGGGCGCCGCCTGCCGCGCGCCCGTCGCAGACGGGGCGACTGGCCAGCGGGCGGTGAGCGCGGAAGAGGCGCTGACCAGGCGGCTGCTGGCGATGGCCGGCCCCGGCGGTCCCGTGCCGTCCCGTCGGTTCAGGCGTGAGCAGTTCCGGCTCGGCCGGCAAATCCAGCGCGGCGGGCGGCCGCCGCAGCCTCCGCGCGTTCTGCGGCGGCGCGGACGCTACGTGCTCTGGAGCGCGGTCTCGCTGGTCGTCGTCGGGATCGGTACGGCGGCGTTCAGCATGGGCGGCGCTGGCTCTGAACCAGGGCCGAAGATCACTCCGCAGGTTGAGATGTTCAGCCTCGAGCACGCGATCCAGACCGGCGACGTCCCGTTCCCCGAGCCCGCGCAGGCGTCGACGTCGAGGCCGTGATGTCATGATCTCGCTGCTACGCCATCCGGGGTTGCTGCTGAGCGCTGCCGCCACGATCACCGTGCCCAGCATGCTGGCGGCCATCGCCGTGCTCGGGCACGATCACGCGGTCCCGGACATCCGTGCCGAGGCGGTATCGCTCGGGGCCGGTGCCCCTGCTTCCTCGCTGTCGGCCGGGGCGCCTTCGCTGTTGTCCGCCTTTGCCACGAAGGCGTCGGGCATGAGCATGAGCACCGTGGCCTTTGGTGCCGACGAGAACGTCGCGCAGGCGGATGGCATGAGTCTCCTCAGCGCGGCGGCGGTGGCCGGGCTCGACACGTCCTACCAGGGGGTCGAGGTCATCGCTCAAAGCGAGGTGGACGGTACTGTCACGGTCGTCTCCAGCGTGTGGCACCGTGGCGGCGGGCCGACGGTCGCCCAGACGTCTGACCCGGACGTGCTCGCCAACAGTGAGCCTTACGTCGCGTATGACGGTAATACCCGCGCCCCTGATGGCGTTTTCGGGGTCACCAAGACGCTAGTAGGGCTGATCGGAAGGAACTACCTCGCGGTGTACCGCGGCATCGGTACCGCGGTTGGCAGGCCCGCCTTGATCGTCGAGCTGGACCGGGCCGATGGCAGCCTCGCCGCGCGGTTCTGGCTGGACAAACAGACGTTGGTGCCGCTGCAGCGCGATGTATACGACACGTCGCACCAGTTGGTCAGCGAAGAGGCGTTCGTCCAGGTCCAGTTCGGGCCGGTGGACAGGCCTCCGGCGGCTGCGCCCGTGCGGCAGACATGGGCGGGGGTAGCGGTTCCCGCCAGGCTCCTGCTCGAGCTGGACGGTAGCGGCTGGCTGCTGCCCGCCGCCCTGCCCGGCGGCCTGACGCTGTACGAGGCGGCGCAGAGCGGGATGGGTGCGGGGGAGGTCGTCGACCTCGGGTACTCGGACGGTCTGTCGGTCATCTCGCTGTTTGTGCAGCGCGGCACGCTGGTGCCGAAGATGCCTGGCTGGCAGCCGGTCAACCTGAACGGTCACCTGGTCTATGCCGCCAACCATTCGATTACCTGGGCCGGAAGCGGCTTTGTCTACACCGTGATAGCGGACGCTCCGCCGCGAACCGTGGAAGACGTGGTCGAGGCGCTGCCGTCGAACCGGGCGCCGGGGTTCTTCGAACGGATGGGGCGCGGACTTAGCCGGATGGCGGCTCTCGTCAACCCATTCCACTGACACCCCGTTGAAACCCCGAGACATTGCCGGGTGCCCGTCAGGGGGTGGCGGGGTTTACAGTGGTAGTCGAGCATCGATCGTGGGTCGCGGTCGACTGGCGACGGAGAGCTGAGCGTGTTTGACCTGTCCATCACCAAACTGGCGGTACTCGCGGTGATCGCGCTTATCGTGTTCGGGCCAAACGAGCTGCCTAAGATCGCCGCCCAGGCCGGGCGCGCGCTGCGTGACCTGCGCAGGATTGCCGAAGGCGCGAAGGCCGATCTCAAGGAAGGGCTGGGTCCTGAGTTCCAGGACTTCGACTTCGATGACCTCAACCCGCGCCGGTTCGTGCAAAAGCACCTGCTCGAAGAGCCCGTGACGGTTTCAGCCCCGGCCGTGGCGCGGGCGAACGGCGCCAGTGGCGGGGCCGCGGACACGAATACGGCGAACGGAGCCCGCCCGGTACTACGGGATGGCGACGACCCGCCGTTCGACCTCGAAGCGACCTAACCGCGAGCCAAAGGGCGGGCGAAAAGCGCCCGGCGGCGAGCGGGGCTAGCAGAGCTATCCGAGCGGGCTTAGGCCTAGCGGGCGGCCGGCTAGGCCGCGTCCGCGGCTGGCCAGCGATTCGGCGACCTTTACCAGCTGCAGCGCGGCGGGCGAGGCCGGCTCACCCAGGACGAGGGGCGTGCCGTTGTCGCCGCCCTCACGCAGCCGGGTGTCGATCGGAACCTGGCCGAGCAGCGGGACGTTTGTCCCCGTCAGCTGCGTGAGCGTGGCCGCGACCGCCTCGCCGCCGCCTGAGCCGAATACGTCCGTCTGCTCTCCGCAATGCGGGCAGACCAGGTACGACATGTTCTCGATCACGCCCGCGATGCGCTGCCTGGTCTGCGTGACGATGGCGCCCGCTCGCTCGGCCACCTCGGCCGCCGCGAGCTGCGGCGTGGTCACCACGAGCAGTTCGGCGTTGGGCAGCAGCTGGGCAAGCGATATCGCGATGTCGCCTGTGCCGGGCGGCAGGTCGAGCAGCAGGTAGTCCAGGTCACCCCAGAACACGTCGGCGAGGAACTGCTGCATCGCACGGTGCAGCATCGGCCCGCGCCACACGATCGGCGTGTTCCCCTTGGTGAACATGCCCATCGAGATGACCTTCACGTCGTACGAGGACGGCGGCATGATCATGTTCTCGACGGGGGTAGGACGGCCGGTGACGCCGAGCATGCGCGGCACAGAATGCCCGTAGATGTCCGCGTCTATGATGCCGACCTTGTGGCCCGCCGCGGCCAGGGCTACCGCCAGGTTGACCGTCACCGAGGACTTGCCGACGCCGCCCTTGCCGCTCGCGACCGCGTACACCGTGGTGAGCGACGACGGCTGGGCGAACGGGATCACCGGATCGGGCCGTCCGCCGCGGAGCTGTCCCTGGAGCGCCTTGCGCTGCTCATCGCTCATCACGTCGAGGGCCACGCGGACGGCGGAGACGCCGGGCAGCGCCGCCACCGCTTCGGTGACGCTCTTGGTGATCGCGTCGCGCATGGGGCAGCCAGCCACGGTCAGGTATACACCGACGTGCACGACGCCGCCGTCGGCGATCTCGACGGACTTGACCATGCCAAGCTCGGTGATAGGCCGGCCGATCTCCGGATCTTTGACCCCGGAGAGCGCGGACGTCACCTGCTCGGCGGTAGGCAGCGGGGAGCTCATGCCCTCAATGCTACGTGCCGGGGACATGCGGACTGCCGCACGTCCCCGGCACGCGACGGGGTAAGAGCGAGGACTAGTTCTTCTCGCCCCTGTTGCCGAACCAGGAGCCGCCGCTGACGACGGCGCCGGTGGTCGGGTTGAGGATCACCGGAGTGAAGTGCGGGCGGGTGCGGAAGTCGAGCACTCCGCCGCGGGCATACAGACTGCCGGAAACAGCGTCGAACGAGCCGGGGATGCGCTCGCCGTGCAGCCAGTTGTCCTCGATGAACGTCACGACCGAGGCGGTGTCCGTCAGGTTGCTGCTGACGTAGTTCTCCCGCGTATAGGGCGAGATCACCACGAACGGCAGCCGCTGGCTGAAGCCGCAGCGGTCGTTGTTGGTGCCGACGGTCACCGCGACAGACGTGCACAGCGCGGTGTCCTGGGTGGCGTCGTTGGAGCCGTTGACGATCGGCGGCGCCTGGTGGTCATACCAGCCGTCCGAGTCGTCGTAGGTGATGACGATCGCGGTCGACGCCCAGTACTTGGACTTCTCGATCGCGTTGATCGTGTTGACCAGGAAGGTCTGTTCGTCGAGCGGGTCGGAGTAGCCGGGGTGCGCGTCCTGGTACTCCGCGGCCTTCAGGTAGGAGACCGCGGGCAGCTGCGCGCCGCCGGTGCCGCTCAGCGCGTCGTCGAAGTACGACAGGTCGTACTGGTGGTTGGCCTGGTCGGTCCGCCCGATCGCGGCGAGCGAGCTCGGCGCCAGGTGGTCCGGGTTGGCGGTGGACGCGTAGTACTGGAAGGGGTTGTGGTGCGCTGAGTAGTCGGCTTCAGGTTCGCCCGCGATGTTCTCGTGGCTCGAACCGCAGACCGCGCCCACGCTGTCGGTCGAGGTCGGCCCGAAGCCGCCCTGGAACCAGCCCCACGTGACGTGGGCGGTGTTCAGCAGGTCACCGATGTTCTCGCCGCTCATCACGCCGAGTGCGCCGGTGGACGTGTGGCTGTTGTCCGAGCAGGTGTCGTAGTACGGGTCGACGTCACCGTTCATGGAGCCGTCGTGGACGGCGCTTGAGGTGGCCGGCTGGCTCGGGGTGCTTGACCACGTCGGGGTCAGGGCCGAGGCACCCTCGGTGTCACCGGAGATCACGTTGAGCGCACCGGGCGTCGACGGGCCGAAGGTGGTGTCCCAGTTGTTGTCGCTCATGGAGTAGTACTGCGCGTAGTTCCACAGCGCGGTGACTGTGTTGCCGTCGAAGTAATCCAGGACGATGCCGGGCGGGCAGTACTCGGGGGCGCAGCCGCCAGTGGGCGGGGAGGACTCCGTGTGCTGGACGAACATGTCCATCTTCCCGCCGTCTTCGGCCAGCTGCTCCGGCTGATAGGAGTGGTTCTGGTCGGAGGTGAGGGCCTCGGAGTGAGTCAGCCGCTGCGGGTTGTACCCGGAGGTCTGGAAGTTCGGGTTGTCGGTCAGCAGCGGGCCTACGGGGCCGTTCCTGGTAATTGCCGTGTACAGGCCGTTGACCCTCGGAGTGCCGGGCTTGGCGTAGAACGGAGTGCCGTCCGTGTTCGCCGCGTACGGGTAAGTGCCGAAGTAGTGGTCAAAGGACTCGTTCTCGTCGAAGATCACGACGAGGTGCTTGATCGGCGTCGCGGTCCTCGTGTGCTTGTAAAGAATGGCGGGGGCGACCGCCGGAACGTGATATCCGGTGTACTCGGCCGCGAGCTTTGACGCCAGCGTCGTGCTCGCGCTGGCCGCGTTCGCCGCCGTGACCCCGACGGCCACGCCGGCGCCCAGCGCGACTGCCGCGCCCACCGCGATGAAGGGCCGCAGCCGTTTGCGGCGGCTCCGGGTAATTGGGCCTTCGCCCATTTGCACCCTCCCTGAGTTCTGCGGGACTTACTGTGACCGGCGTGCCGAAAGGCCGCCGCAGGGCGTGCAGAGACACACCCAGGGTCAGACCGTTTCACAGCGAAATTACGTCGCATCGCGGTCAATCTGACTAACAAGCAAACGCAGGGGCAACAGTGGGAGGCGGAACGCATGTAAAAAACGCCCCAGCTATGTCGATCCTCATCTCCAGGCAACAGGAACAGCGACCCGAGGAGATATTCAGGCGAGCAGGGCCCGGCCGAAGTAATCGTTACTGTCGGTCACGCCGGGCAGCGCGAGGAAGTACCCGCCGCCGAACGGGCTGATGTAATCCACCAGCGGTTCGCCGATCAACCGCGTCTGCACCGCCTCGAACTGCCGGTGGATATCTTGCTGGAAGCAGGTGAAAACGAGCCCCATATCGAGGTTCCCGACCTGATCAAGGCCACGGTCGTAGTTGTAGGCGCGGCGCAGGATGCGGCTACTTTCCGTCTGCGGGGTCCGCGGATTCGCCAGCCGCATGTGGGCGGTGAGCGGGATCACGTCACCGGTCGGGTCCAGCGCATAATCCGGGGTTCCGTCGATGCTGTCGGAATCGAGCGGGAAGCCGGTGTCCCGGCGCCGGCCGATCATCGTCTCTTGCTCGTAGACATCGACCCGGTCCCAGAACTCGACGAACATCCTGATCAGCCGCACGACGAAGTAGCTGCCACCCGCGGTCCACGCGGGCTCGCCGGTCGTGCCCGGCTGGATCCAGACCAGGCTGTCCATCTGCGCGGCGGAAGTGACCGACGGGTTGGAGATGCCGTCCATGAAGCCGAGCATGTTCCGCGGGACGGTGCCGGCCGGCCGCGCCGGGCTCAAAAAGCCGTCGATCCGCCAGTTCGGCTGCATGCCGCCGCGGGTGTTCTTCGCGATGTCGCGCAGCGCGTGCAGGACCGTGTCGGTGTTCCCCGCGCTCAGCTGCACGATGAGGTCGCCACCGCACTGCGCGGGGTCGAGGTTGTCGTTGGGGAACGATCGCATCGGCACTAGTTGCGCGGGCCGCAGCCCCGCGAGCCCGTACCGGCCGTCGAACAGCGTCGAGCCGACGCCGAACGTCACGGTGAGCCCGTCAGGCACCACCGTCGGCCCGAGCACGCCTGAGTCCGACGGCGGCCCGCCGATCCCTACCGGCTGTGGCGTGTATCCCGTGGTCAGGGCCCGGGCGCGGTCGGTCACGGTCTGGAAGAGCTCGGTCAGCCCGGCGCGGCTGTCCGCGGTGGCGTCAAACGATACGACCACGCTCGCCCGCTGCGACGGAGGCAGGATGCCCGCCTGGTACTTGCCGTGGAACGGCACAGCGGGCAGCCGTCCCTGAAGGGCGGCCTCGTTCGCGGCGGCAGCGGGATCGGGTGGCGTGTTCCGGTAGGCGTACCCGGCGGCGGCGCCCGCGACCCCGCCAGCGACCACGCCGCCCGCGACGCCCCCCGCCATGCCGCGCAGGAAGGATCGCCGACCCGGCCCGGGTGATTTGACCGAGGGCGCCGGCGCCGGCGTCGGCGGCTGAGACTCAGGCTCAGGCCGGGGCGGCTCAGAAGTCATTGGCAGTGTTCCTCGGCTCAGCGATCGAGGCGATCGGGGCGAGCTCCGCAAGCACCTGATCGCACGCCGCGTCGATCGCCTGATGGGCGGCAAGGGGCAGCTGCGAGACGGGAACCCAGGTTCCGTTCGGCCGCTGCTCTTTGACGAGCAGCGCCTGCAGCTGCTCCAGGCCGGTGTAGACGGCTGGCAGCCCGGGATAGCGCGGAGCGAGCAGCGGGTGCAGCAGTGACAGCAGCTCGCGGGTGCCGGCGATGTTAGCGACCGTGGTCGCGAGGGTGGTTCCGCTGCCGTAGTCGTCGTGCCCGGTGAGCTGGAACTCCAGGGCGTTCTCCAGGATCTCGTGGGTGCGCAGGCCGATGTCGAGCAGCGGGATCTGCTGAGTCGGCCAGCTCGCCAGCAACTGTCGGACGTTGGTGTCGAGCGTGCTGGCGACCGGCCTGAGCTCGGCGGCGGACTGGCCGTGCCAAAGGCCGTATTCCAGCCGGTAAAAGCCGGTCCACTTCGGGCTGTTCAAACCGACGGCATCCGCCCGGCCGTCGATCTCGTCGTCGAAGTTCCCGAACGCGTCGTACGCCGCCCCCAGCGTCTCGTACTGCAGGTGGGCCGTCAGCCAGTCGCGTTTGGCCGCGGTCAGGTTGCCATGGCGGACGTCGGCGGCCAGCGTGGCCGTCTCCCTGGCGAGCACCTGGAGCCCGGTCTCGGTGTAACGCTGGTATTTGCTCGCAAGCGGGAGCACGTCGTTGTAGGTCACCGGGAGGATCGCCGCAGTGCCCGACGCGTGCCCGCCAACGGTGACCGTTGGCCCGGCGAGCGGGCTGAAGTCTTCGAACAGGCACAGGAACGCGTACTTGCCTGACCCGACGTCGAGGCTCATCGGGGTAGTGGTGTCGGGCCCGATGTTCTCTATCTCGTCATAGACCGCTCCGTTGGCCGGGTCGATCAAGTCGATCTCGCCGCCGCCGGTCGACTGGTTGCTGATCTCGAACGTGTGCCAGCCGGGACCGGCGAGATGCCAGGTAGAACCGCACTGATTGCTGCTGACCGTGACCACGTCGGACGGCTGCCCCGTGCCGTCTCTGCCGCAGCCGGCCAGCGCCACCGCAAGCGCCGCTGCGAGCGTGGCGCTCGTGGCGGCAAGCAGGCGTCTGGTGCGCATGGCCCTTCCAGGGGATCGCGTTGCGGACAAGCGGCCAGATGTCAGCATAGGGACGGACCGAGGACGGTTCCTCTGCGGCAAAGGGCATTTTCAAACGTTCACTCGCTGATAACCCGCTATACACCGGGTCGGCCAGGCCAAGGTCAAGCCACGTTCCCTACCAGGTAAGGTGCTGCGGTGGACACTGCCTACCGGCCGCGCAGGACGTGCATGTCGGTCCCCGCGAGCAGCGAGCGGTTCCTGGCCAAGGCGCGGGACCTGGCCGCCGACGAGGTGATGCTTGACCTCGAGGACTCGGTGGCACCCGCGGCCAAGGAAGCGGCCCGCGGCCTGGCGGTGGCCGCGCTGGCCGCCGGCGGTTGGGACGGCAAGCTTGTCGCGGTCCGGATCAACGGGGCGACGACACCGTGGGCCTACCAGGACGTGATCGCGATCGTCGAGGGCGCTCCGGGTGCCGTCGACTCGCTCGTCTTGCCGAAGGTCGGCTCCGCCACCCAGGTCGCCTGGCTCGATCTGCTGCTGGGCCAGGTGGAGCAGGCGGCGGGCGTGCCCGCCGGGCGGATCAGGATCGAGGCGCAGATCGAGGACGCCGCCGGGCTGGCCGCGGTGGAGGCGATCGCCGCCGCGTCGGGACGGCTGGACTCGCTGGTCTTCGGCCCAGCCGACTTCATGGCCAGCATCGGCATGCGGTCGCTCACCGTCGGCGGCCAGCCTGCCGGGTACGAGGGCGACGCGCACCACTACGCGCTGATGAGGATCCTCGTCGCCGCGCGAGCGGCCGGGCTGCAGGCGATCGACGGGCCGTACGCGCGGATCCACGACACCGAGGGGCTGCGCCAGGCCGCGACAAGCGCGGCCGCGCTCGGCTACGACGGCAAATGGGTGCTGCACCCGGCGCAGGTGGACGTGGTCAACGAGGTCTTCACGCCCTCGGCCAGCGACTACGCCCGCGCGGTGCGCATCCTGGACGCCTACGATCGGGCGACCAAGGTCGACAAGACGGGCGCGGTCATGCTGGACGACGAGATGATCGACGAGGCGTCCCGCAAGATGGCGCTGATGGTCGCGGCCAAGGGCGACGCCGCCGGGCTGCCTCGCATCGGCTAGCTGTTCAGAGCGCGCCCCAGGACCGCAGCGCGTCAAGCAGGCCGTCGGTGAGCGGGAGGCGGTCCAGGTCGGCGGCGTCCGCCCACACCGCCGCGTCGGCGTCGTCTCCGGGGACCAGCGTCCCCCCGGTCACCTCCGCCGCGTAGTCCCTGATGTCGAGGACCGCGCCCGAACCGCCGGAATCGCCGGAACCACCGGAACCACCGGAACCACCGGCCGGGCGGCGCACGGCGCCGACCAGGCGGCCGGCGGTGACGACCAGCCCGGTCTCCTCGCGCACCTCCCTGACGAGCGCGGCCTCGTCTGACTCGCCGGGCTCGATCCGCCCGCCGGGGATGGACCACAGCCCCTTCCCGGGCTCGTGCCCGCGCTTGACCAGCAGCAGCCGTCCGGCCCCGTCTTTGATCACGGCCCCTACGCAACCGATCACGTGTGTGGTCATGACCCTAAGGGTAGGTATGCGGCTAGCGTGGTGGAGAGAGCGGTGTGCCCGCGTTGTGGTCGTCTAGCGCATGCGCCAACGGCATGGTCGAGTGCGTGGCGCTGTGACGTGCACGGCGAGATCGATCCCCTGATCCCGGCCCGGATGCCGTCCAGGGATGGCCTGGACAGCCTCGTGAAGATCGCCATCGTGCCTGCTTGGCTGCCCTGGCCGCTGCCGCAGGGCTGGCTGGTCAGCGGCTTCGCCGGGGCCGGCGATGAGCGCAGCGGCATTCGCGGCTTCGTTGTCGCGCTGTCCGGCCCGAATCCGCTGGGCGGACCCGCGGACCTGCTTATCGTCGCCGAAGAGCCCGGCGTCGGCCTCGGTGCCGGCCTGGCCGGCCTGCCGGGCCCGGACCCGGGTGACGGTTTCGCGGTCGGCCAGCCGAACGCCACCGTGACGGTGGCCAACCACGACGCACCGCTGTGGCTCGTCGATTCCAACGAGGCCGCGGTGTTCGCCGGAGAGGTGGCGGGAAGCTGGCTGTGGGTCGTGCTGTGGCCCGACACCGCGGGTGTGATGCTGTTTGACCCGCTGCCGCTGCGCGACCTCAGGGACCGCGAACAGGATCTGGACGTGCCGTTCGGCGCCTTGTCCCCGCGGCTGCCCGCCTAGCCGCCGTAACATGCTGTGCCGACCTGCGGGGGACGACCCCCGCACCCCCGGCAAGGAGCTCTGCTGACTCGCGGGGGACGACCCCCGCACCCCCGGCAAGGAGCTGTGCTGGCTTGCGGGGGACGACCCCCGCACCCCCGACAAGGAGCTGTGCTGGCTTGCGGGGGACGACCCCCGCACCCCCCGACAAGGAGAAGTGTGGAGCGAATCGACCTGCACGTACACAGCAGCGCCTCGGACGGCACCGACCCGCCCGCCGAGGTGATGCTGCGTGCCGCGGCGGCAGGCCTGGACGTGGTGGCGCTCACCGACCACGACACGGTAAGCGGTATCGCGCGAGCCAGCGAAACGCTGCCGCCAGGCCTGACCCTGGTCCCCGGCATGGAGCTGAGCTGCTTGCTAGCGGGAAACAGCGTGCATATGCTCGCCTACCTGTTCGACCTTGGTGACCCCGCGCTCAGCGCGGAGACCGAGCTCATCCGCGACGACCGCGTGCACCGGGCCAGGGCGATGGTGGGCAGGCTGCGGGAACTGGGCGCCCCGGTCACCTGGGACCAGGTCACCGCGATCGCCGACGGCGGCGTCGTCGGCCGCCCGCACATCGCCCGCGCCATGGCCGAAGCCGGCGTGGTCGCCACCCCCGCCGACGCCTTCACCGCCGACTGGATCGGCGATGGCGGCCGCGCCCACGTCGGCCGCTACGCCCCTGACCCCGAGCGCGCGATCGCGCTGGTCCGAGCGGCCGGTGGCGTTCCCGTGCTCGCGCACCCCGGCTCCCCGGGCTACGAAATAAAAGATGAGGTCATCATCGGGCTGGCCGCCGCGGGCCTGGCGGGCGTCGAGGTTTTCCATCCCGACCACGATGTTTCCGAACGATTGCGGCTTACTGCCCTGGCCACCCGTCTCGACTTGGTTATGACCGGCGGAAGCGACGATCATGGCTCCTTCAACGGCACGGGTCTTGGTGCCGAGACAACCCCCCCGGACCAATACGAGCGCCTGCTCGCCCAGGCGGTCGGCCCGTGACCGAGGTTCCCCTGCCCGTGGACGGGCCCGCGTTGGTCGCCGGCATCGAGCTCCCGGCCGGCCAGCGAATCTACGGCTGGGATGACGATGTGACCGACGTTGGAATCCCCCTCGCGTGGGTGACGGTTCGTCCCATGACGGACGCCGGAAACGCCTGGCTGGCCCTGTCCGCCGCGCATGCCAAGACGGGCCTTGTCCCTGTGCTGCTGTCCCGCGCAGGCGGCATGAATGACGTCAGCGGCGAGGCCTTTGGCCTGAGTGGCACCGAGGACATCTCGCTGATCGACTCAATGAGCCCGGAGGAGGTGCTGGCCGCCCACTGGGACCTTAGTGAATGGGAGGAGTTCAACGCGTACGAAGCGGGGTGGCGCGCTCCGTTCGGAGCGGAGTTTCCTGGCCTTGCCCCGGCGGGGCGCAAGCCGCTGGACAGCGCCCGGCTGCGCTCCGCGGTTGCCATGGAGGACCGGACTTTTCTCGCCCTGGTCGCCGTCGGCCGCCCCGCGGACGTGCCGGCCGCGATTGGCTGGAGCGTGTTCGGCGCGGACAGTCCGGGCCGCCCGGATGCGATCTCGCTAGAGATCTCGACGGTGCTGCGTTCCTGGGAGACCCGGTTCGGGGCGGAGCGGCTACTCCGTCTGCGACCTCGCTGCCGACTTGGTCGGGAAGCCCGTCTGGCACTTCTGGTGGGACTGACCGGTTCGGCGCCTGGGACGCCCGATATCGTTGCACTCTCCGCACAGCCTGCGGAAACACTGAGCATCAGACGCCGGCAGGGGAGTGCAGGTGCATTTTTTCTGGGAGGCGTTCGTCACACTCTTCGTGATCATCGACCCGCCGGGAATCGTGCCGGTGTACCTGGGGCTGACCCGGGGCCGCTCGTCGCGGACGCGGCGCAAGCTCGCGTGGCAGGCGGCGGTGGTGGCGTTCGGTGTGATCGTCGCGTTCGCGCTGTTCGGCCGGACGATCCTGACCTACACGCAGGTGGGGCTGCCCGCGCTCGAGGGCGCCGGAGGCTTGCTGCTGCTGTTGGTCTCGCTGCAGTTGCTCACGGGCCACACGGAGGAGCCGACGTCGACCCAGCGGGCCAAGGCCAACGTGGCGTTCGTGCCGCTCGGCACGCCGCTGCTGGCCGGCCCGGGCGCGATCGTGGCGACGATGCTCTACGTGCAGCGGGTCAACACAGTGCTTGAGGGGGTCGCGCTCGCGCTGGCGATCGTCGGCGTGGCCATATGCGCCTGGCTGTCCATGCGCTTCGCCGAGGTGATCCACCGGGTGCTCACCGACAACGGCGTCGAGTTGCTAACGAGGATCGCGGGCCTGCTACTGTCCGCGATAGCAATCCAGCTTGTCGCCCAGTCGGCCCTCGCCTTCGCGGGACAAGCCCACTAGTCTCGTCTCGACATCCGAGATACATGACATGACATAGGGCAAAAGCGCGCCGCCCATAACGGGCAAATCCGGCGTCCCAGGGTACGGGTTTTGCCCTAAGTCAGACTGTGATCGGTTTGGTGGCTGACAGTGGCGAGTGAGTGGTCCGGTCAGCTTTCTCTAGGCAAATAGAGCTAAAGTGACCGCAACACGTCGGGATGGCGCGCCTTGGTCGGGCGCGGTGTGGAGGCAGCGCTGATGGAAGCTCGCATCGAATCTGTATCGTCGCCCGCATGGATCGTGGGTGACGATGAGGAAGTCATCGTCATCGATCCCGGTGCGGACAGCGCGGCGGTCCTCGAGGCAGTCGGTGACCGTGAGGTTCTCGCGGTGATCTGCACGCACGGGCACCCCAGTCACGTCGCCGCGGCCTTCGAGGTCGCGGAGCGAGACGAGGCCCCGGTGGCGCTGCACCCGGCGGACCGGCTGCACTGGCGCATGGCGCATCCGCGCAAGGCCGCGGACATCGAGATGGCCGAGGGCGGTCTGTTCGACGTCGCCGACGTCCAGCTCGAGGTCATCAAGACGCCCGGGCACACGCGAGGGTCTGTCAGCTTTTACTGCGAGGGCCTCGAGGCCGTATTCACGGGAGACGCGTTGCTCGCCACCGGCCCGGCGCCGCATGACGGCGAGTTCCCCGACTTCCCCGCGCAGCTCAACGCGATCGCCGTGCACCTGCTCACCCTGCCGTCCGATACCCGCGTGCTGCCCGGGCACGGCGAGGAGTCGACGATCGGTGCGGCGGCGAAACAGTTCGATGGCTGGGTGGCCGCGGGCCCGTCGGTGGATCTGGACTGAGCGGGGCAGGGATCGGGCGGGATAATGAACACTGCGGCGGCGGAGCAGCTTGGCTTCGAAGGGATGCCGAGACGGCTTTACTCGTGCACTCCGACGAGGCTGACCACGTGGCTCGACTGCCCGCGCCGGTACCGGATGAGCTACCTGGACCGGCCGGTGCTGCCGAAGGGGCCGCCGTGGGCGCACAACAGCCTCGGCGCGAGCGTGCACAACACACTGGCGGGCTGGTGGCGGCTGCCGATGGCCCGGCGGACCGTGGAATCGGCCGGCGCGCTGCTCGATCAGGGATGGATCACCGAGGGGTACTCGGACAACGAGCAGTCGGCGCGATACCGGGACTGGGCTCGCCGGATGGTCGAGCACTACGTGTCCGGGCTCGATCCGGCGGACGAGCCTGCCGGGGTGGAGCGGACGGTGGCGACGCGGACCGACATGATCGCGGTCTCCGGTCGCATCGACCGGCTGGACACGCGGTCGGTCCCCGGCGGTGGGACCGAGCTCGTGGTGGTCGACTACAAGACCGGCAGGCACGTGCTGAGCACCGACCAAGCGCGCAGCTCGCTGGCTCTCGCGCTGTACGCGATCGCCGCCGGACGGGTGCTGCGCCGTGACTGCCGCCGGGTCGAACTGCACCACCTGCCGACCGGGCAGGTGTTCGCCTGGGAGCACACCGATGAGACGCTGGCCCGGCACCTGCGCCGGGCCGAGGACATCGCCGCCGAATGCGCCGAGGCCGACGAGCGGATGCGGGGCCCGCTGCCCCGGGAGAAATACGACGAGGTGTTCCCGCCGCGGCCGACGCCGGGCTGTGGCTGGTGTGATTACCTCCGGCACTGCCCGGAAGGCCAGGCGGCCGCGGTGCAGCGGCGACCCTGGGATGGCCTCGCCGATACGTAACTAGCCGCTAGCTTCCCTCGGCGGCGTTCCAGAACGAGGTCAGCTCATACGCGGTCGCGGCGGGCGCCTCGACGGCAGGGGAATGCGCCGCGCCAGGAAGGCACGCACGGCGCGCGTGCAGCCGGTACGCCATGTCCTCCTGCAGCTCGGGAGGCCAGGCATCGTCGTTCTCGCCGTAAAGCACCAACGTCGCGATGTCGTGTTTGGCGAGGGAGGCCGTCTGGTCTTCGGCTGTCAGCAGCTGCCTGGCCATCGCGACCAAGCCGGTGGGGTTGTTGGCCAGCATGCGCTCGCGGAGGAAGGCGCGGACCGGATCCGGCACGCCGCTCGCGACCGCCTGCGGTTCCAGGATGCCGTGCCAGATCTCGGCGACCTTACCCGGCAGGTCGCGCGGCCCGGCGCCGGCCATGTAGTCGAGCAACGTCCGCAGGTCGGCTGCGCGCCAGCCGTCCCCGGGCAGCGCCGCCGGCCCCGAGCACATCAGCGTTAGCGAGTCTGGGAGATTACCACCTGCGAGGATCGAGTTCCGCGCCACCAGGCCGCCGAGAGAATGACCGAGCAGGTGTGCGGTGGCCGTTGCCCGCGCGAGCGCGGCGATGTCCGCGCCGAGTTCGGCGAGGTCGTAGGCGGCCGGGTCATCTGGACCCGGTGTCTGGTACTGGCCGCGCAGGTCGACGGCCACCACCCGGCGGCCGGCGGCCGCAAGCGGGCCGAGGATGGGGACGAAGTCTTCCTTGCTGCCCGTGTAGCCGGGCACGAGCAGCGCGGTGCCGCGCTCGCCCGCGCCGCCCGGGGGCATCGCTTCGAGCGCGGCGAACGTGCCGCGGGCACAATCCACAGTGGTCCGCCGCACTCCGTGCGGCAGGTCCAGCGTGGTCGGCGTGGACACCGCTAAGAGGCCTGCTGCGTGGTCTCGGCCGGGACTTCCACGATCACCTCGCGGATGACCTCGCGCGCGGTGTCCAGGGAGATCTCACGACCGCCCCGGGTGCGGCGCCTGCGCCTGCTGCGCGCCGGCGCGTCGTCGCGGCCGGCCGCCTCGCCGGTGTCCCGCCCGCCCCTTGTTTCGCGGACGCCCGCGTCGTCGCGTGACCCGCCGGTCTTGCTCCTTGTGCGTGTCCGGCTTCGCGGGGACCTGGTGCGGCCGGTCTCACCAAGGTCTTCTTCCGCCTCGGCCGCGAGCCCGGCCCTGGCCCGCATCGCGCGCGGCAGGGTGCCGGTGACGCCCGGCGGGATGGACAGCTCGGTGTACAGGTGCTCCGAGGTGGAATAGGTCTCCACGGGTTCGGGCTGACCAAGGCCGAGCGCGTCGTTGATGAGCTTCCAGCGGTGCATGTCGCGCCAGTCCACGAACGTCACGGCGACACCAGCCCGGCCGGCCCGGCCGGTGCGACCGATCCGGTGCACGTAGGCCTTTTCGTCGTCGGGGCACTCGTAGTTGACGACGTGGGTTACGTCGTCAACGTCGATGCCCCGGGCCGCCACGTCGGTGGCGACGAGCACGTCGACCTTGCCGCCGCGGAACGCGCGCAGTGCGCGTTCGCGCTGCGCCTGGCCGAGGTCACCGTGCACGGTCGCGACCGCGAACCCGCGGTCGCCGAGCGCGGTCGCCACCTGGTCGGCCGCCCGCTTGGTCTGGCAGAACACCATGGACAGCCCGCGGTCCTTGGCCTGCAGGACCCTCGCGAGCACCTCGATCCTGTCGAGCTGGTGCGTCCGGTAGACGTGCTGCCTGGTGAGCGGCGGCGGTGCCGCCTCGTCCGGCTCTTCCGCCCGGATGTTCGTCGGCCGCCGCATGTGGCGGCGGGCAAGCGTGACGACCTCGCCCGGCATCGTCGCCGAGAACAGCATGGTCTGCCGGTCATCGGGAGTTAGCCGCAGCAGTCGCTCGACGTCCGGCAGGAAGCCGAGGTCGAGCATCTTGTCCGCCTCGTCAAGGACGAGGGTGCGGATCCGGCCGAGGTCCAGGTTCTTGCGGTCCGCGAGGTCGAGCAGTCGCCCCGGGGTGCCCACCACGATGTCGGTGCCGGCCTTGAGGCCGTCGAGCTGCGGCTCGTAGGCGCGGCCGCCGTATACGGTGAGCACACGCGCTCCGAGGTGAAGCCCGGCCTGGCTGATATCCTCGGCCACCTGGACGGCAAGTTCCCTGGTGGGGACGACCACCAGCGCCGACGGCGCCTTGATGGTGCGGTCCGCCGCGAACGTGGTGGCCAGCCGGTGCAGCATCGGGATGCCGAATGCGAGCGTCTTGCCTGTGCCGGTACGTGCCTGCCCGATGATGTCCTGGCCGTCGATCGCCAGCGGCAGCGTGAGCGCCTGGATCGGGAAAGATGTGACGATGCCGACGGCTTCGAGCGCGGTGCAGATAATTTCGTCGACGCCCAGGTCGCGGAACGGCGCTCCATGTGACACCCCGGCAACCGGGGTGTTCGCTGGCGCCTCGTCGTCGGCCTCGGGCGGCATTGCTTGAGTTGTCAGGGGTTCCTCCGTACGCTGACCGCGCGGCGCCCGCGCCTCCTTCGGGCGCGGCAGCGTCCAGACGGCAGCGTCAATGTCAACGTGAACTGGGATTACGACATTCCATCGCCCAATTGTTACCCACGGTACCAGGGTTAGGTGATATTGCCGAAGCCGACGCGGCGGGACTGGTCGGAGCCGAATTCCACGAAGGCGATCTTGTCGGCGGGGATGAGCACCCGCCCGCCCTTCTGGGTGGTCAGCCCGAAGATCGCGGGGCCGTCCTTGGCGCGCAGCGCCGCCATGAGGTCGCGCTCGATCTCTTCCGCGCTCGCGTCGGTGTCTACCACGAGCTCTCGCGGTATGGACTGGATCCCGATCTTGACTTCCACGGCGCTCCTTATGCGTCGGCGGGTGGCTGCTCCGGCAGGTCCGAGGTGAGCGGCCAGCCGCTGATTCCCCGCCAGGCCAGCCTGGCCACGAGCTGTTCTGCCGCCTCCCTGGGGATCGTCCCCAGGGTACTGAGCCAGTACCTGGCACTGACCTGAGCCATGCCGACGAACGCGATGCCGAGCAAGTGCGCCTCGTCGTCGGCCAGCCCGGCGTCTTCTTTGATGACCTGGCTGATCATGTCCGCGCACTCGCGGTCGGCCATGTCCAGCCGCTCGCGGACCGCCGGATCGTTGAAGTCCGACTCGAATACCAGCCGGAAGGTGCCGCGGTGCTCGGCGACGTACTCGAAGTACGCGGCAAACGTCGCGTTGACCCGCTGGCGGTTCTCGTTCGTTGAGCGCAGCCCGGTGCGCACAGTGTCGAGCAGGCTCTCGACGCTCTCGTCGAGCAGCGCGAGATAAAGTTCCTGCTTACCAGGGAAGTGCTGGTAGAGGACCGGCTTGCTGACCCCGGCACGCTCGGCGATCTCGTCCATCGCCGCCGCGTGATAGCCGCGGGCGACGAAGACCTCCATGGCGGCATCCAGTAGCTGCCGTCGGCGTGCCAGCCTCGGGAGCCGGGTTCCGCGTGGCCGAGCTGCTGATGTGGCGGTCAACATATTCTCCGGATTCGGCGACTTCGGTCAGGAATTCAGTCAGTCGCATTCGATTCATGGTAGGACAACGGCGCGGCGCTTCCGGCCGCTAGCGGTAGTCCTCATCGTCGTAGCCGATGTCACGGACCTGCTCGGCCGCGTCGGCCTCGTCTACTTCAAACGGGAGTTCTTGCAGCTCCGCGTCCTCTTCGTCGGGAACCTCGCGGGCCTGCTCCGCGGCGTCTTCGTCGGGTGTCTCCATGCCTATTTCGCTCAACGCTAGACCTCCGTGTCCTCGTCCGAACCTTCCGGACCAGCCGCCACCGCGTACAGCTCGACCTACCCCGCATCGTGGGTGTTATGTCGCACCCGGTCGCTCCCCTCGTTGGTCATCATCTCAGCCGGGCGGGGATCGGCCGGCTGACTTATCGGTAAAAAGTCACCTTCGAATGTATTGCCGAAAAGGGAAATACGGACAAGTTGCAAGTATCAGTGTGCGCGCAACGTGGGTAATGAAAGAGCATGCGTAGCATCTGGGCCGGGGCGATCTCGTTCGGCTTGGTCGTGATCCCGGTCAAGCTCTACACCGCCACCGAGCAGCGCGACGTGTCGTTCCGTCAGGTGCACCGTGAGGACGGCGGGCGGATACAGTTCCGCCGGTTCTGTTCGGTGGACGGCGAGGAGGTGCCGTACTCCGACATTGCCAAGGGGTACGAGCTCGCCACCGGCGACGTCGTGGTGCTCACCGACGACGACCTGAAGGATCTGCCGCTCGCCACCGCGCACCGCATCGACGTGCTGCAATTCGCCCCGGCCGGGCAGCTTGACCCCATCCTCGCCAACAAGGCCTACTATCTGGAACCTGAGCCCGCCGGGGTGCGCGCCTACGCGCTGTTCCGGGACGCGCTGGAACGGTCCGGCCGGGTAGCGGTGGCCAAGGTGGCCATCAGGCAACGCGAGGCGCTCGCGGCGCTGCGGGTGCGGGAGGGAGTGCTGGTGCTGGAGACCCTGCTCTGGCCGGATGAGATCCGAACCCCGGACTTCAAGTTCCTGGACGAGGACGTGGACGTGCGGCCGCAGGAGCTCAAGATGGCCGCCTCGCTGATCGACTCGATGACCGAGGACTTCGACCCGGCGGTGTACCACGACACGTACCGCGAAGCGCTTGAGTCGCTCATCCAGGCGAAGATCGAGGGCAACGAGGTTGTCCGCCCGGCAGGCACCCTCCCCTCGCCAGAGAAGCCGTCCGGGCCTGCCGACCTGACCGAGACGCTGCGCGCCAGCGTCGAGGCGGCGAAGGCCAGCCGAAGCCAGGACGACGCCGCCAGCGGGTCAGGAAGGGCGGGCGGGTCGGGAAGGGCCGGCGGGTCAGGAAGGGCCAGCGGGTCGGGAAGGGCCGGCGGCTCGGGAAAGCCGGGGGGGTCGGGAAAGACGGAGGCCAAGCCGGCCGCGCGGGCGAAGCAGGACACGCAGGGCAAGCCGGCCGCCTCCTCGCGCCGCAAGAAGTCGGCATGAGTTCACTGCCTCCCGCCCAACCTCACCCACCCGACCAAAACCACTCGCCAATCCCGCACTGGCCCGGCCGACTGATGCCAATCAGCGACGGGCGGCAGGTGTACGTGGCGGAGACACCACGGTCCGTTCCGGATGAAAATAAAGAGCCTGTGCTGTGCGTACACGGGATGTCGGGTGCGGCGACCAACTGGACCGACTTCATGGCCGAACTCATCCCTGACTTCCGGTGCACAGCGGTCGACCTGCCCGGTTCTGGCTTCTCGCCGCCGCCGCGGACCACGGCCGGGTATTCGATTAAGGCGCTCGCCGGCACCGTGACCAGCCTGATCGAGGCGCTCGGCGACGGCCAGGTGCACCTGGTGGGCAACTCAATGGGCGGCGCCGTGTGCATCAGGGCCGCGGCGAGCCGTCCCGACCTGGTGCGCACCCTGACACTGGTCTCACCGGTGCTGCCCGACCGCCTGGTCCGCCCGGATTTGATCCGGTTCCCGCTGGTCGCGCTGCCGGTCGTCGGCGACTGGCTGATGCGCAGGACCGAGCAGATACCGGCGGAGAACCGCGTGGCGGGGGTCGTCACGACCTGCTACTACGACCCGGGCGCCGTGCATCCCGAGCGGTTCAGCCTCGAGGTGGCCGAGCTGAAGCGCAAGGACAGCCTCGGCTACTCGCACCAGACGCTGAGCCGCGCCGCGCGCACGATCGTGGCGGAGCACCTGCGCCCGCGGCGATACTCGCTGTGGCGGGCGGCGGATCAGATTCCTGTCCCCGTTCTGGTCCTGTTCGGCCGCCATGACCGGCTGGTGAACCCCAGGCTGGCCGCCCCCGCGGCGCGCGCCTTCAGGAACGCGAGCGTGTTGGTGCTGCCCCGCACCGGGCACGTGGCGCAGATGGAACATCCAGCCCTTGTGGCGGCGCGGTTCCGTGAGATGGTGGATGGGGGAATGCCGGAAGCTTCGGACCGGTTGTCGCCTGACGAAGTCCCCTCAACCTGATGGAGTTTCCCAGTGTCGCTGCCACCGCTCGTTGAACCGGCCGCGGATCTGTCGGTCGACGAGGTCAAGCGCTACTCGCGCCACCTGATCATCCCGGACGTCGGTATGGCCGGTCAGAAGCGCCTGAAGAACGCGAAGGTGCTAGTCGTCGGCGCGGGCGGCCTCGGTTCGCCGGCGCTGCTCTACCTGGCGGCGGCGGGCGTCGGGACCCTCGGCATCGTGGACTTCGACACGGTGGATGAGTCGAACCTGCAGCGCCAGATCATCCACGGGGTCTCCGACGTGGGCAAGTCGAAGGCGGAGTCCGCGAAGGAATCGATCGCGGAGATCAACCCGTACGTGAACGTCATCCTGCACAAGGACCGGCTCGACTCATCGAACGTGATGGAGATCTTCGCCGGCTACGACCTGATCGTGGACGGGACCGACAACTTCGCCACCAGGTACCTGGTCAACGACGCGTGCGTGCTGCTGCACAAGCCGTACGTCTGGGGCTCCATCTACCGGTTCGATGGCCAGGCGAGCGTGTTCTGGGCGGATTACGGGCCGTGCTACCGCTGCCTGTACCCGGAGCCCCCGCCACCCGGCATGGTCCCGTCCTGCGCCGAGGGCGGCGTGCTCGGCGTGCTGTGCGCCTCGATCGGGTCGATCCAGGTGAACGAGGCGATCAAGCTCATCACCGGGATCGGCGAGCCGCTGGCCGGGCGCCTGATGATTTACGACGCCCTGGAGATGTCGTACCGCACCGTCAAGGTGAACAAGGACCCCGAGTGCGCGGTCTGCGGCAAGAACCCGACGGTCACCGAGCTGATCGACTACGACGCGTTCTGCGGCGCGGTCTCCGAGGAGGCGACGGAAGCCGCGGCAGGCTCGACGATCACCGCGACGGACCTGAAGGACATGCTGGACCGCGGCGACAACATCTTCCTGGTGGACGTGCGCGAGCCGAACGAGTACGAGATCGTCTCTATCCCGGGCGCGACGCTGATCCCCAAGGGCGAGTTCCTTTCCGGCGCGGCGCTTGAGCAGCTGCCCCAGGACAAGCGCGTCGTCCTGCACTGCAAAAGCGGCGCGCGCAGCGCCGAGTGCCTGGCGATCGTGAAGAACGCGGGCTTCTCCGACGCGGTACACGTCGGCGGCGGCGTGCTCGCCTGGGTCAATCAGGTAGATCCCAGCCTCCCGTCGTACTAAGCCGCACCACCGCCACCCCAGCGCCCCTCACCGCCACCCCACCGCCCCACCGCGACCCGGATGAATGGCCCGTACAGCTTGCTATTGCCAGATGAACGGGCCATCCATCTGGGTAGCCGTTTGCGTTTCTTGTGGCGCGAGCGTGGTAAGTCCCAGAACGTGAAGGGTGACCGGGTGGAGATCGTCGTCGATACCGGCGACGGGACCCGGACCTATGAGGTCGCGGCGACGCGAGCCGGGCGCCGGGTTGAGGTGAGCACCGGCCGGGGCATCGTCGAGGTCAGCGAAGTCACCAGGACGGGCACGGCCGTGCGGACCGCGCGGTTCATGGCCAGCCGTGTCGTCGCGCTAGTCGAGCACCCGGCCGACACGAGCGCCGCCGATTGAGAGCACGCCGACAGCGCGCCGTCGAGCGCGGAATCGAGCGCGGCTTGCTCGTAGTGTCCCTCCACCCTTCGACGCGCACGCAACGCATTCCCGAATCGGAGCACCAGGCACAGGCACACCACCGCGCACATCCGCCGCAGCGTACAGTCCCTGACGCCTCGGTGGTACGGCGCGTTCGCAGGCACCCAACCCGCAGCGACGGGGCCGCGGCAACGTGTGGGTGCAAGCGTGTGGGTGCACTAGCATGCGCGCGTGGATCTTCTTGAGCCGAGAGTGCAGCCCTACGCGTGGGGGTCATACACCGTGATCGCCGAACTCCAGGGCCGCCCGGCCCCGACCGCGCAGCCGGAGGCGGAGCTGTGGATGGGCGCGCACCCTTCCGCGCCCTCAGGTGTCGAGCGAGGCGGCGGCCACACGACGCTGGACGCCGTGATCGCCGCGGACCCGGTCGGCGAGCTTGGCGCGCCATGCGCGGAGCGGTTCGGCGGTCGGCTGCCGTTCCTGCTCAAGGTGCTCGCCGCCGAGCAGGCGCTGTCCATCCAGGTGCACCCCTCGCGAGAGCAGGCCGAAGCGGGGTATCGCGCGGAGAACGAGCGCGGGCTCGCGCCCGGCGACAAGGCTCGCAACTACGTCGATGACTGGCCGAAGCCAGAGATTCTCTGCGCGCTGACCCCGTTCGAGGTGCTCGCGGGCATGCGGCCAGCGGCGGACGCCGCCGCGCTGCTGCGCGCGCTCGAGGTCCCCGAGCTCGAGCCGGTGGCGCACGGCCTGGCAGCGGCCGGCGGGGCGGCCCCCGCCGCGCTGACCGAGGCGCTGGGCGCCATCCTGACGTGGCCCGCGGCGACCAGTGCCGCGCTTGTCGCCGCGGTGACCGCGGCCTGCGGTCGGCTGGCCGCGCAGGACGGGCCGTACGCCGCCGCCTGCGCCGCGACCGTGCGGGTCGCCGCGGAGCACCCGGGCGACCTCGGCGTGGTCGCCGCACTGCTGTTGCGGCACCGGGTGCTGCGGCCGGGCCAGGCAGTGTTCATGCCGGCCGGGGGATTGCACGCCTACCTGCACGGCACCGGGATCGAGCTGCTCGCCAACTCGGACAACGTCGTGCGCGCGGGACTCACCGGCAAGCACATCGACGTGCCTGAGCTGCTGAAGCTGACCGACCCCGCGGTCGACGTGCCCGTCATCGTGCCGCGGGCGCTGGGTGACGGGGTGGCCGTCTACGACTCCCCGGCACCGGAGTTCCGGCTGTTCCGCGCCGAACTAGGGCCGGGCGAGATCGCGCTGCCCGGCGACGGCGCCCGGCTTGTGCTCTGCACCGAGGGCACGATGACGCTACGCGCCGCGCAGACCGCGCTCAAGGCTGGCCGTGGCGAGTCGTGCTTCGTGTCCGCCGCGGACGGCTTGGTCACCGCGTCCGGACCCGCGGTCATTTACTTCGCCGCGTGCGGCCTGAACGAATAGATAGACGTCAATTCTCGAAACATATAGCGATGTGCATTTGCACTTGCATATAAATATGCAAATTCACGTGCATTGTAATTAGCCGGACATTCATCCAACTTCCGTCTAGTCGCCGCAAACCGGTTCAGTTAACGTGTAATGCGGGGCAATGGAATTGCGCGGCTCTGACGAGCCTGGGTCGGGGTGAACATGGACGGTGTCACGACAACGGTCGAGACGGGGCGGCATCGGATCGGGGCGACGGTGTTCGGCGCGGGGCTGCCCGCGGTGGTCATCGAGCCTGCGTTCGGCGGCAGTGCGCGGGACTGGCGGACGATAGCGGAGGCGCTGGCCTCGGATACCACCGTCGTCACGTACGACCGGGTGCCGTACGGCGCGAGCAGCCGGGCCAGGGACCGGCGGATGCCCGGCGACGTGGCGGCGGACCTGGACGCGGTCCTCGAAACGCTGGGGATCCGCGGGCCGGTCGTGCTTGTCGGCCATTCACTGGGCGGCGTGTACGTGCGCAGCTATGCCGCGCGGCACATGGAGCGAGTGGCGGGAATGGTGCTGGTCGATTCCACTCACGAGGCTCAGCGGCCGGTCCTGCGGGAGCGCTACTCAGTGCTTAAACGGGCAGGCCTGGCATTTATGGTCCCACAGTTAATCCTGCGCACGAGGCGGTGGCGCGGAGGTGCCGACCGGCGCTCGATCATCAGGGAGTACCGGATGCTCACCCGGCTGCACACCGCCGATCGGGCGCTGACCCGCGGCGCGCTCGGCGGCCGGCCGCTGATCGTCCTCACCCGGGGACCCGAGAATGACGCGGACGCCGCCGGGTTGTGGCTAGCATGGCGCGACTTGCAGCGGGATCTGGCGCAGTTGTCCACGAACAGCCGCCACATCATTTCTGGCAGCCCCGAGCACTACCTGAACACGGGGGATCGGGAACTGGTCATCGGCGCGATAAGCGAAGTCGTCAGGAGCGCGCGCACTGGCACGCCGCTCGGGCGACAGGTCGCGGCGTCAGACGGTGAGTGATTCCCCGACCTGGACGACGGTGAGCGGTATCCCGGTAAGGCCATTCTCGCCAAGGAGACTGGCGCTGACGTTCACGCCGATGTCGCTGAGCAGCATCTCGTGGATCTGCATCACTCGCTCCGGCTGTACGGCGCGGACGTAATCGGCCGCCTCACCGAGCTTCATCCACGGGCCGCTCGTCGGCAGCAGCAGGGTTTCTATGCTCGCGTCGGGGACGAAGTACGCGTCGCCAGGGTGGTACACGGTGCCGTCGATCAGGTAGCCGACGTTCGCGACCGGGGGGATGTCGGGATGGATGACCGCGTGCGTGTGCCCGTGCACCGTGATGCCGAATCCGCCGATCTCCAGCAGGTCGCCGGCCGCGACCGCGGTGAACTGGCCGGGGTGTGAGCTGAACATGCCGGACGTCGCGGCGGGCCCGTACACCCGCAGGTCCGGCCGCTCCGCGAGCGCGGCGTTGATCGCCGCCTCGTTAACGTGGTCGAAGTGCTCGTGCGTGAGCAGGATCGCCTCGGCGCCAGCGATGATCGTGGCGGCGTCCGGGGAGAACGAGCCGGGGTCGATGACGAACGAGGCGCCTTCATCTTCGAAGACGACGCACGCGTGCTCGTACTTAGTCAGCTTCATCGCGACGGCTCCTTCGCTATGTGTTCCCGCATTCGGGCAGACGTCCATGGTTGACAGTACAGGCGGGCCCTTCGGCCTCGGGTGGCGGGAGGTGCTCTCGGGCAGACGGCACGGTTCGTTCAGAATAATGATTTTCCCGGAGAATCCCATCCCGTAAGGCTGCTGACCTGGGGCGATGTACGAAACTCTCATACTGGGGGTCAGCAGCGGGTCAGCAAGGATTCCGCACGGGAGGCATTGACCAGCAATGGCCACCATCATCAAGAGCGCCAACCCCGCCGCGCGCAAGCCCTACACGGTCAGGTACCGGGATTCCCTCGGCAGCCAGCGCGAGCGGTCGTTCACCACTCGCGGCCAAGCCGCTACGTTTGCCAATGACCAGGAACGGGCCAAGCGTTACGGGGGTGACGTAGACCTAAGCGCCAGTAAGAAGTCATTCAACGACGCGGTAGAGGTGTGGCTGGCCAACACCGGCACGCTTAGCGAGGCAAGCAGGCGCGACTACGAGAGCGTCTGCCGTACCTGGGTCAAGCCTGCCTATGCAGGGCTCACTGTTCAGGATGCGAGCAACCGGCCGCATGTGGCCGAAAAGCTCCTCAACCGAACCATGATCCACCTGGGCCAGTCCCGGCGTGTCATTGCGCGCCTGGTCATCGTCGGCACGCTCAACCGCCTCGTGCGTGATGGAGTGATACCGAGCCATCGCTGTGTCGGCATCAGGCTTGCGGCACCTGCAGTTACCGAGGACGACACCGAGGGTGAAGATGGTGGCTTCGTCCACCTGGCCGACGCACAGGTGACAGTACTAGCTGAACATGTCGGCATCTGTGTCTGGCTACAGCGGACCATGGGGCTCCGCATCCGGGAAGCACTCGGAGTCGAGAAAAAGGACTTCATCGACGGCGGGAAGACACTGCGCCTTAGGTGGCAGTCTTCCCGGGACGGACACTCCCGCGTGCCGCTCAAGAAGCGGCGCGCCGGACAGTACCGGGACATCCCGGTACCGGCGTTCGTCTGGAATCTGGTCAAGGACATGCCAGAGCGTGGTGGACCTTGCCGAACTACTCGGGCACTCCGACCCGTCTGTGACGCTCAAGATCTACGTTCACGCCATGCCGGATGCCATGGACCGCACACGGGCCATGATGAACGACCGCTGGTCGGTTAAGAGGGCGGCATAGGCATGTCAACTGCCACTAGCGGCCAGCGGGCCGCGTACATCTCGGTATCGGCCTGGGGCGAGCTTCCGACAGAGCGGAGGCTTCCCGGTTGCCTCCGTGTCCTCGTTGGCGGGCAGTCCGTTGGAGGCGCGGAGCGGGTAGGGGAAGCCTGGCGAGCCGTATGGCACACGGCGGCCTTTAAGGACCGGGTAACCGTCCACACGACCGCCGAACTGGCGGTCGCTACCGTCATCGCCTCGGGATGGGCAAGGCGCCTGGGGGCGCGTAAGTCAAGCCCTGTCCGATGGACAGCTAAAGCTAACCGGCTCGCCGGAAGGGTGGTAAGCCGATGACCGGATGGTTCCGGGCCTACTGGCCCAAGGCTGTATCCGGCACGGCGATACTCGCCGTCGCCGTGGTCGCAGGATGGGTGAGCTTCGCTCACATCTATGAGTTGTCTCTGACGCTCCACCAGAGCGTCATGGTTGCCCGGCTTATGCCGGTCGGCATTGACGGCCTTGTTGTCGTCGGGTCCGTCGTCCTCCTACAGGGAGGACAGCTCGGCTGGCTCGGTGTCGGCCCTGGCGTCGGCCTGTCGCTGTTCGCCAACGTCGAATCCGGTATCAGGTACGGCTGGCTTGCCGCGGTCTGGGCCGGTATCCCGGCCCTGTCGTTCTTCCTGGCTACGTTCATCCTCGAGAACTGGGCTAAGGGTCAGGCTAAGCGCACCCCAGCGGCGGCCGGGATCGAGCCCGTGAGCGCACCTGAAAGTGCGCCCGTAGCCGCTCCCGCTGACGACGTTCCGGTGACACCGGAGAGCGCTCCCGAACCGACAGTCCAGAGCATCCCGGGGAGCGCTCCTAAGCCTGCCCTCAAGGTCGTCAGGACTGCTCCCAGACGCCTTAAGGCGAGGACACCGGAGAGCACCTATGCCGCCCTCCTGGCGGCTGGCGAGCTTCCGTCCATCCGCGCCATCAGGCGCGACATGCACGTCGGGGATGCCAAGGCTAAGGCCATCCGAGCCCAGCTAGCGGAGGGTCTTAAGCAAGCCGCTTAGCGGCTGGTTACAAGTCCGGCACTTTCCCTCCCGCGAGGCAAACCGCCCGGAGGGGTCATGCGTCATCATCACGGATCTACACGAGGGGAACTAGATATGCGTTCAATGATCATTGCTGCCGCCACCATGGCGGCACCCCTGCTAGCGCTTACTGCCTGCGGTACCAGTGCTGTCGCCCCTAAGCCTCAGGCGACAGCCACGACATTCTCTGTCCCTGCCGCCACGCTGAAAGCCTGCAAGATCATCCTGGCATTCCAGAACGGCAACTCGACCAGGACATTCGCCAACGATCCTTCCTCGGTTAACGCCGAGCTAGCCGCGACAGACACACCGCTCGAGGTAGACCTGACAGATTGGGTCAACGACTTGCAAGGGGATGCCCAGTATCAGCAGATCGAGCAGGATGCCAACAAGGTCGGCGCCGACTGCGGCGCCGTGGGAGTGAAGCTGTTCGCCGTCGCCAGCTCTTAAAGCCGCGGTCGTTAGTCAGTTCTTAACCTTGCCGATAAGCCCCGGACGCAGCGCCGTCCGGGGCTTTTGCATGTCTCCAGGGGAACACACGCCCAGCTTTTCCACAGATCTACCGGCCTTTAACTGGATGAAAAAAATAGGTTTCAGGGACAAAACACCCTGCTAATTGGCATGTTCGCGCCGAACAGGCCATGCCTCCCGACAGGTTATCCACAGGGCACGGCAGGCCATGGTCTGCCGTGCGCGGCAGAATGTCATAGCACTAGAGAACCATGGAACAGACGGCATGGCCGCTTACCCCCGGATTTAGGTGACGGCCCCCCGCGCCAACGGAAGGCCGTCAATCCAACCCGCCCGACCCCTAGCAAAGGCCGAACGTGAACAACAGGCTACGTGAGCGCGTGTTCGCGCGTGTCAAAGGATTCCCCTGCCGAGCCCCCCAGCTCGGTGCACTGGCGCTGGTCAGTGGTCCTGATAGCAAGGTGGTCAACAGTCCGTACGTGCTCGTTGCGCTAGCACTCTTCCTGGCCCTCGTGGCGATAGCCGTGCTATCTGCCATCTGGTCAACGGACCCAGAGCGCCGGAAGGCCGCGCTAGACGTGCTAGACCGGTTGCTCAGGTGGAAATGGGGACGCTTACGGGTGGTCCGTGTTGCCATAGAGCGAGCGTAGCGAGGGGGGCCGACATTCGGCCCCTGGGAGCGCCCACACAGCTCCGACTGTCGGTGCTTAGGGGCGGTTAATCCGGAGGCAGTTCCTTGGGACGGTCGTCGTCAGATTCAACCTCGATACTGAACCAGAACAGCCTTGGCACGCCAGCACTGAACGTTAGACGCTTTAGACGGCCCGGGTCGCTCCGGTGCATGGCATAGAAGCCAAGCCCGGTAACGAGGACAACGCACGTGATGATCATCGCCAACATGGCACGCTCCACTAACCACATGCGCGTGTGAGAGCAGCATGACACCGGATAATGACCCTGTTCGGTCTTAAGAGGGGTCATGCTCGCGCGTGGCTTAGGCTCGTACGTCGTCGGCTGAAACTCCGGTGCAGTAAGCAACCTACCAGCAAACTGGCCTAACCGCCGTCATCCTGGGCCGTGTCTCGCCCCCAGACAGCACAACGGCCCCTACCCGGGGCCGTTGCTGTGTTTACGACCTACTTAAGTCCTTGAACGAACCGCGCCCATGCCTTGGCGCTGAACGCGATGACCGGTGCGCCGTCAGGCCACCGGGGGTCCTGGGTGTCCCTGATCATGACACCATGCGGGTGGTCGGCTGCCTCAAGGCAGCCCCCGCCGTTCGATCCGCTGTAACTGGACTTGCGCCAACGCGGATCGGTCACACCTTCCATCTCTCACCTTCCTCGGCCAGAAGGTCATACGTCGGTCTCTTCGCTAGTGCCTCGGCTCGAAGGTGTTCGAACATGCGGCCTGCGCTCGTGACCATTGTAGGGTCGACAGCGGTCATCCCGCGGAGTCCTGTTTCGAGGTAGACGACGCTACCGGACGGCTCGACAGTGGCGATGGCGAACGCTCCCGACAGGCCGCCGTATGCGTCGGCATCGTCGGGGACAACCTGAACGGTGATGTTCGGCCGCCTGGACAGCTCGGCTAGGTGCTTGAGCTGTGCGCGCATGACTTCCCCGTCGCCTACGCGGCGGCGGACAGCGGACTCTGCCAGTAGCACCCACAGTTCCGGGGGAGCATCCCGGTTCAGGATCTCCTGGCGCTCCATCCGGGCCTGTACGTCATCGTCAACGTTGCCGCTGAGCGGCCCCCAGGACAACACGGCTCGCGCGTAACCCTCGGTCTGCACAAGGCCAGGGATGAGCAGCGGTTCATACCAGCGGATGACCGATGCGCGTTTCTCGGCCGCAACCCAGTCTTTGAACCACTCACGGTAGTGACCGTTCCATTTACGGGAGTCACGCCAGAACCGGCCGAACCAGCCGTTCATGTTCAGGAACGCCGAGTCCAGGGCGTCAACGAACCTGTCATCGGGAACGATCGAGCCCGTCTCCACCTTTGACACGTAGGTGGCGTCATAGCCAGCGGCCGACCCCAGGGCGGCCTGAGACATCTTGGCTCTGGTGCGAGCCTCGCGGACCTCGTTACCGAAGAACGCCGATGGTGAAGTTCCGGGCTGTAGTTCCCGTTCCCGCATGGCTGCCCACCTTGAATGACCCTGAATAACTTGTAAGCGATCCTGAGCGACCTTGAATGCCCGGACCTTGACCTTGATTACCGCTGGCCACTATTTCCCTTGAGACTGACGATACCTCGCGCAAGATGGAAATGCCCAGAGGCGGATGTCAGGGTGTCACTACATCCCGCCGCACTTAGGTCTGCGCTCAACAAACCGGGCGCGGCGGGATGCTAGCCCCGTCCGTCCTCCTGGTTGCACCACCCAGCGCGCGGGACGGGCGGGGTTTCCCGAGTCGCACGGGAGGAATAACGAGATGCTTTACGGCAAGGACGGGCTTTCATGACCACGCGCGATGACGATCTGACAGTGCTATCGGATACTGAACTGAGTGAGCGTACCCGGAAGGTTCACGCGACCCTAATGCAGCTCCCGCGCGAGCACGTCAACCGGGACTCTTACATCATCGCGTTCCGTCTGTGCATCAACGAAGTGAACCGGCGCAAGCTGCCTGATCCCCTAGACAACAGCGACACTCTCGGCACGCGGCAGCCTGGAGCCAGCGGATTCGCTCCAGCGCCAGGTGGTTTCTACCCCACGACTCCCGCCTGTTAAGGCGGGGTTAGGCCTTCGATTCACCATCGGAGGAAGCAAAAGGTGAAGCAAAGGGAACCCCGCCGTAGGAGCCTGGCCGATGGGCCGTTACAGGTGACCGCAAGGCGGGGTTCCTTAGGTATCCCCCAGATGCAGAAACGGCCCTCCGATTTTATTCCGGAGGGCCGCTCTTTCTTAACTGGCTAAGGATTTACCTAGTGCGCTTGCTTAGGCCATTCGTGCCCGTCCTCCGCTGAGCCGTCACTGCTTCCGATCGGACGGCGTGAAAGATCTCCTTGCCGTTGACGTGGAAGTGATTGTGAATCTCAGGAAGATCCCCGGTCCCTCCCGCGTAACCGCGGGAAACACTGTTAGGGAGCACGGTTTCCCCGCCCGTGAACCTAACCAGTTCCGGTCCGCGTTCACCGACCCATGCCCAGCCTCGAGCTGCGCCACCGGTCCCCGAGGCATAACCTCGGCGGGTATTACCAGACATCACGTAACCGGAGGCGTACGGCCCCGGGGATGTCCCTCCGCCGATCTGCTGCATGATTGTGGTGACCGTGACCGTCTTGCCGTGCAAGCCGTTAATCTGCCCCTGCATGATTTCCATTAGCCTGGTAGCCTGCTGGGCGGAATAGCCCAGCCTCTCAAGGTCACCGATAAGGGCGAGCCGGGCCGACTGCCCGGCCCTGGTATCAGCAGTGCCGTTCATGAGAACCTGGTCGTAAAGCTGCATGGCCTTAGTCACACCAGAGGCGTTAATCTCAGCGTTAGACATGGCGGAAACGACCGCGGACTGTAGAACATCCCCGAGCTGCTGTGCAACAGCAGCCATGTTCCCCATCTTCTGAGTGGCAGACTCGATAATTCTCTGAGTGGTGTTCAGGTTGTCACCAGAGGTCTTGAGAACCTGCTGGAGCTGGCTCCAGCTCTTGACGTTAGGATCAACCTCTTGCACCAGGCCGAGCAGTTCGGCCTGAGCCGTGACCGACTTAGCCGCAAAGGGAGTAAGAGAACCGACCATTCCCAGGACAGCCTTAGTGAACTGGGTTCCGGAAACAGCGCCCTCGGTGCCCGCGGTCCTCAGCCAGTCGATAATCTGGGGAGCCGTGCTTCCGACAATTTGATCGAAATTTTCCCACGCCTGGGCGCCGGTCCCCGAGAACGACGTTAGTGCTTGCGCGAACTGCGGGACGCTGAGGCTGATGTTCGCCGCTTCGCCAAGATTGTTCTTGGCGGTAGCGACGACCTGGCCTATGTTGGCGAGGGAGTTAACGAAAGAACCGAGCCCCCCGGTACCCCCGGTAAGGTTCGTCATGAAATCATCCCAGGCAGAGTTAAGCTGGCTTACCTTAGAGGAAGCCAGCCCGGACTGAATAGCCAGGGCTGTCATATCCGAGCCTACGGCCCCCATTGGCTGCCCCATCGCCTCATAGCCCATGACAAGGGAGGCAATCTGGGCTCGCGCGGTGACAGCCGCGGAGCCACTTCCCAGGATCCCGTTAGTCAGCTTGACGTTAGCAAGATCGGCAAGCGCTAGCGCGCCGGTAAAGTTCGTCTTGTAGGTGTTAGCCAGGTATGACGCGCCAGCGGCAACGTTCTGGAGGTCTTGCTGTTGCTGCGTTAGCCCCTGGTGCAGCTCGCTCAGCGCTGGATTGGCCGTCTGAGCCCAGTTACCGGCACCCGCATGGGTGGAGAACTGGTTAGCCAGGACGGTAAGAGTCTTGCTGGTACCAGCGGCGCGATCCTGAATCGCGCCGATGCTCTGCGAGATGGCGTTAAGGACGTTAACATTGGACGCCTTTTCGACATTCTGCTGTCGGAATCTGTCAACTTGAATGAGGCACCATCACGCGGGTCTTACTGAGTGTCGGCTTCCTTGTCCTGGGGCGGGTTGATCCAGGATGTGCCCGGCAGTTTCGGCGGGGCTGGCGGTTTGCGGACGAAGCGTTCGGGGTGAG
>DATMKQ010000046.1:0-14315 GCA_035571275.1 Trebonia sp.
ATGATCTTCGACGACCACGACGTGCACGACGACTGGAACACCTCGGCGACGTGGCGGGCCGAATTTCATTCCCGGCCGTGGTGGCGCGCGCGGGTGACCGGTGCGTATTCCGCCTACTGGCTCTACCAGCACCTGGCAACCTGTCGGTACCGGAACTCGCCGCCGACGAGACCTGGCAGCGCGTCCAGGCCTGTGACGGAGACGCCAGCCCCATCCTCGATGACCTGGCGCTGCGCGCGGACGCCAGGGAACCGGGCATCCGGTGGAGCGTCCGCCGCGACTTCGGCGGCGTCCGGGTCGTCCTGATCGACTCGCGAAGCCGCCGGGTCGTGGACGACGAGACCCACCGCCGGATGGTCGATCCCGCTGAATGGGCCTGGGTCCGCGAGTCCGTGACCGGCGCATTCGAGCACTTGATCCTGGCGACGTCCGTGCCATTGCTGCTGCCGCGCGGCATCCACGCGATGGAGGCGTGGAGCGAGAAGGTGTGCGCGGGCGCGTGGGGCCGCCGGTTCGCGCGCTTCGCCGAGCGGCTCCGCCGGGCGGTCGACCTTGAGCACTGGGCGGCGTTCGGCACGTCGTTCGCGGAGTTCGAACGCCTGCTGGCGGACCTCGCCGCCGGCGCCTACGGCCCGCCGCCCGCCACGGTCACGGTGATCTCCGGCGACATCCACAACAGCTACCTGTCTCCGGTAGACCTCCCGCCCGCCCACCCCTCGCCTGGCCTTCCGGCCGACCCAGGCAGCCCCACCCCCGGCGGCTCCGCCGATCCGGCCAACCCCACCCCAGGTCGGTCCGCCGATCCGGTCGGCCCCACCCCCGGCGGTTCCACCGAGCCGGACAACGGGACCGCCGTCTGGCACGCTGTCTGCTCGCCGGTCCGCAACTACATGTCGGCGCGGCTCCGCCGCGCCTACGCCCTGGCCTCCTCCGCTCCCGGCACGCTCGTGGCCACCACCGCCGCCCGGCTGGCCGGCGCGCCCGCCCCGGCCATCAGGTGCCGGGTCACGGCGGGCCCGTGGTTCGCCGACATGCTCGCCACGCTGGACTTCGACGGCCGCCGGGCGCGCATTCGCTTCGACCGCGCCGTCCCGTCCCCCTCCGGCGGCCCCGCGCGGCTAATCCCCGCCTACGAATCAACCCTCAGCAATCCCGCTAGACAAACAGGTTAAGATAACAGCAAGAAGCTATCGGAGTGGGAAAGATCGCGATCAATCACCGCGAGAAGCCGGCGCTTCTTCGCATTGCTGGTGGTCGCGCTTCTTCGGATTGCTGGTGGTCGCGCTTCTTCGCATGGCTGGTGGTCGCCCTTTTCGTCTTTGCCTACGAAATGACCATGATCACGTCCCTTTCGGGACGGTTTGTCGATGCCGCTAGTAGGCAAAGCGCTTGCCGGAGAATAACCCGTGGGTCCCCGTTCTGGGCGCCTGGCTTGCGGGGAAGCCGGCCGGCCGCCGCACCCGGCCGGGATCGTGGGTCAAAACCGGTGCGGCACCCTCCGACGCCGGGAGAATGTCCTATTTCGCCATGATTCATACCAAGCTGCTAGTACCTGTTTTCGGGATCGTGGGTCATGCACGGCGAATAGCGCCGCAGATGACCCACGATCACGACCCGGACCCCTCAAACGGGGTGAAATGTTCCGTTTGTCTGTCCGGTTTGCCCGTTCCGGCACGGCGGCCCCGCATCTGACCCACAATCTCGCGGGCCGGTCCAGGCCGCCCTTACCGACAGGCCGGCCAAACCAAGGTCCGCCTAGGGACAAGCAGCAAGGGCAAGCCAATCCACGTGTTAAAAATCCGAAGGCTCAAAGTGCGACTTTGCATCGCAGGCGACCACGCTGCGGACCCTTTTCGACAAGAATGTGCCACGCCCTGGGATGCAAAGACATACGGCGATGCAAAGCGCAGCGCTGCGGTTTAGGATAACAGCAAGAAGCGGCCCGAAGGGCCGCCTGGTTACGGCGGGAAGAGCCTCGCCTGTCGGGCGGGGCGGTCAGACCGCGAGCAGGGCGACGCCGGCGAGGAGGGCGAGAGCGGCGAGGGTGGCGGTGACTGGGCGGCCGAGCCGCCAAGCGCGCGGCTCGTCCCGGAAACCGAGGATGCCCTGCCTGATCAGGGTGTAGGCGGCGAGGGCCATGACAGCGACGGGGCCGCTCCGGGCGAGGCCGTGGGCGAGCACCACGACCACCGAACCGAGGCCGATCGTCAGCGCGGTCCACGCCTCGTAGAGCTGAACGGGCATCCGGCGGCAGCCGAGGCGGCGGTCGGAGGACCAGATGCCCCATCGCCAGGCGGTCGGCCGGCCGGTGCAGCACCCGGCCAAAAAGCAGGCGTGCCGTCCGATCCCCATGCCGATCAGCAGGGCCGGGGTAGCCGCGGCCAGGAACGCTCCGGGCGGCAGGCCAGGCCCGACGACCGCCACCAGTCCGACGACGATCGCCGCCCCCGCCACGAACCCCTGGATGCACCAGCCATCCCATTTTCGCCACTGGTGCACCGCGCCGTACCAGGTCTTGCCGCCGGCGACTCCGGCCGCGACCGCCGCCACCGAGAAGCCGACCGGCCGCAGCAGCGGGTAGTGCACATTCGAGAGCAGCAACGCCTCGAGGATCAGCCCGACGAGGACGGCGAGGACGCACAGTGGCGCATAGGCGTACCTGATGATCCCCGGCACCTTGGAGCGGAGCTTGTTCGCGGTGCGCAGGGTGGTGGCCGGCCCATCGGGGACCGCGATCCGGCGCGGCGGCGGCAGCCGCCCCGGGGCGGCGAGGACCGGTCGCCCGCTGCTTGCCGGGTCCGGGCGCGGTCGTGCCGTCACCGCCCAGGTTCCAGGGTTGATCCCGTGTATCTCGGCCGTGACCGCCACCGGGCCACTGCCCGGCATGATGCCTGCGTAGGTCTCGTCCTGCGTGAACGTGTCACCGGGTGCTGGCCGGCCGGTCACGCCGGTTCGCTGACCGGTGAACCGGACCCTGGCGGTGTACCGCTCTCCGGTCTCGCCGGGGTCGAGCCAGCAGATGACGTGCAGCGTCTGCTCCATCGCCCGCGCCGCCCACTCCGGCACGCCCTCGTCCGCCGCCGTGTCGTCGGCGACCGTGTCGCCAGCAACACCGTGGTAAGCAATACCGTGGTAGGCAACACCGTGGCCAGGCCGCTGGTCGCGGGCGCTGCTGTCGCCGGGCGCCGGTGCCGCTTCCGTGTCCTGCGTCGCCAGGCCCGCCTGTGCCACCAGTTTCGCCTGCGCCTCCGCGCTCAGCCGCGCGGGCGAAGAGGGCTGCGCGGACACCGGGCGCGCGGGGGAGGTGTTCCCTCGGCTCCCTCGCCCGGCTTGCCGGGCCGCTCCGGATGCGCCAGGCGATCCGGGTGTTCCCGCGGGCCCGGTCTGCCCTCGCAGTCCGGGCGGCACCGCCTGCGGGGCAGCTGCCTGTAGTGGGGCCGCCTGCGAGGGGACTGCCTCAGGCAGGACTGGCTGGGACGGAGCCGTCGCGAGGCCCGTCTCGCGGCCCGGGCCGCTCGCCGGCTCCGCTGAGCCCGCGGCCACAGGGGCGCGCGAGCCGCCGGACGCACCCGCCCCGTTCGCCCCGCTCGCCCCGCTCGGCTGTCCCGGCCCGGCGGGCCGGGCGGCAGCACCGGTTTTCTTCCGCTTCTTCGCTTGCGACATCGTGCACCGTTCCGGCTGGCCATCCGTGAGGTGCCGACGGGCACGCCAGCCCGGCCGACGCTTCATCATGGTGTGCACGGTTAACCACGGATTGACGACGATGTGGACGGACCGTATCCACGCGATAGACCATCGGTGAACCCGGGGATCGCACGCCGAACGAATCCCAAGGAGCTCCGTGTGCCGGGACGCGAAGTGACGGCTCGTTCGGGATATACGACCGTTCTCATCCCAGGTCAGAGCCGTTCGCGGTGGGGAGCTCATAAACTCGGTGTCATGACAGCCACGGAACCGCGGCCTGTGCCTTCGCCGCCGGGTGAAGGCAGTGGGCAGGCCAGCGAGCCCGCGCCGTCCGCGGACGCGACAGCCGCAGACGCGACAGCCGCAGACGCGACCGTCGCGACCGCCGCGGACGCGACGGCCACGACGCCCACAGCGCCCGTGGTGCGGAGTTTGCGGCCCGAGCAGGCCCGCGAGGACACCGACGCAGCTTGGGGCGAGTACCGGGACTCGAACGATGAGCGGCTCTACCGCGACCGCCCGCCGCACTGGGCGGACTTCTAACCGTCCCCTTGAGAGTCCCGTGACCGGTCCGCAGTTCCCGCGAGCCGGTATGCGGTGACTCCGGCCCGCCAACGGAGTCTGTAGCTATGAATCCTTAGCTAACGGGGATGGCGATGACAGTCACCGAGGACTTCGCGAGCCGCACCGGAAAGTTCCGTGGCGAGCTGCTCGCGCACTGCTACCGGATGCTCGGCTCCGTCGACGAAGCCGAGGACCTGGTTCAGGAGACGTACCTGCGAGCCTGGCGGTCGTACGCGGCTTTCGAGGGCCGCTCGTCGATGCGCACGTGGCTGTACCGGATCGCGACCAACGCGTGCCTGACCGCGCTTGACCGCCGGAATCGCCGTCCGCTGCCCTCCGGTGTGGGGGCACCGTCCAGCGACCCATCGGCAGCGCTGGTCGTCGCGCCTGAGGTGCCGTGGCTGCAGCCGCTGCCCAGCGCGCTGCTCGCGCCGGCCGACGCGGAGCCCGCGGCGGTCGCCGCGTCCCGCGCGGGAATCCGGCTGGCGTTCGTGGCGGCGCTGCAGTACCTGTCCGCACGGCAGCGGGCGATGCTGATCCTGCGGGATGTCCTCGACTGGCCCGCCGCCGACGTCGCGGACCTACTCGAGACGACGACGACCGCGGTCAACAGCGGCCTGCGACGGGCCCGTACTCAGCTCGGACGCGCGCTGCCCGCACAGGATGAACTGGCCGAGCCCAGCGAGCCGGAGCGGCGAGCCGTGCTCGACCGGTTCGCCGCCGCCTTCGAGAACGCGGACGTGCGGCTGCTCGCGGAACTGCTGCGCCAGGACGCCGCCCTTGAGATGCCGCCGACGCTGACCTGGTTCGCCGGACGCGACGCCGTGACCGGCTTCTTCGCCCGGATGCCGGGGTTCGCCGCGCCGGGGCGTTTCCGGATGGTCCCGGTCGAGGCGAACGGACAGCAGGCGTTCGCGGTCTACCTGTGCGAGGGTGCAGGCGAGGGCGCACGGGAGACTGGCGGAGGGCAGGCCGAGGCAGCGCGAACCTGGCACGCGCACGCGCTCGCGGTGCCCACGATCACCGCGACGGGCATCGCGCGACTCGTCACCTTCCTCGACCTGGGCCTGCTGGCGTCGTTCGGCCTGCCACCCGAGGTGGCCGTCGGCGCGCCAGCGCCTTAGTCAGGCATCAATGCCTTAGGCAGCGGTCAGTCAGCCGCGCGCGGCGACTCAACGGACTCCGGCTGGTCTATATCAGCGGGCCGTCAAACCGGGCGGCCCGTGACTGCGACAGATCCGGAGGATCGTCATGTCTGAGTCATCGCTAGCAGGATCAACGGCACTGGTTACCGGCGCGAGCAAGGGCTTCGGCCGGGGTATCGCCACCGCGCTCCGCGACACGGGCGCGCGGGTCGTCGGGGTCGCGCGCGACCGCGGCCCACTGGAAGAAGCGCGCGCCGAACTCGGCGAGTCCTTCACGGCGGTGACCGCCGACGCGGCGGACCCCGTCGTCGCCGGGCAGCTCATCGACGCGTACCATCCGACCGTTCTCGTGCTGAACGCTGGTGTCTCACCGCTGCCGAGGCCGCTACAGCGGCACACGTGGGAGACGTTCAGCCGGAACTGGGACGTGGACGTAAAGCACGCGTTCCACTGGACGCGCGAGGCATTGCTCGCCCCGCTCGCCCCGGGGAGCACGGTGATCACGCTGTCTAGCGGGGCAGCGCTGCGCGGCTCCCCGCTGTCCGGCGGGTACGCCGGCGCCAAGGCGACGATCAGGTGGCTGACCTCCTACGCCGCCGCCGAATCCGCGCGGGCTGACCTTGGCATCAGGTTCGTCGCCTTGCTGCCGCAGCTGACCCCCGCGACCGAGCTCGGTGCCGCCGCCACCGCGGCCTACGCCGCCCGCGCGGGTGTGGACCTGACCGACTACATCGAGGGCATGGGCGAGGTACTCACCCCAGAGCACGCGGGCAAGGCGGTCACCAGCCTGCTCGCTGACCCCAGCATCGACCAAGACGCCTACTTGCTTACCGCCGCGGGCCTCGTGCCGCTGCCGGGCAGGTAGCTGGTGCGGTTAGCTCGTGCGGGCCGCCCTCGGTGATGGCGGCCCGCGCGGGCCGCGCGGCCCGCGGAACCCGCCCGACCGACCCGACCGCGCGGGCGGTGCTGTCCGGTGTCCACCATTCGGCTGACGGCACCGTGTCCGGATGAGCGACGCGCCGGCCATGCCCCGTCACCGAGGCTGGGTACATGAACGCAACAGGCTTGGCGGTCTCGGTGCAGGGACTGCGGAAAAGCTACGGCGGCGTCAAGGCGGTCAACGGGATCGATCTCGGGATCGCGCGCGGTGAGGTTTTCGCCCTCCTGGGACCGAACGGCGCCGGCAAGACCACGACGGTGGAGATCCTCGAGGGCTACCGCGACCGGGATGACGGCGAGGTCAGCGTGCTGGGCACGGACCCGCGCCGGGGAGGCGCGGCCTGGCGCGCCCGGATCGGCATCGTGCTGCAACTGGCGTCCGACGCGCCGGAACTGACCGTCGCCGAGATGGTCACTCACTTCGCGGGGTTCTACCCGAGCCCGCGGCGGCCCGCCGAGGTGATCGACCTGGTGGGGCTGACGGACAAAGCCCGTTCGCGGATCCACTCGCTGTCCGGTGGCCAGCAGCGTCGGCTCGACGTCGCGCTCGGCCTCGTCGGGGATCCCGAACTGCTCTTCCTCGACGAGCCGACGACCGGGTTCGACCCGGCCGCCCGGCGGGCGTTCTGGGAGGTGGTCCACGCTCTGTCCGGCAGCGGGGTCACGGTCCTGCTCACCACGCACTACCTGGACGAGGCGGCGGCGCTCGCCGACCGCGTCGCGGTGATCAGGGACGGGGTGATCGTCGCCGCGGGCAGCCCCGCCGATCTCGGCGGCCGCGCGGTGGCCGAGGCGGTCGTGAGCTGGCAAGACGACGACGGCACGCGGTCGGAGCGGACCGCCGAGCCAACCCGCCTGGTGGCCAGCCTGGCCGCCAGCTTCGGCGGCGAGATCCCTGGTCTGACCGTGAGCCGGCCCTCGCTGGAAGACGTCTACCTGGACCTGATCGGAGGCCAGCGGTGAACCCCGCGACGAGCACGAGCATTGCGACGACGACGAGCGTGAACGCGACAGAGTCAAGTGCGGTGAGCGGCTCGCGCGCGCCGTTGCCTGCCGTCTGGCGGATCGCGCTGGCCCGCGGCCGGGTCGAGCTGAAGGCGTTCTTCCGCGAGCGCCAGTCGGTGGTGTTCATTCTCGCGATGCCGGCCGTCATGCTGATACTGCTCGGCGCTATCTTCGCCAACGAGCAGACCGGTCACGGCGTAAGCGTCGGGGACCTCTACGTGGCGGGGCTGATCGGCGGCGGCGTGATGGCCACCAGTTACCAGAACCTGGGCATTTCGATCGCGTTCGAGCGGGAACGGTTCACGCTGAAGCGACTGCGCGGCACGCCCATGCCGCCGGCCGCCTATTTCGCCGGGAAGATCATCCAGGTGATCGTCGCCGCGATCGCCGAGACCGCCGTGCTGATGCTCATCGGCGTGCTCTTCTACCACCTGGGACTGCCCAGGTCCCTGGCGGTCTGGTGGACGTTCACCTGGGTGTTCCTGCTCGGCGTCGCCGCCTGCTCGCTGCTCGGCATCGCGGCGAGCAGCGTGCCGCGTTCGGCGGCGCGCAACGGAGTCGCCGTGATCACCCTCCCGTTCGTGGTCTTGCAGTTCATCTCCGGGGTCTACGTCCCCTTCTTCCTTGTGCCGTCGTGGCTGCAGGACATCGCGGCGCTGTTCCCGCTTGAGTGGATGTGCCGCGGCATGCGCCAGGTATTCGTGCCGCACGCGGTCGCCCTGGAGCCGGGGCAGCCCTGGCAGCCCGGCCAGACCGCGCTGGTGCTTTCGGTCTGGGTCGTCGCAGGATTGATACTGTGCCTGACGACGTTCCGCTGGCAGAACAAGAGGGACCGATGATCCCGCAACCCGGTTCCGGTGCTCCCGTGGCGCACGTGGCGGACGTGGCGGACGTGCCATGCGCGCCGGACAGACGGCACGCATGGCAAACCGGGACCCTGGGCTGGGATGCCTTCTACCTGCTCGTCTTCATCGCCGTCCTGGTTGTCGTGCTGGTCAGCACGCCGGGCTCGACGATCGCGGCGGGCACCGCGATGGCGATCATGATCCCCTGGTACCTGTTCCTCGGCCGGCCGCTGTGGACCGGCCGGCGAGCGAGCCGGACGCGGGCGCTGATCTACGTTACGGGTCTGTTCTCGCTGTTCGGCGCGGCGCAGAGCCAGAATCCCGACGCCTGGTTCCTCGCGTTCGCGTTCGCGCCGCAGTTTTACAGCTTCCTCGACCGCCGGACGGCCATGTGGCTGGGCATCGCGCTGAACTTCACCGCCGCGGCCCTGCTGGTGGCCCGGTATCCGTCCGGCGCGACGGCCGCCGTGGCGTTCGCGATCGCGGCCGCCGGCGGCGGCTTCTCCGTCTTCTACGGCGGCTGGGTGAACCGGATCATCGACCAGAGCGCCGAACGCGCCGACGTCATCGACGAGCTTGAGGCCACCCGGGCCGAACTGGCGGCCGCGCAGCACCAGGCAGGGCGGCTGGCCGAGCGGCAGCGGCTCGCCGCGGATATCCACGACACGCTGGCCCAGGGCTTTACCAGCATCGTCATGCTGATCCAGGCGGCACAGGCCGACCTGGACGGCTCGCACCCGCAGGCGGCCAGGCACCTGGACCTGGCGGCGCAGACCGCCAGGGAGAACCTGGCCGAGGCGCGGGCCCTGGTGGCCGGCCTGGCGCCCGAGCTCGAGGGCGGCACGCTGGCCGACGCGCTGCGCAGGCTCTGCCAGGCACCAGGCGCGGACGCGGGCTTCGCCTTGTATGGCATCCCGCGGCCGCTGCCGATGGCGACCGAGGTCGTGCTGCTGCGGGTGTGCCAGGAGGCGCTCGCCAACGTGCGCAAGCACGCGGGCGCGCAGACGGCGACTGTGCGGCTTACCTACGAGCGGGACGCTGTCCGGCTTGAGGTCAGCGACGACGGAGCGGGATTCGACCCGGACCGGGTCAGCGGCGGTTACGGCCTTGGCGGCATGCGGGCCCGCGTCACCGAGGCGGGCGGCACGCTGACCGTTGACAGCTCGCCCGGCGCGGGGACCGGAGTGAGCGCTATGGTGCCGGCTTGACATCCTCCCCGCCCTGAAGGGCTAGGGATTCCAGCTCATCCTGATAGGAGGACAAGTTGAGGTTCACGGGTCAACAGCCGGCCGTCGCCTCGCCGTGCTTTCACGGCGTGCCCCGCCGCGATGTTGATAGCCGCGTTCACGTCAGCGTTGCAGGCGAAACCGCAGGCAGTGCAGCGGAAGTCGGCTTGACTCTTGCGCGACTGCTCGCGCGTCGGCTCCAGACGGTACCTGGTCATACGAACGCTATACCGGAAACAGTGAGCTCAGGTGGTTACATGCTAGATATTCAGCCCGACCGTGCCGGGCTCCGGTTTCCTCCCCGGCCTGAAAGCCGGGACTTCCACCAGGATTCCCGATGACCGCCATTCGCGTCCTGCTCGCCGACGACCATCCGGTCGTCCGCGAAGGGCTCCGGGGCATGCTGGACGCCGAGCCGGACATCGAGGTGGTCGGCGAGGCGGCGTCGGGCCCCGAGGCGGTGGTGCTCGCCGGGCGGTTGCGGCCGGACGTGATCCTGATGGACCTGCGCATGCCGGGCGGCGGCGGGGTGGAGGCCATCGGCAACCTGCCGGGGACCACCGTGGTAGTGCTGACCACGTACGACTCCGACGCCGACATCCTGCGCGCGGTCGAGGCCGGCGCGGCCGGTTACCTGCTGAAGGACACACCGCGGTCGGTGCTCGCCGACAGCGTGCGGGCCGCCGCGCGCGGGGAGACCGTGCTCACGCCCGCGGTGGCCGGCCGCCTGCTCGGCCACATGCGCGCCGAGCCCGCGGCCCGGACGGAGCAGCTCTCCGCCCGCGAAACCGAGGTGCTCGCGCTGGTCGCGCGCGGGCTGACCAACGCGGAAATCGGCAGGCAGCTCTACGTCAGCGAGGCCACAGTCAAGACGCACCTGCTACGCGCCTGCGCCAAGCTAGGCGTCTCGGGCCGGACCGCCGCGGTAACCAAGGCGATCGAGACGGGCGCGCTGCCCACGCCGGGCCAGGCCAGGTAACGTGCGTGCTCGACCGCGGCTAGCCGCTCCGGCCGCGCCTTGATGCGCTCGCCAGCGTAGTGGCCGAGGTCCTCCCCGAGGGTTTCGCCAAAGCTAGTTCCGTCTGGGCGCGTATCGACCAGCCCCTGCCCGGCGTGCCCGCATTGAGGTACCTTGGCGTTCGGGGGGCCTCGTCAGGAGGGGCAGATGACCGAACCACCCCAGGGGACCAGGCTGCAAGATGAGGCCTGGGTTGCGGAAGTCATGGCGCCGGGACCGAACGGCAACCGGTACGACGCGCAAGCCGCGCTGCTGGCGCCGGCCGCGCTGCCTGGCGGCACGGTGTTCATGTACGACAGCGTCAATGTCGCAGCACTGCCCGCCGGGGCTCAGGCCTATGCCGGCTACTACAACGGCACCTACGCTAACCTGACCGAGCTGAAGGCACGGTTCCCGTCCGCCATTATCGTGAGCATCACTCCCAACGGCGCGAATGGCGCCATGTACATCGACATCGAGCCAGGTAACGCTACTGCGGCCGACGCGCCGGGATTCATCAAAGCAGGCGGGACCGGCTTTTACTGTTCTGCATCGGCGGCGGCTTCGTGCATCAGCGCCTGTACTGCGGCGGGCATCCCCCGCTCCGCCTACCGGGTATGGAGCGCGCACTGGATCGGGCAGCACATCTGCGGCCCGGCCACGTGCGGGTACCCGCAGGCAGAAGGCACGCAGTTCGTATCCACTGCCGGGTGGGATGAGTCGATCGTTACCAGCCCGGCCTTCTTCGAACTGCAGGTCCCGCCGCTCCCGGCCTACCCGGTGCTCAGCCAGGGCGCCACCGGTCCCGCGGTCGTTACCCTGCAAGACCGGCTGATCGCGTGGTCGGTGCTTCCCGCCGGCAGCAACGACGGGATATTCGGCCCGCAGACGGAATCCGCCGTCCTGGCGTTCCAGGACATGATGGGCCTGACGGTCGATGGCGTGGTAGGGCCGCAGACCTGGAACGCCCTGCTGGCCGACCCGTCCACGTTCACGTATCCGGCACCGGCTATCACGGCTTTCACGGCCGGGATTCACTCGTTTTCCGCGACATGGCAGAACGGGCCGCACTTCGGCAACCCGATTCCGAAGTCCCTGCTGTACGTCTACAAGGGCAGCGCGGTAGCGGCAAACCTCGTGGCCACCTACCCGCGTACCGTGCCGCCGGGCACGACGAATACCAGCACGAGTCAGCAGGGCGGCCTGCAGCCGGCTACCGCGTACATCCTGCACATCGTGTCGGTGGCCCCGGACGGTTCCCGGGCACGCCCGTATACCTACGCGAGTATCAGTTTCACCACGGGCACGTGAAGTCGTGACGGTCTGGCGCAGGGCATCCCGCGTCTGTGAAGTACTTGACCGCTTGTCCTCCTGAAGAGTCACCTGGCCCTACCGGGTGGGTGCGGTTAGCGCCCGAGCCTCAGCCGGACCGCGCCCAGGACGCCGGGCAGCAGGACGGGAAGCAGCCGGAACCAGGCATCGAGGTCGCGCTCGTCACGGTAGCGGAACCAGATGTCGTGATCGGGGGCGTAGGGCGCGGTTACCTGCCTTCCGTGTGCCAGGTAGCGGTCCCGGGCGCGCTGGTCGAGCGTGCGGAGCACCGGGGAGGGCGCGGGCGGCAGCCTCCTGATGACCGCGTTCTGCACGGCCCGGACCCGTTCCCGCCCCTCGTCGTCCAGGAGCTGGCAGAACCGGGAACCCGGCCCGAGCACGCCGGCCCGGGGCTGGGCGCCGCGCCGGAACTCGATGATGAACCTGGACCCGTACCAGCCAGAGGCGTCGGGGCTGCGCGTCGGCTGAACCCAGCCGACGATGAACTCATGACCGGCCGGGCGCTGCCAGAGCGCACCCGCCGATGCCTCGCGGTGTTCAAAGCCCGCAGCGGCAAAGCCCGGCCCCAGCGCGGCCAGGGCCTTGCGGTGAACCACCCGGGCAGGTACCACGCCCTCCACCAGCCAACGATAGCCAAGACCCGCCCGCCGGCAGAAGCGTCCGGCAACCACGCAGCGAGCTCGGGCGCGTCATTAGCCGGCGGCGGAATCGGCGGAAGCGGAGGCCGACCCGAGCCGCGGGAACGGTTCCGCCGAGAAAATCACCTCGACCGGCACCTCGAAGTAGGCCGCGATCCGCAGCGCCAGGTACAGGCTCGGGCTGTACTCACCGCGCTCCAGGTAGCCGACGGTCTGGTAGTGCACGCCGAGCGCGTCGGCGAGTTCCCGGCGCGAGATCTTCCGCTCCGCGCGCAGCATCGCGATCCGGTTGTAGACGGTCTCGGTGCTCATGCCGGCCCCTCCAAGCTCATGCCGCTGATGGCACTACCTTCTTTCTTCATCGGGAGCTCCCGGGGAACGCTTTCGCCGCTTGTCCTTCGAGGACTGAGATGAGACGGCGTCCCCGGGGGTGACCGGCGGAGGCCTGAAGCCCGCGAGGGTGTCGTCCCGCGAGGACTGGTCCATCAGCACGGCGCTGTGCCTTCGCTGTCCGTGACCTGCGACTTTGAAGGAGGCGGTGTTGCTCGGCGTTGGTATCGACTGGGCCGAGTCGTTTCACGACGTGGCGCCCGGGGTGCCGGGGAAGGGAGTGATCGAGCAGTTCAGGGTTGACCACGGCCCGGCCGGGGTGCAGCGGCTGATCAGCCGCTGCGCGGAGCTGGAGCCTGACCCGGCCGAGGTGCGGGTGGTGCTGGAGACCCGGCACGGCCTGCTGGTCGAGGCGCTGGCAGACGCCGGGTTCACGGTGCTGCCGGTCAACCCGGACCTGGTGGCCCGCCGCCGGGGGCCGGCGAAGAAGAAGGACGACAGCGAGGACGCGCGGATCTGCTGCCTGATGGCCCTGGACGCCTACCTGGACCTGCGGCAGCTGATCCCGCACGGCGAGGCCGGCACCGAACTGCGCGCGATCGCCCGCGACGACGAGCGCGCCGCCCGCGACGAGCGCCGCATCGGCAACCGGCTGCGCGCCGACCTGCTGGCCGTATTCCCCGCCGCGATCGACATCTCCGACGGCGACCTGGGCGCGCCGGTGTTCCTGAAACTGCTGGAACGCTGGCCCTCCGCCGAGGCCCTGGCCGCCGCGTCCCGCCAGGAGGTCGAGGCCCTCGCCCGGTCCGCCCGTCATGGCTGGCCGGGCCGGTTCGCCGACCGCGTCGCCGGGGCCATGGCAGCGCCCCGGCTGGCCCCCCGCGCGGCGCTGGCCCGCGCCAAGGAAGGCTCCATCCGGCTGGCCGCCGCCCAGCTGCTGGCCATCCGCGCCCAGCGGCGCGCCTGGGAGCGGCGGATGGGCGAGCTGCTGCTCGGCGCGCCCCGTTACGGCAGGTCCAAGACCCCCAAGGACCCCGACCCGGGGAAGGCGTTCCCGGGCGGCGAGATCTACCTGAGCATGCCTGGCCTGGGAGATCGTCTCGCCGCCCGGGTCGCGGGCGAGATCGGCGAGCACTACGAGCAGTTCGCCACGCCGAACGCCCTTCAATGCTACGCAGGCCGCGCCCCCGTCACCAGGCGATCGGGCCGCAGCGAGTTCACCGTCGCCCGCCGCCTGGCCTATAACCGCCCCCTCGGCGAGGCCGTCCAGCAGTGGGCCTTCTGCAGCCTGACCCGTTCGGCGTGGGCCAGGGAGTTCTACGACGAGAAGATCGCCGCCGGCGACAGCCGCAACGGCGCGCTGCGCAAGCTCGGCAACCGCTGGCCCGAAGTCCTGTGGCACTGCCTGCACAAAGGCGCCTGCTACGACGAGGCCGTCCACGCCGCCAACCGCAAGCGAAACAGGCCGCCCGCCGCGGCCTGAGCCGCGGCGACCGCCGCCCCGCAGCGGACAGGAGACATGCCTGCCCGCAAGGCCGTCATGCCCAAAAACACCACCGCGAGAAAATCCCATCACCTCAACCACGGAGGTTGACAGAGGGTGTCTCATC
>DATMKQ010000047.1:0-6977 GCA_035571275.1 Trebonia sp.
GTCAACGAGATGGCGATCTTCTGCCACGAACTCGGCGTGGACCTGTGGGACGCGATCAGGTGCGCGTCGAGCAAGCCGTTCGGCTTCCAGGCGTTCTACCCGGGCCCGGGCGTCGGCGGGCACTGCATCCCCATTGACCCCAACTACCTCAGCTATAAGGTCAGGGCGGAGCTGAGCTACCCGTTCCGGTTCGTGGAACTGGCTCAGGAGATCAACAACAGGATGCCCGGCTACGTGGTCGACCGCGCCGCCGAGATCCTGAACAACCACGCCAAGCCGCTCAACGGCGCCCGGGTGCTGCTGCTCGGCGTGACCTACAAGAAGGACATCGCCGACCAGCGCGAGTCCCCGGCCAGGCCGATCGCGAGGAAACTGCTGCAGCGCGGCGCGGTGCTCAGCTACCACGACCCCTACGTGGAACACTGGCAGGTGGACGACCGCGACATCCCGCGCGCGCAGGCCCCGACCGCGGAGGCGGACCTGACCATCCTCCTGCAGGCGCACACCAGCTACGACCTGCCCGGCATCGCCGCGGGGGCGCGGCTGCTCTTCGACACCCGGGGCATGCTCTCGGGCGATTCGGTCTACCCGCTGTAGGAGCCAACGTGCGCGTTGTCGTCGCCACGGTCGTGCATCACCCCGCGGACGCGCGGATCTATTTCCGCCAGATCCGCGCGCTGCTTGACGCCGGCCACCAGGTGACGTACATCGCACCGTTCGGCGAATCAGGGGGCACCGTTCCGAATAATTATTCAGAACGAACCGGTGCGACTGTCACAGCCGTCACCATCCCGCGGGCCGTGGGCAGGCGCCGACTCGGAGCACTGCGGGCCGCGAGGGCGGCGCTGGCCGCGCACGCGCCGTCCGCCGACCTGCTGCTCGTGCACGACCCGGAACTGCTGCTCGTCCTCCCGCCCCGGCGCAAGCGCCCGCCGACGGTCTGGGACGTCCACGAGGACACCGCCGCGGCGCTGACCACGAAGGCGTGGCTGCCTTCGTTCCTGCGCCCGGTGGCCGCCGGGGGGGTGACGTTCGCCGAGCGCCTCGCGGAACGGCGCCTGCACCTGATCCTCGCCGAGCACGGCTACACCGCCCGCTTCGCGCGCACCCACCCCGTCGTCCCGAACACCACCTACGTCCCCGACGAAGCCGCCCCGCCCGCCCCGCCCGCCGGGGACGCCGGACCGCCGCGCGTCGTGTACGTCGGCCACATCTCCCCCGACCGGGGGAGCGCCGAGATGACCGAACTGGCCCGGCTGCTCGCCCCGCACGGCATCGCGATGGACCTAGTCGGCTCCGCCGACGCGGCCGCGCGGGCGCACATCGAGGCCGCAGGCGACCTCGTGCGCTGGCACGGCTTCGTGCCCAACGAGCAGGCGCTGCGGCTCGCCGAGGGCGCGCTGGCCGGCCTGTCGCTGCTGCACGACGAGGCGAACTTCCGCTCCTCGATGCCCACCAAGGTCGTCGAGTACATGGCCCGCGGCATCCCGGTAATCACCACCCCGCTGCCGCTTGCCGTCGACCTGGTGCGGGGCGCCGAATGCGGGTTCGTGGTGCCGTTCGGCGACGTGCCCGCGGCATGCGAAGCCGTGCTGGCCTTGCACCGCGACCAGGACCTGCGCGTCAAGATGGGCCTGCGCGGCCACGACGCCGCGAAGCGCGCACTGGGCTGGCCCGCCGACGCGACCGCCTTCGTCGCCCAACTGGAGTCGTGGGCCCGCAAGCCTTAGCCCGGCGCGGGCAAGTCCGCCCGCCGCCCGCAGGGCGCCGCCCGCGCGCGCCGCCCGCGCGTGCCGCCCGCAGGGCGCGCCCGCCGCCCGCTCACGCGCCGCCCGCTCGCCAGGCGCTTGCGGCCGCCCCGGCCCGCCGGCAGCCTCACCCGCCGTCCGCTTTGCGGCCCGACCCCGCAGCCCGCTCGGCGCTGGCCCGCCCGCCGGGCGCCAACAGCCCCCGCGGCCCGCCCGCCGTCCGTCCGCAGCACTGCCAGCCGTCCGCGGGGCACCAGTCCGTCCGCGGGGCGCTCGCGGCCCTCGCCCGCCGCCGGGGAAGGTGGCGGTACCCACGGGGGGTATCTAGGCGCGTCCCGTTCATGATCCGGTAAAATTCTGCACGTTATATTGGTGCTGAATGTCTTCATGATAAAAAGTCTCTTCGTGATCATGGCGACGTGATCAGTCCCATTAATCCTGCTAAATCAGGATATTCCGGATTGCATACCCCGGTGCCTGCCTCGCTTCTCGAGGTCGGTTCGGGGCATCGCGCCCCATCGAGCGACCGGAGTGAACGTAAGAGATCAGGTATTGACGCAACCGCGTACCCGCGTTACGGTCTGATCGATCTTATAGGAAACTTTCCTATAAGAAAGGTCAGGCGGTTAGACGTGCCGCCAGGCGGCGCTTGCGCGTGCCGGGAAAGCAGTGCCAGTTCGCGCTGGATTAGGGGGCATCGCGCTGCTGTCATTCTGGGCCGAGGGCCGGGACAACGGCGGCTGCCCGAACGCGGGCTACGCGTCCTCCACTTGCAGCGGTATCAGCCAGTCCAACGGCGCCTTCACGCAGGCGTTCCAGCCCTTCACCGCGGGCGGCGGCGGCGGGGGCGGTGGCTCACCCTCCCCGACTCCGACGCCAACGCCAACTCCAACGCCGACCGGTTCGTGTGCGGCCGCCTGGGTCAACAACGTCGCGTACGTCTCGGGAAACGAGGTCTCCTACGGCGGCGCCAACTGGATCGCCAACCAGTGGAACTACGACGAGGTCCCCGGCGGTGCGTCCGGCGCCTGGAACAACGACGGGACCTGCTGACCGGCTGAGACCACCCTTTAACCACGACCCCGTTGCCCCCGATCGCCCGCGAGGCGGCCGGGGGCAACGGGTGCGGGTCGGCGCGGATACCCAGTCAGTCTAGAAAGCCGCTCCCGGCGCCCTGAGTCGCCGCAGGAACGCGGACCATTCAGCGGGCGAGAATGCGAGCACCGCACCCGACGGATCACGCGAGTCGCGCACGAGGACCGACGGTCCCTCGCGGGTGACTCCAACGTCGCAGGCGATCTCAACGCAGGTGCCCTGATCCGCGGTGGCTCTGCTCTTGCGCCAGACCAGCGGGGAGTGCCGACTCTGCCGATCAGGCATCCAACATCCCTCCGTTCGGCGGGTGCCCGATGTTTGCGGGACCCGGGATGAGGGTGTCGAGCCGGGCAGACGGAGAGAGGCTACGTCGCCCGGTACCTTGTCGACATTCCCCGTTATGAGTGTAAGCGATTTGGTTTTTACCGCCTACGGCAGAAGGAGCTCCAATTCTTTGTTACAGCACGATGCCTGCTCGCCTGCTGATCCCCGCGGGCCTTATCTGGCGAACGTTATTTTGAGTGGGCCCAGAGGCATTTGGCCAGGGGGTCAGGACATATCCTCCGCGACCTGCCCGATGAGCTCGACGGACTCGGTGGCGGACAGCGCGTTCTCTAGCAGGTCCTCGAAATCATCCGCGGCCTGCGCGATCCGCGGGTCGCTGCCCATGATCAGCGCTGGGTCCCGTCCGTTGTCGAGATAGAGAAGATCTGACATGGTCCCGGCGAATTCAAGCAGTGTGAATGGGCCAGTCAGCCCGGTGTGCGCCCCGGCTTTGAACGGGATCACCCTGACCGTCAGCGCTTCCTCCCGCTCGGCTCTGTCGGCGATGAACCTGAGCTGATTCGGCATGATGGCCGGGTCCTGGCTTATCCCGACGTGTCGCCGGATTACCGCCTCATCGATCACGTAGTACTGCCGTGGCGGCGATGAGCGCCGGCCCAGCTCCGCCTGCCGCTGCAGCCGGAGCTTTACCACTGACGCCACCCTGATGGCGTCGACCGAGTTGGCGGTCAGCACCTCCGCGTACTCGGGCGTTTGCAGCAGGCCTGGCAGCGAACCGCCGTGAAACTGCCGGATGAAGGCGGCCCCGGCCTCGTAGCCGACGTACTCAAGGTACGTGGCGTTCACCTCGTCGCGGTAGGGAGACCACCAGGCTCGCTCGCGAGCCCCCCGGTTGAGCGCCTGCAGTCGCTCATGGTGGCTTTCTGAAGAGATGCCGTAGGTGGTCAGGAGCGCGTCGAGATCCACCTTCGTGATCGAGCTGCGCCCGCCTTCCACCCGGATCAGCTTGGAAGGAGACCAGTCAAGACGCTCAGCGACCTGCTCCTGCGTCAGCCCGCTGTCTTTGCGGAGACGGATCAACTCGTTGCGCAAGAGGGCACTCTGGACGACCGGGCCCTGATCGGTAGCCATGAATTATCACTCTCTGTAGTCAGTCAGAAATTGTCACTCTCTGTAGTCATAAGAGGCTACTTGGAACATTGCATCTTGACGGGCTACGATTAGTCGTACATCAATGTGGATGGTTGCAGCAAGGAACTCATCACACTCTACAAGATCGTGAAGCCGATGTGACACCCGGCATGGGCTGCGAACAAGAGATCGGCTGATGCAAGATGCTGTTGCCACCTAGCATGTTGCCGTCTTGTATATCACGCGCTCCTCGGGTGACAGGTAGCGACTCGCCCGTCCGGGGCGGGAAGCGCCCCGCCATCGGCGGACATAGAAGGGTCGCCCTACCCGCCTTCGATCGACCGGTTGGTAGCCCAAGGACCGAAGGGAAGCGGGGCGACCCTCACCCGACCACGAAGGACATCAGGCTGGCCAAAAGAAGGGCATCATCAGCATGACAGTGCGCGCACGGCACATGTCGCCGATATTGATAGCATCACGCCGGGACATACCGGGCGCGGCAGCTATCGCCTTCTCGCTGACCAGGAAAATCGCCCCTTGCGGCATCCCTATCGTACGTCGCCAGGTCCTGGCACGCCATAGGAATCCGATGGCCAGCCGAGAACTCCTTATGCCAGAGGTCAAATTCCTGCAAGCACCCGCATCGGTGACATGCTGTCCATCGAGAGGTAATGGACATGAGGTGGTCGATAGTCACAGGTCGGGCTGTCCCGGTGCCGTCAGGCGCCGCCTGGAGAGGATAGCCGCGTGGTTAATTTCTGGGATTCCCTGACCCTCGCTGAGCGCCAGGCTTTCACCGCGGTGGCGCGTGAGCGGACATTCGCCGGCGGCGCCACGCTAATGCAAGAGGGCGAGCAGGCGAATTACGTGATGGTAATTCGCGCCGGGTGGACGCAGATCGCTGTGAAGGAGAACGGGGGTGTCCGGGTCATCGCCGAGCGCGGCCCCGGGCAACTGGTTGGCGAGCGCGGAGCGCTGCGGGTGAACGTGCGCTCCGCGACCGTGATCGCGCTCGAGACGATCCATGCGCTGGTCATGAGGACCGAGGACTTCGCCAGTTTCATCAGCGCCCACCCGAGAGTGCTCGAGGTCGTTGAGAGCCAGATCTATGACCGGCTCACCGAAGATCCGACCGGGTACGAGCCGGGTGACTGGCCGGGGATGGCCCTAGCCGAGCAGCCGGGTCATGCCCCGTTGCAGAGCCCGTCGCACCTTTTGACGGGCGAGAACTGCACGGTGCTGCGCACCGATGTCGTGGCTTTCGGCGCGCTCAACCGCAACGATCGGGATCGCCGGATCATCAGACTCGCAAGCTTGCAGATGATGCAGGTGTCGCTGGGGCACCTGTGGGACTCGTGCATATCGGAAGACCGGGGTGACGGTCTTCTTATCATCGTGCCGCCGATGATTCCGACAACGAGAATCATGGAACGCCTGGACTGGGAGTTGCCTCGCGAGTTGCGGCTGCATAACCGCACCTATAGCGAATCAGTGCGCATCAAGTTGCGGGTAGCGGCCAACGTGGGACCGGTCATGGGTGACCCGCTTGGCGTGTCTGGCGAGGCCATCATCCGCACCGCCCGGCTAATCGACGCGCCAGTCTTCAAAGAAGCCATGGCGTCGGCCGGCGCTAGTCTGGGGATTATCGTCTCGGCGTTCATATACGACACCGTCATCAGGCACGCCGCTGGATTGATGGATGTCGATGAATATGAAGAAGTCGAGGCGAATGTAAAGGAATCCAGTATGCCCGCGTGGATGAGGCTTGTGTTAACTGACGCACCCGAGGAACCTGGATGACCATCGAGCTGCGCACGGTACCCGAACAGGCCATGCTCGCCAGCCTCCTGTAGCCAACCTCTGGCCGTCATGGCCTAGAACCCGTTCGGTATTCTCGTCCGATGCCTAAAGACAAGCGGGTTGGCCCGCCGAACTTCGCCCCCGAGCGTGACATGCTCCGGGCTTTCCTCGACTATCAGCGGGCGACGCTCGCGATGAAGTGCGACGGGCTCACCACCGATGAGCTGCGCGAGCGGTCGATGCCTCCGTCCACCTTGTCGCTGCTCGCTTTGGTCCGCCACATGGCCGAGGTCGAGCGGACCTGGTTCCGCCGCGTGTTCGAAGACCGCGACGCCCCCATGGTCTGGTCCGACGAGGTCGACTTCCAGGCGGCGTTCGACACCAGCGCCTCAACCGCGGAGCAGGCGTTCGCGGCCTGGGAATCCGAAGTTGAGCATTCCCGCCGCGTCGAGCAGGCCGCCGAGTCACTCGACGTGGCTGGCTATCAGCCCAGGTGGGACGAGGAAGTCTCGCTGCGCATGGTCATGATCCACGTCCTGCTCGAGTACGGTCGCCACAACGGCCACGCGGACCTCCTGCGCGAGGGCGTCGACGGAACCGTGGGCGCCTGAGCCGGATTCGATCAGGTCGTCGCCGGTGCGTGGGACTGGCAGTCGGCCTCGGCACTTGCGGTGCTCCGGGCCGCACGGCTGCCCGGTTGGGTGGGCGGCTCAGATGTCGTAGACGGTGGGGGTGGTTGTGTAGGTGCGGCCCGAGGGCGCGGTCCACCGCATGACGCCCGGGCTGGTTTGTTCGAGTTTCCAGCCGGGAGCTTGCTTCACGCGATGATGATGGCGGCACGGCGGAGCGATGTTGCACTCATCGGTCGTTCCGCGCGGCCACGGGGTCGTGTGGTCGAGGTCGGCGTGGTGGGCGCTG
>DATMKQ010000048.1:0-12095 GCA_035571275.1 Trebonia sp.
CCGCCGTGGTGCCTGCCGGGTGAAGGAGAAGCGCCGTGGACTTCGAGCTGAGCGAGGAGCAGCGGCTATTTAGACAGACGCTGCGCGAGTTCGCCGATAAGGAGATCGTGCCGGTCGCGACGGAGTGGGAGCGCGCCGGGAGGTATCCGGCCGAGATCGTCGGCAAGCTCAAGGACCTCGGGCTGTTCGGCCTCAACGTGCCAGCGGAATACGGCGGCCTCGGCGCCGACCGGGTCTCCTACGCGCTGGCCTTCGAGGAGATCGCCCGAGCCTGGCTGGGCGCCGCCGGCCTGTTCGGCCCGCACTCGGTCGCCTGCTGGCTCGTCTCCCGGCACGGGACCGATGAGCAGCAGGCACGGTACCTGCCCGGGATGGCCACGGGCGAGATCCGCTCGGGCATCGCGCTCACCGAGCCGGGCGCGGGGACGGACCTCCAGGGCATCATCACCACGGCCGCGAAAGACGGCGACGACTACGTGGTGTCAGGGACCAAGACCTGGATCACGAACGCCCGGGTTGCCGGCATGCTGCCGGTGCTCGTGAAGACCGCCAAGGCCGAACGCGCACCCCACGGCATGTCGGTGCTGCTCGTCGACACGGACTCGGCGGGCTTCTCGGTCGGCCGGGACCTGCCCAAGCTCGGGTACAAGGGTCCGGAGACCTGCGAGCTGGTGCTGGACCAGGTCCGCGTGCCGGCGCGCAACCTGCTCGGCGGCGAAGAGGGACACGGCCTGCGGCAGATCCTGAACGGCCTGGAGATCGGCCGGATCAACATCGCCGCCCGAGCGGTCGGCGTCGCGCAGGCCGCCTACGACGCGGCCCTCGGCTACGCACGCCAGCGGCGGGCCTTCGGCCGGCCGATCGCCGACTTCCAGGCCATCCAGCTCAAGCTCGCCGACATGGCGACCGAGATCCAGGCGGCGCGCCTGCTCACCTACTGGGCCGCGGCGAAGTCCCAGGCTTCCGGCGGGCGGGTGGACATGGAGGCCGGCATGGCGAAGATGTACGCCTCCGAGGTCGCCATCAAGTGCGCCCTCGAATCGATGCGCGTGCACGGCGCCTACGGCTACTCGGCGGAGTTCATCGTCGAGCGCCTGTACCGCGACGCGCCGCTGATGGCCATCGGCGAGGGAACCAACGACATCCAGCGGCTGGTCATCGCGAGGTCGCTGATCTCAGGTGCGGGGCACCTGGGCTGGTGATCCCGATCCAGCCGCTGCGGGGGGAAGGGCCGTCGGGGCCCGCCTGCTCTACCGCCGCTGAACGGCGGGAATGATCCGGACGTCACCGCCGAGCTGAAATACCAGGTTGTGCAGGTCGGCGGTCGCCATGGCGCGCAGCATGGGAAGCTCGGCCGCTGCCTGCGCCTCGTCGGACACGTTGAGCGGCCAGTCGCCCGCCGTGCGGCTTCGCAAGTGCGGGTGGTGGAACTGCGTGCCGAAGTGGGCGCGCAGGATCACTGGCTCGATGCCCGCGGCCTGCTGCTGCGGCCACGACAACGTCCATTCGGCTTCGACGCCCCCGCTGTTGTCCGGCCGGACGCCGGTGCCGCTGACCTCCCCGGCGCCGAGCAGCAGTTCGTCGTTGATCTCGCCGAGCGCGCGGCACGCGTACGGGTCGATCAGCGTCACGGCCTTGCCGAAGAGTTGCTCCTTGTCGCTCCGTGACCGAGCGCCAAAGTGGGTACCGTCACGCAAGTCGCTGAAGTGGCGTAGCAGCGCGCCGGTGTAGCCCTGGCTAGGTGTCGACATCTCGTCCCCGCATATCGCCTAGGTCCTCACAATGACCGTACCCCCCAACATCGTGGATAGAAATTGCCCTCCCAGGGCTTGGTAACCGTCTACGAGCAAATCGACTAGCGTTTGCGGAGTGGATGACACGACGTGGCTGGACGCCACCGCACAAGCCGACCTTGTCCGTCGCGGTGAGGTCAGTCCCAGGGAGCTGACCGAGGCGGCTATCGCCCGGATCGAGGCGGTCAATCCGAAGCTGGATGCCGTCATCAGGACCAGGTTCGACGCGGCGCGACAGGAGGCTGAGGGCCCCTTGCCTGATGGTCCGTTCCGTGGCGTGCCGATCCTGTTCAAGGACCTTGGCAGCATGGTCGCGGGTGAACCGATGGCGTTCGGCCTTGGGCCGATGCGCGACCTGGCGTTCCCGGTGACGTCCTACCTGGCGGAACAGTTCCTCGCGGCCGGTTTCATTCAGCTCGGCCGGACGAACGTGCCCGAGCTTGGCACCACGGTGACCACCGAGGCGCGGAGCTTTCCCGCGGCGCGCAACCCGTGGGATCTCGGTCATTCGACCGGCGGCTCGTCAGGCGGGTCGGCCGCCGCGGTGGCGGCGGGCATGGTGGCGGTGGCGCACGCGAGCGACGGCGGCGGCTCCATCCGCATCCCGGCCAGTGAGTGCGGGGTGGTCGGGCTCAAGCCGACCCGGGGGCGCGTGAGCCAGGGGCCGGTGGTGGGAGAGGCCTGGGCCGGGGGCGTGATCGACGGGGCGGTCACTCGCACCGTCCGTGACGCGGCCGCCGTCCTCGACGTGATCAGCGCGCCCATGCCGGGCGATCCGTACTACGCGCCGCCGCTGCCGCGCCCGCTGACGCGGGAGGTTGGCGCCGATCCGGGCCGGCTGCGGATCGGCGTGCTCGACCGGCCGGGTGCGGAAGGTTTTCTCGACGACCCGCAGTGCCGCGCCGCGGTGGCCAGCGCGGCACGGCTGCTTGAGTCGCTCGGCCACCACATCGAGCAGTCCGCGCCCGCGGCCATGTTCGAGCCGGAACTCCCGGACCATTTCAACGCCATCATCGCCGCCGACACCGAAGCGACGATGCAGGCCTTTGAGATGCTGCTCGGCCGGCCGATCGGCGAGGACGAGATCGAGCCGCGCAACGCCGCGTACCGGCGGGCAGGCAAAGCGCTCGACGCGGTGACCTATCTGGGGAGCCGGGCGTGGTTCGGCATGTGGTCGCGCCGGATGGCGGAGTGGTGGAACGACCATGACCTGCTGGTGACGCCTACCGTTGGCGCGCCCCCGCCCGAGCTGGGCTGGTTCACCGCCGCCGGGGCAGAGGAGGAGGGGACCCGGATCGCCAGCTTCATTCCGTACACGGCGCAGTTCAACATGACCGGCCAGCCGGCTGTGAGCCTGCCGTTGCACTGGACACCAGGCGGCTTGCCCGTCGGCGTACAGCTAGTCGCCGCCTACGGGCGTGAGGACCTGCTCATCCGGGTCGCCAGCCAACTCGAGCAGGCCGCGCCGTGGAGTGACCGGCACCCGCCAGTGCACGCATGACTTGTTAGGGGTTCTCGACCAGCAGGAGGTCTTGTTCGGCCAGCAGCTTGTCGAGCCTGGCCTGGTCGACCCGGCTGACGATGGCTGCTTCCTCCTGTCGATCACGGGTGGTCCGGGGCCGCAATGGAGTGCTCATGCTCTTTATCCTTCGCGGGGCGCGGCCCCGGCACCTGAGTACGGATGCTCATCCACGGTGAGGTGATCAGCCTACGACGTCGGCCTCGATCGCGGCGGTCGTGATCGCGGACGCCGAGCAGCCCGATGACCTGATCTTGGCCGGGCCGCCGGCGAGCAGCGTATTGATGAGCGATGATTCGGCCACGGTGCTGGCTGTCATGACCCCGTTCGCCCCGATTGGTCCGACCGCCACGACGTTGGATCCGAGGTCCAGCTGACTCGGGCTGACGCTGGTCCTCGCCACGACCTTGGTGGAGCTCGAGGTGGTCACGCGCACCCGAAGTCCCGCTGGGACGCGCGTGACCACGGTGAAGCTGCCGTCGTGCGCGTCCACGACCGTGCCGTCCGCGAACGGGGGCATCGCGCCAGGGGCGGGCTTGCTCCCCAGCTTGGGGGCGTTGGGCGGGATGGACGGTCCGAAAGACGACGGCGATGGCAGGGTCGCCTCGATGCCCACCTGGCTCGCGACGAGCGTCTCGCCGGACCAGCTTCCGTCCACGAAGACATGCGAGCCGTCGGTGATGTCGCCGACCGTTCCGCTCGCGGGGCGGGTTATCGCCGACGAAGCGGTCGTGGCCACCGTTACCGGCTTGGCCTGCCAGGTCCTGTTGACGTGGTCCTGGTCATTCGCGGGCTGGATGATCAGCCGCGCGCCGTTGACCTGATCGAGCGTTCCCGCGGTGATGTACATCCCGGGGCATCCGCGCACCGCGGTCAGTCCGGCGGCCGTGGCCTGCTGAGGGTGCGAGCGCGAGCTCGCGCTCGCGTTCGCACCACCGCGCGCGTCGGCCGTGCCCCGCGGAGCGCCCGTACCGCCCTGGGCGGCTGAGAGGCTGTAGCCGGTTCCCGCGGCCACCAGGGCCGCCGCCCCGGCCATGGCCACGACCGTGGTGCGCCGCCTGGCCGGGTACGCAACCGGCGCGCTGAACGCCACGGTCAGGCGGGCACGAGCGGCGTGGCGCATCCTTGCCACATCATGCGGGGACGGCGGCTGGAGTTCCTTGAACAACTTGATCTCATCCACGGTAGGTCTCCTTCTGTGGTCCAATGCCTTCGCTCGGGAGCGCTGGGTTGGTCTCGCCGAGAGCCTGCCGGGTCCGCACCCGGATTCGGTGCAGCCGCGATTTGACCGCGCTGACGGACGTGCCGAGCGCCTGCGCCGACTCCTCGTACGTCAGGTCCGTCCAGGCCACCAGGAGCAGCAGATCACGGTCCTGACGCGTCAGGCCGGACAGCACCGCGGACAACCGCGGTCGTAGCTGTTCCGCCGTGACCCGGTCAGCCACGCGATCACCGAAGTCGGCGGTGACCGTCTCAGCGTGGACACGGTTCAGTGCCTGCAGATAGCGGCGCTCCGCCCGCCTGTGCTTACCGATCTGGCGGATGGCGATGCCGTACAGCCACGGCCGAGCGTTGGCCCGCGACTGGTCATAACCGCCGCGGGCGCGGAAGGCGGCGAGAAACGTCTCGGCCGTCACGTCTTCGGCCAGATCGCCGCCAAGCCGGGCACCGGCATAACGCAAGATGTCGTCGGCATAGCGGTCGAAGATCTCCCCGAAACGGCTCGGGTCGCGGATCGAAGCCCGGACGATATCCGCGTCGCTCGGGTGCCAGCCCTTGCCGGCTCGCTCCACGTCGTCCGCGGGCGTGTCCGGCCCGGGCTGACCGCTCATACCGAACCGCGTCAGCACGGCTCACGTCCCTGCATGGGCTGCCTCTTTCCGCCGTCGGAAATGACCTCACCCCTTGTTACCCGCAGCCCCAAAACGAGTTGCGGGAAAACAACGGCCCCGGGCAACGTCCAGGCGTTCACCGACGACGTGGATCCAGCGCGTCCGTATCTCGACCAGCGTGGCCCAGGAGAGCGACGCGCCTATTCGTGCTCGCCGGGCGTGACCTCCACGGCGCACGGGTGCGGAGGGAACGCGAGGGTGAACGCGGACCCGTCCGAGCCGGTCCGTACCTCGATGGTTCCGCCGTTGGCCTGCGCGACGCTGCCCACGATGGCCAGTCCGAGGCCCGCGCCTGGCATCGCTCGTGCGGCGGGTGCCCGGTAGAAGCGCTCGAAGATGCGGGGAAGGTCCTCGTCGGCGATGCCGGGGCCGTGATCGGCGACCGACACGCGCGCGGCCGCGACGACGACGTGTACCGCGCCGCCTGGTGGACTCCACTTGATCGCGTTGTCGATCAGGTTGCAGATGGCGTGGTCGACCCCGGCGGGATCGATGTGTACCAGGCATGGTCGCAGGTCCGCGTCGATGACGGCATGCGGCAGGCGCTGTCGCACCCGGTGCACCGCCTCGCTGGTGAGCTGGTCCAGGCGCACGGTCTGACGGTGCGGCGCGCGCTCGTGGTACCGGGCGAGGTCGAGCAGGTCCGTGATCAGCTGGTCGAGTTCGCCGGCCTGTTCTCGCGCCGCCCGCACCAGGGCGGGCGCCTGCGGGTCGGCTAGCCCGGCGCCATCCTCAAGCAAGTCCAGGTTCGTCGTCAGGCTCGTCAGCGGGGTGCGCAGCTCGTGTGACGCGTCGGCGACCAGCTGACGCTGTGCGGTGACCGATTCGTGCAGCGCGGCCAGCATGGTGTCGAAGGACGAGCTGAGCCGGCCCACCTCGTCGTTGGTCCCGGTGGAGCGGAGCCGGGCGGTGAGGTCGCTGGTCCGGGTGACGTGCTCGGCGGCGGCGGTGAGGTCGGCGATGGGCCGGAGGATGCGGCCGGCGGTCAGCCGCGCCACTGCGTAGGTGATGCCGGTGGCCGCCACGGTGAGCCCGGCGAGGAGGAGGGCCGCATTGCGCAGCGCCCCGTCGTCGGCGTTGGCGGCCCGGCTGGTGCGCACCAATCCGCCGCCCGAGTCGCCGGGAAGAGGGGCGGTGTAGACGCGGAACTGCTGGCCGCGATCGCTCGCGTTGGCAAAGTACGCGGGCTGGGCGCCTTCGGCTACCGCGACATCGAGTTTGTCCAGCGGTCCGAACGGCGTGGGCTCACCGGGCACCGCCGCGGTGAACAGCTGGACCGTCACGCTGCCGACGGTGACCGGCGTGTTGATGTCAGGGGTCGATTGATTGTCGCTGCCCGCTTGCTTGAGGCCCCGGGCAATACCGCCTGCTTGCTCCGCCGCTGCGACGAGGGACAGGTCGGCGCGGGAACGCAGGCTCGCGGCATAGGAGAAGTACACCACGGCGCTGACGGCGGCCACGACGATCAGCACCCCGACCGCCGCCGCTACCGAGAGCCGATGCCGCAGCGTCACGGTGCGTCTCTAAGGACGTAGCCGAGCCCCCGCACGGTGTGCAGGATCCTCGGCTCACCGGCTGCTTCGAGCTTGGTGCGCAGATAGCCCATGTACACCCACAGGTTGTCCGAGCGCATGGCGAAGTCGTAGCCCCAGACCGCCTGAAAGATCTGCGAGTGGCTGAGCACCCGGCCAGGATTGCGCAGGAACAGTTCGAGCAGCAGGTATTCCGTGCGCGTGAGGCCAACCTCGCGCCCGCCCCTTGTCACCCGTGCCGCGGCCAGATCGACTACGACGTCGGCGTAGCTGAGTCGTTCGGCGCCGGCCGCGTTGCGGCGCAGCAGCGCGCGCAGGCGGGCGCGCAACTCGGCGAGCGCGAACGGCTTGACCAGGTAGTCGTCGGCGCCCGCGTCCAGCCCGGCGACGCGGTCATCGACGAGGTCGCGGGCGGTGAGCATCAGGATGGGCGTCCTGTCGCCGCGGGCGCGAAGCCGCCGGCACACTTCCAGCCCGTTCGGCTCGGGCATCGCCACGTCGAGCACGATCGCGTCGACGCTGGCGGCTACGAGGTGGGCCAGCGCCGCGTTGCCGCCTTCCGCCGCGAGCACCTCGTAGCCGTCACGCCCAAGCGCGGTGGACAGCGATCGGCGCACAGCCGAATCGTCGTCGACCACAAGGACCCGCACGTGACTCATTATGCGCGGGTCCTGTGCCTGCCAGCGCGGCTCACGTGTGGGTCGCGGCGGTGATGATTCGTTGTGCTGTCGCGTGCGACACCCCGGTCGCAGCGGCGAAAGCGGCGATGCCCGCGGCGGTGTCGCCACCGGCCTCCTTCATGGCCACGAGGCCGGCCTGTAGCTGGTTCACGCTGATCCTCGCGGACGCGGCGAGCCCGTTCAGCTGGGCCGGCGCCGCCGCCGACTCGCGAGCGCTCTCCTCAGACGACTTCATCGGTCTCGGCATGCCGGTCGTTGAAGTTCCGAACACGGCGACTATGACTCGCTGTGCCGTAGCCTGCGATACCCCGGTCGCCGCGGCGAAAGCGGCGATAGCCGCGGCGGTGTTGCCGCCGGCCTGCTTCGCGGCCCTCAGCCCGGCCTGTAGCTGGCTCACGCTGATCCCGGCGGACGCGGCGAGCGTGCTCGGGGAATCAGCCGACGCGGACTTGCTCGCGGACGGGGACGGCGCCGGCGCCTGTGGCGACTTGCTGGCGCTGGGTGCTGACGCCGCCGGTGGCGTCGGCTTGCCGGACGGTGAACCTGGCCCGGACGCCAAAGCGGCGGCCGGGAGGGCGATCGCGGTCGCTGTCATGACTCCCGCGACGGCTAGACGATGACGGAAAACCAGCATGGGGCGCTCCTCACCTCGGATGGTCACCCCCCAGCCCACAGGCCGGGCCCAAGATCGGCCCTCCGAAGACCTAAGAGAAACCTAGGAACGCCGGCGCGGGTAGCCGTTCCGCTCGCGCCGTCCGCGTCAGACCGGCTCCCATGTCCCACAGGCCCCACCACACTTTCATCAGAGTCGCATCATCGCGAAAACTGGCTCTTATCCAAATCTCGTGATGGTAACGACAGCAGAGGCAGCTATGTGGCCGACCGATTTGCGGGCTATGTCCGGATATACCTCCTTGCCGGCGGCTACCTTTCCCGGATGAATGGCCCATTCAACTGCCAATAGCAAGCTCAACGGGACATTCATCTCCCGGGGCCAACGCCAGCGACTGCGCTTGCCCGTGCTGGGAGTCGCCAGTACGTGACCTTTACGTCACCGCAAACGAGATTTGGACAAGACCCCAAATTTTGCACCTATTGATCGGCGCCGCCGTAGTGGCGCCGCTGCCGGTCCGGTCCGCTGCCGGTCGGGTCCGCGCCACGAACCGAGCGCCACGGCTGGCGGCACGAGCTGGCCGAAGGCGGCCGGCGCGGTCTTCGGCACGGTCGCGGTCACCGCGCTCCAGCGGCCGCTCCCGTGCACGCGCACGGAAGAGTGATGAGCGTGGCCGCGACCCTCCAATCCTGGGTCGAGACCATCGCCCTTCCGCTGGGCGGAGTGACACTGGCCGCCCTCGGCGTCCGCGCCGGCGCCCTGACCCTGGCCGGGGTCGCTATCGCCGCCGGACTGATCGGGCTCGTTCCAGCCCGACGGCTCCGACGCTAGAGTCCGGGAGTTGATGTGCTCCTTCATCTGGTCCAGGCGGGTGAGGATCGGGTAGTCCCGACGGACAGCGCGTTCCCGTGGCCGATCACTCCACTGGCAACCTCCGGGCGGTGAACCTAAAACGGCTATGAGAGTACTATTCTTCCAATTCGCAAGTAAGGATCTCGCATTTGGAGGCTACGCTATCGCTATGGCACGCATGGAACTCAAGATGCGGGCGTGGGGCTGGGTGACACGCCGCCAGGCGTCGGTCGCGACCAAGAGCGACGCGGACGTCATCGCCTTGCAGCGGCGGCATGTCCCCGACAACGCCGTGTCGAACTGGCTATTCGGCTCGCTTCCGGCGGCAACCGCGAAGGCCGACAGGACGATCCCGGGCCCCGACGCCGACATCCCGGTACGCGTGTACCGCCCGCGCCAGCCCAGTCAGAACTCCAGTCAGAACTCCAGTCAGAACCCCCAGCCGCTCGTCGTCTACTACCACGGTGGCGGGTTCGTGTTCGGCGACCTGCGGATGGGTGACTGGCTGTGCGGCAACGTGGCGGCGACCGTCGGTGCCGTCGTCGTCTCCGTGGACTACCGGCTGGCGCCGGCGCACCGGTTCCCGGCCGCCGTCGAGGACTGTTACGCGGCCCTGGCGTGGGCCGCGGCCAACGCCGCCGAACTCGGCGCCGGCGGCCCGCTCGGGGTGATGGGGGAGAGCGCGGGCGGCACCCTGTCGGCAGTGATGGGCCTGCTCGCCCGCGAGCGCGGCGGCCCGGCGATCAGCCACCAGGCGCTCATCTACCCGGCCACCGACATGACCGCGCCGCGGCCCGCCGCGCTCGCCAACGCCCCGTTCCTGTCCGCCGCCGAGATGACCGCCTACCGGCGGCTCTACCTCGGCCCTGACGGCGATCGCAGCAATCCTTGGGCGTCGCCGCTGCTCGCCGCCGATCACGCCGGACTGCCCCCGGCGCTGATCCAGGTGGCCGAGCACGACCCGCTGCGCGAGGACGGGGTGCGCTACGCCGCCGCGCTGCGGGCCGCCGGCGTGCCCGTCCGGCTGACCGAATACGTCGGCGTGCCGCACGGCTTCGTCAACTTCCCTGGCCTCTGCCGCACCGCCCACCAAGCCCTGGCAGAAATATGCGCCGAGCAGACAGCCGCACTCGTTCCGGATAATGAGCCTGTGCCATGAAGCTGCCGAGCAAGCTCATCGAGCGCGCGCTGAAGCTCGGGCCGGTGCTGACCGCGGACATTGTCATCACCCATGACCTGCGCGTGCCGATGCCCGACGGCGCCGTGCTGCTCGCCGACCGTTGGGCGCCGCGGACCGGCGGCGACTCGCTGCCGCTCGCCCTGCTGCGCAGCCCGTACGGCAGGGGCAAGCTGATCACCCTCGCCATGGTGCGGCCGCTGGCCGAGCGCGGGTTTCAGGTGCTCATTCAGAGCACCCGCGGCACGTTCGGCTCTGGCGGCACTTTCGAGCCGATGCGGAACGAGCGGGCGGACGGCCTGGCGACCCTGGAGTGGGTGCTGAAGCAGCCATGGTTCGGCGGCTCGATCGTGCTCTTCGGCTCGAGCTATCTGGGGTACGTGCAGTGGGCGGTGGCCGACAGCCTGCCGCCAGAAGTCAAGGCGATGATCCCGCATGTCACCGACTCGGCGCTGACGCTGGAGTTCCTGCGAGCCGACGGGATGTCGCTCGAGACGCCGTTCGGCTGGGGTGTCATGACCGATGGCCAGGAGCGCCGCGGCGCGATGCTGCGGATGCTCCGCGCGGACAAGAAGAACCTGCGCGCGCTGGCCACGCTCCCGCTCGGCCAGGCCGACGTCGCCGCGCTCGGCCACCACTCGACGTACTTGCAGGACATCCTCGCCCATGACGCGGACGATCCGTACTGGGCGGCCCTCGACCACAGGGACCGGGTGGCGAAGGTCAGCGTGCCGGTTAGTTCGGTCGGCGGCTGGTACGACATCTTCCTGCCCGGCCAGCTCCGCGACTTCACGGCTCTGCAGGACGCGGGGCGCGCGGCGCGGCTGACCGTCGGGCCGTGGACGCACCTGTCCCAGGACGCCACGCCGATACGGGAAGTGCTCGAGTTCGGGCTGGCTCACGCCCGGGGCGAGGAGCCCGCGCCGCGCGCCCCGGTCCGGCTCTACGTCATGGGCGAGGCCGGCCGAGGGGAGGCAGGCCGAGGGGAGGCTGGCCGAGGGAAGGCAGGCCGAGGGGAGAACGCCTGGCGCGACTTCGAGTCCTGGCCGCCGCCCGGCTATCAGCCGACGCGCTTCCTGCTCCAGCCCGGCGGCGCGCTGGCCGGTGAGATCCCCGCCGAGTCAGACCCCGATTCGTACCGGTACGACCCCGCGAACCCGACGCCCGCGGTCGGTGGGGTCCGCATGGTCCGGCGCGGCGGCGGCCGTGCCGACAACACCGCGCTGGAACGCCGACCGGACGTGCTCACCTACACGACGGTTCCGCTCGACCACGACGTGGAGGTCATCGGCGAGGTGAGCGCCGAGATCTGGTTCCGGTCCAGCCTGCCGTACGCCGACGTGTTCGTCCGGCTCTGCGACGCCGTCCCCCGCGGCCGGTCCTGGAACGTCTGCGACGGTCTGACCCGCCTGTCCGGCGCGAACGAGATCACCTGCGCCACGGTCCGGCTGTGGCCGACCGCGTACCGGTTCAAGCGCGGCCACCGGATCAGGGTCCAGGTCTCGAGCGGCGCTTTCCCGCGCTACGCCCGCAACCCCGGCACCGGCGAGCCGCACGCGACCGCCGCCCGCCTGCTCCAAGCCGACCAGCAGGTCTACCACACCCCCGCACACCCCTCAGCCATCATCCTCCCCATCCGCGTGGCCTCCTAGCTGCCCCCCCGGCCCCGCCAGGCCGCCTGATCGTGAAGAGATTTTCTCCTCGAAAACTTGCTCAGAGGCGGGAGGCGGGAGGCGGGAGGCGGGAGGCGGGAGGCGAGAGGCGGCTGCGTGGCAAGCGGACACGGTCATTGCTGCGTCCCCACCGTCTCCTCGGACGCGGATGCCGGAGGCGCGGGCGCCGGCCGCCAGAACGTGGCCAGCATCCCCGCGGTCGCCACCACTGCCACGCCGAGCGCGACGCCGCCCCCGGCCCAGCCCGTGATCTCGACGCCAAACGCGTTGTCCAGCGAGAAGCGACCGGGCCCCAGCACGGCGAGCAAGAGCGAAACCACGGTCAGCACGAGGACGTACTCATATCCGTCCCTGAACACGAAGA
>DATMKQ010000049.1:0-4414 GCA_035571275.1 Trebonia sp.
GACCTCAAGCGCCTGCGCAAGTGGGGCAGCATCACCCCCGGACACCCGGAGCACGGGCTAACCCCCGGCGTGGAGGTCACCACGGGGCCGCTCGGACAGGGCCTGGGCAACGCGGTGGGCATGGCGATGGCGTCGCGCCGCGAGCGCGGCCTGTTCGACCCCGACGCCGCGCCGGGCACCAGCCCGTTCGACCATTACATCTACGCCTTCACCTCCGACGGCGACATGGAGGAGGGCATCACCCACGAGTCGTCGTCGATCGCGGGAGTGCAGCGGCTCGGCAACCTGATCGTGCTGTACGACGACAACCACATCTCGATCGAGGACGACACGAACGTCGCCAAGTCCGAGGACGTCGGCGCCAGGTACGCGGCCTACGGCTGGCACGTGCAGCGGGTCGACTGGTTCACGCCCGGCGGCGCCTACGAGGAAAACGTGGAGGCGCTGAACGCGGCGTTCCAGTCCGCCAGGGAGCACGTCGCCGCACCGTCGCTCATCGCGGTTCGCACGATCATCGGCTGGCCCGCGCCGAACAAGAAGGGCACGGGCGCGGCGCACGGCGCCGCGCTCGGCGAGGACGAGGTCGCGGCGACCAAGAAGATCCTCGGCTTCGACCCGGCCGTCAAGTTCCCGCTCGAGGAGGAGGCGGTGCAGCACGCCCGCCTGGTCGCCGGGCGGGGCAAGGCGCTGCACGCGGAGTGGGAGGAGGCCTTCAACGCCTGGGCGACGGCCCACCCGGAGCGCAAGGCGCTGTTCGACCGGCTGTCGAAGCGCCAGCTCCCCGACGACTGGGCGGACGCGATCCCGTCGTTCCCCGCGGACCCCAAGGGCACCGGCACCCGCCGCGCCTCCGGCAAGGTCCTCACCGCACTGGCCCCGGTGCTGCCCGAGCTGTGGGGCGGTTCCGCCGACCTGGCCGAGTCCAACATCACCACGATGGAGGGCGAGCCGTCCTTTGTGCCCGTCGACCACCAGACCAAGATGTGGCAGGGCAACCCGTACGGGCGGACGCTGCACTTCGGCATCCGCGAGCACGGCATGGGAGCGATCTTGAACGGCATCGTGCTGAGCGGCTTCACCCGCCCGTACGGTGGTACGTTCTTGCAGTTCAGCGACTACATGCGGGGCGCGGTCCGGCTGGCGGCGGAGATGGAGGTGCCGGTCACCTACGTGTGGACGCACGACTCGATCGGCCTGGGCGAGGACGGCCCGACGCACCAGCCGGTCGAGCACCTGTGGTCGCTGCGGAACATCCCTGGCCTCGACATCGTGCGCCCGGCCGACGCGAACGAGACCGGCGTCGCCTGGCGCACCATCCTCGAGCACACGGACCGGCCGGCGGGCCTGTGCCTGACCAGGCAGAACGTACCGACGTTCGACCGGACCGAGTTCGCGTCCGCCGACGGCGCCGCGCGCGGCGGGTACGTGATGGCCGACGGGGACGACGTGATCCTGATCGGCACCGGCAGCGAGGTGCAGATCGCCGTCGCCGCGCGAGAACTCCTGGCCCAGGAGGGAATCTCGGCGAGGGTTGTCTCGCTGCCCTGTGTGGAATGGTTCAGGCAGCAGGACGTTTCCTACCAAGAGGACGTACTCCCGGCGGCGATGCGGGCGCGGGTGTCGGTCGAGGCGGGCATCACCGAGCCTTGGCGGGCGTTCGTCGGGGACGCCGGCGAGTCCGTGGGTGTCAACCGGTACGGCGCGTCGGCCGATGAGCAGACTTTGTACAGGGAGTTCGGCGTCACGGCCGAGGCGGTGGCCGCCGCGGCCAAGGCGAGTCTCGTCAAGACGCGGGCCTGACGCCCGGGCGAGCCGGCGATAGAGCCGGACGAGAGAAAGGAACGCGGTCATGAGTGACGTGCTCGGCGAGCTTACGAACGACGGGGTTTCGGTCTGGCTGGATGACATCAGCCGCGACCGGCTGGAGACCGGCAACCTCGAGCAACTGGTCAGGGACTTCCACGTGCGGGGCGTCACGTCGAACCCGACGATCTTCGCCCACGCGCTGAGCAAGGGCAACGCGTACGACGACCAGATCAAGGACCTAGCGGTGCGCGGCGTCAGCGTGGACGAATCCTCGCGGATGATCACCACCTATGACATCCGGTGGGCGTGTGACGTGCTGCGTCCGATCTACGACGAGTCGGACGGCGTGGACGGCCGGGTCTCGCTCGAGGTCGACCCGCGGCTCGCCAGGGAAACGGAAAAGACGATCGCCGAGGCCAAGCAGCTGTGGTGGCTGGTTGACCGGCCGAACCTGTTCATCAAGATCCCCGCCACCGCCGAGGGGCTGCCCGCGATCACCGCCACGCTCGCCGAAGGGATCAGCGTCAACGTCACGCTGATCTTCTCCCTGCAGCGGTACGCGGACGTCATCGACGCCTATATGAGCGGCCTGGAGCAGGCAGCGGCGAACGGGCACGACATCAGCAAGATCGCGTCGGTCGCCTCGTTCTTCGTCAGCCGGGTGGACACCGAGGTCGACAAGCGGCTTGACAAGCTCGCCACCCCCGAGGCCCAGGCCATGCGGGGCAAGGCGGCGCTCGCGAACGCGCGGCTGGCCTACGAGCTGTACGAGCAGAGGCTCGCCACCCCGCGCTGGGCCGCATTGCGCGACAAGGGCGCGAAGGTGCAGCGCCCGCTGTGGGCGTCCACGTCGACCAAGGACCCGGCGTTCCCTGACACGATGTACGTCGTCGACCTCGTGGTCAAGGACACGGTGAACACCATGCCGGAGGCGACGCTGCACGCCACCGCCGACCACGGCGTGCTGCACGGCGACACGGTGCACGGCACCTACGACGCGTCCCGCAAGGTCTTCGCGGACCTGGAGAAGCTTGGCATCAGCTACGACGACGTGGTGCAGGTGCTCGAGGACGAGGGCGTCGAGAAGTTCGCCGTCTCGTGGAACGAGCTGCTCGAGACGATCAGGACCGAACTGAGCCTGAAGAAGTAACGGCAGTAACGGTCAGAAACGGGAACTGGAGGTTCCGACATGACGATGCCGAACGCCGGCACCCGGGGACTGGCGCCGGCGAATCCGGGGGTGATCGCCTCAGCGGCTGACCCGGTCAACCCGCTGCGGGACCCGAGAGACCGCCGGATCCCGCGGGTGGCGGGCCCGTGCGTCATGGTGATGTTCGGCGTCACCGGTGACCTCGCCAGGAAGAAGCTGATGCCGGCCCTGTACGACCTGGCGAACCGCGGCCTGCTGCCGCCGGGCTTCTCCCTCGTCGGCTTCGCCAGGAGGGACTGGGAGCACGAGGACTTCGCGCAGATCACGTACGAGGCCGTCAAGGAGCACGCGCGGACGCCGTTCCGTGAGACCGTGTGGCAGCAGCTGTCCGAAGGTGTCCGCTTCGTCCCCGGCGAGTTCGACGACGACGCCGCCTTCGACAACCTGGCCGCGACGGTGGCCGAGCTTGACCGGGTGCGCGGCACCGGCGGGAACTACGCGTTCTACCTGTCGATACCGCCGAAGTTCTTCCCCATCGTGGTGCAGCAGCTCAAGCGGTCCGGGCTGTCCGACCCCGGCCCCGCGGACCCGGTCACAGGCCGGACGTCGTGGCGCCGCGTCGTCATCGAGAAGCCGTTCGGACACGATCTGGAAAGCGCCCGCGAGCTGAACGACATCGTGGACGCGGTGTTCCCCGCGCACTCGGTGTTCCGCATCGACCACTACCTGGGCAAGGAGACCGTCCAGAACATCCTGGCGCTGCGCTTCGCCAACACGCTGTACGAGCCGATCTGGAACCGCGGCTACGTCGACCACGTGCAGATCACGATGTCGGAGGACATCGGCATCGGCGGCCGGGCGGGCTACTACGACGGCATCGGCGCGGCGCGCGATGTGATCCAGAACCACCTGCTCCAGCTGCTCGCGCTGACCACGATGGAAGAGCCGGTCTCGTTCGACGCGGACTCGCTGCGCCAGGAGAAGGAAAAGGTGCTGTCCGCGGTCCGGCTGCCCGCCGACCTCGCCGCGGGTACCGCGCGAGGCCAGTACGCGGCCGGCTGGCAGGGCGGCCGCCAGGTGATCGGCTACCTGGAAGAGGACGGCATCCCGCCGGACTCGCGCACCGAGACGTACGCCGCCGTCCGCCTCATCGTGGACACGAGGCGGTGGGCCGGGGTGCCGTTCTACCTGCGCACCGGCAAGCGGCTGCCGACCCGGATGACGGAGATCGCGGTGGTCTTCCAGCGCGCGCCGCACCTGCCGTTCGACGCCACCGACACCCAGGAGCTCGGCCAGAACGCGCTCGTCATCCGGGTGCAGCCGGACGAGGGCGTCACATTGCGGTTCGGCTCGAAGGTGCCCGGCTCGGCCATGGAGGTCCGCGACGTCAACATGGACTTCGCCTACGGCGAGTCCTTTACTGAGTCCAGCCCGGAAGCGTACGAGCGGCTGCTGCTC
>DATMKQ010000050.1:0-3959 GCA_035571275.1 Trebonia sp.
TTCGGCGCGCTCGGCGGAGTCGACCTGGACCTGCCCGGACGCGACGAACCGGCGCGCGCCGCAGATTTCTCCGCATGATCATCCTCGACACCAACGTGGTCTCCGAGCTGATGCGCCCCGAACCCGCGCCTCAGGTCGCGAGCTGGGTCCGAGAACGGGACAGGCGCGAGCTACGCACCACGACCATCACGCTCGCAGAGGTCCGGTACGGCATTGCCCGGCTGCTGGACGGACGCCGGAAGCAGGTCCTCCTCGCCGCAGCCGACGATATCTTCACGGCCTTCGAAGACCAGGTTCTGCCGATCGACACCGCAGCCGCAGAAAACTACGCCGTCATCGCCAGCAGCCGCGAGCGAGCCGGGAAACCCATCACCAGCTTCGACGCGCTGATCGCAGCCGTCTGCCGCTCCCAGGGCGCCGCGCTGGCGACTCGCAACGTGTCCGACTTTGAAGGCACTGGCATCGAGATCATGGACCCCTGGGGAGCCAACAGGGACAGTATCTAGGCGACGCCAAGCCATCGTCAGCCATCATTTCTGCACGTGAGCGGGTCGGTACCGAAAACCTTGCCACCCTATGCGACCTGAGCGGGTTAGGGCCTGGCGGCAAGGCTACCGAAATCGCCCGCCGGATAGCTGGGACTCCCGTCATAGCGGCCGCCCCGGACGGTAACCATTACGAGGGTGAAACTCGGCCGGTAACGCTGTGCGCGCCCTCTAGCTCCGGCCACCCAGGCCCGACCACCCCATGGCCGATTTTCCCAGGAACGAATCAAGCGCCGGCCAGTCCTCGGCGGCCTCCTCAACGCATACAAGCGAGCAGCCTGAAAGCCTAGGTACGGCCACCGGCACAGTTGCGACACCCGCAGCAGTCCGATTCCGCCGTCATGGCGTCGCGGCGTGTGCCGGCGCGGCCAGTTCATCCGTTCTCATGTCCCACCAGTCCGGTGGCACGACACGGAGTGCAATCGCCCAGGTTTCACCCTCGAGGCGAATCGCGATGCGGGTCATCGACAGAAGGTTGTCGACGAACCAGTCGTCGCTGTGGCTGCCTCCCGGAGACCGGAACCGGCTTCCCCGGCGCGTCCCATACGCCAGGAAGTACCACAGCCCGTGGATACGTCCGATCATCTCGACGTGACGATCGAAAAGCTCGGAGAAGCTGGAAGAGCCGGTTAGTACGGCTCCCCAGCGACTGATGAGCTCGCGGGACGTGTCAAGGGTGCGTTCTAGCGATTCCCGGAGCTCATCCCGCTTGTGCGGATCAGTCAGGATCGCTTCGATCTTGCGCTTCAATACTGGCGCCCGCTCTGGCGAATTAAGAACCTGCGTGACGCGGGAGGGGTCAGCCATGACGTCGTTGCCGCTGTTCCCTTCGTCAACGACACCAAGCAGCACGCCCCAGGCTCCGCGAGCGGCCTCGGCCAGCTCCAGGAGCGCGTACTGGGCGAGCAGCCGCCATCTGCGCTCGGATCGTCGGTTGAGGATGACCTCGATCACGGTGACCGATACCAGGACGACGGTGAGAGAGGTCAGGATCGCCGTCGTTACGGGATGGTCGAGCCAGAACCGACCTGCGTAGAAGTCGGAGGAGATCAATACGACTACCAATGCAACTGCGACCGGAGCAGCTCGGTTCGGATGCCGTCGCCTCTTCGGCGAAACGTTGCTCATGCGCTCCCCGCTCCTATTGGTCAAGGATCTGCCGAATCATACGGACGACCATGTCTCGCCGGTCGCGACGATCGGGTGGGAACAGCGAAGCGAGTTCGGGTATCTGGGTATGCCAGATCATGGCGGCTGAGCGCGCCAGGCCGAGCAGCACAGCAGCTGGGTAGGTCCTACTCACCTTTCCCTCCCGCTGGGCGGCTGCGATTCGTCCGACTTTGGGTACCAAGAACCAGGCGCAGCGTCTCGGAGGCGTCCTCGAACTTGTCGAACATCCTCCCCCCGTACTCGGCCAGGTCGTGCTCATCGAAGAACACCGAATCGCGGAAATCGCGGATGCGGTCCTCGAAAGCCACCGAATCATGTGCAAATATTGTGGCCGTCAACACTTGTCCTTAAACCGATCCCGGTGTTCATAAGGGAACCATGTCGCGCACGTACAGCCCGGGCGCTGGGCCTAGGACCGGGTGCTGCTTGCTGCCCAATTCCTCGGGTGCTGGCCACTGCCGGGCGGCTCGCGGTATCACCCAGCTGGCCCATGCTTCCCACCAGCTGCCCTGCTGCTTCTCGGCGGTGGCGAGCCAATTTTCGGGGTCGGCGCCGGGTGCGGCGCCGGTCCAGTAGTGCGCTTTCGGGTTGCCCGGGGGGTTCACCAGGCTGGCGATGTGCCCGGAATAGCTGAGCACGAAGGTGGACGGCCCGCCGAGCAGCTGCGTGGTCTGGTAGCAGCCCTTCCACGGCGTCAGGTGATCGGTGACGGCTCCTGTGACGAATGCAGGCACGTTGATGCGCTCAAGGTGCAGCGGCGTCCCGAGCACCGTGAGCCCTCCCGGCCGGGTCAGAAGGTTGTCACGGAAGATTTCCAGGAACTGCCCGTGCAGTGCGCCAGGCAGGTTGGTGCCGTCCGCGTTCCACGCCAAGATATCGAAGGCGGGCGGCTTTTCGCCCATCAGGTAGTTGTTCACCCAGTAGTTGAAAACAAGATCGTCGGGGCGCATCCAGGTGAAGGCGGAGCCCATCTCGCGGCTGGTGATGATTCCCTTGTGCCGGGACCGGCGGCCGGCGAACGCCAGGAGGCGCTGCTCACCGCGATCCAGAGCGCGGCAAATGCCGGTGGTACCTGCTGTCGGTGTAGGGCGCGCCCTCGTGATCGACGATGATGCTGCCCGCCCTGGGTCCCATTCCCGCCCCCCCGAACGTGCACCGATTGTTCCCGCTGTGATTCAGGGGATAGGGTCTTATCAAGATCAACATGCGGTCTGACCTGACCTTTTCTGGTGGGCGCAACTGGGCTCGAACCAGTGACCCCTCGCTTGTAAGGCGAGTGCTCTTCCGCTGAGCTATGCGCCCTTGGTGCCGGCGGGCCGCGCACCTGGATCGCAGCCAGCGTACCGGTCTGTGCGGCGTGGCCGCGCCCCGGCGGGCCGCACGAAGCTGGGGCTGGGGCTACGGTTGAACCGGCGCGATCCTGAAGGGTGAACGAGATGTCTGCGGACTTTCCGGCGACTGGCAGGCCTCCCGAGATCCGGGCCTCCGACGCGGACCGGGACCGGGTGGTGGACGTGCTGCGCGTAGCGATGGGGGACGGTCGGCTGACAGCTGATGAGTTCGGTGAGCGAATGGAAGCCGCCCTGTCGGCGCGGACGCTCGGTGAGCTGGCGGTACTCACCGCCGACCTGGCGACCGGTACCGCGCACGCAGCGGCGCGGGCCGAGGAGGTGGTCCGGATCGACCAGAAGGGAGGGTCGGTCCAGCGCACCGGGCAGTGGGTGGTGCCGCGGCGGCTGGAACTGCGGTCGTCGTGGTCCGACGTGACGCTTGACTTCACCGAAGCGGTCATCGTGGAGGACACGCTGCTGGTCGAAATGGACATGCGGGGTGGGGCGCTGGTCATGGTGACCACGCCGGGCGTGGTGGTAGATGCCGGGTCCCTGACGGTCCGCTACACCGACGTCGATGTTCGCTCGGGCGGCGAGCCTGGCGTGCCGGTCGTTCTGCGGGTGCGGCTGACCGGCCGGATGAAATACGGCCACGTCGAGGTCCGCCCTTAGCGGGCCCCGATTGGGATAACTGGGCGGCGAGAGCGTCCCGGTGGGCTTGGGGACCACCAGATAGCCGCTCGGCGGACCAGGCGCGGCGGTAGTACAGCTGCGCGTCGTGCTCCTGGGTGAAGCCGATGTCGCCGAACAGGCCGATCGCGGCTACGGCCGTGCGGCGATAGGAGTCGCCGGCCTGCAGCGCCGCGGTGTGCGCCGCCTTCTGGGCGTCGGCGGCGCCGACGTCGGTCGCGGC
>DATMKQ010000051.1:0-4540 GCA_035571275.1 Trebonia sp.
TCGTCGGTGAAGTAGTCCGGAAGGCCCCGGATGATGGATGCGGCGGCAGGGGCATCCCCGGCCGCGAAGCGGCGGACAGCAAGCACGTGATTCATCGTGCCAGCGAACCAGGTGCCCGACCGCGCCAAAACCTGCCATCACCGGTCGCAAGCGCGCCAGCTGACTTGCGCACGTGGCCCAACTCGGGGCTGGCCTGGTCGTGACCGCCGGCTTTGGGGACCTTCCGGCTGCTCCCGGCCACCGCCCACCGCCCACCGATAACATGACCCTTGAGGCTTGAGTAAACGCGCCGCGCTGTCGGCCGCTGCCGACACCTTGCTCGCGACGAATCACGGCCGTAGAGCGGTGTGCGAGCTTCCCGGGAGGACCCATGGACATCGCATTTCCCGGAGAGTCAGCCGAGTACCGGGCCGCGCGGAACCGGCTGCTGGAAAGGGAGATCGAGCTGCGCCGTGCTATGGAGGCGGTGGCTGCCGCCCGGCGGCGGCTGCCGCCCGGTGGGGTAGCGCCGGAGGATTACGTCTTTCACGGTCAGGAACCGGATGGCAGCCCTGCCGAGGTCCGGTTGTCGGAGTTGTTCGCTCCCGGCAAGGACTCGCTGGTGATCTACAGCATGATGTTCCCGCGCGCCCGAGACGACGACAGCCCCGGCCCTCAAGCCGGGCAAACGGCGTTGCTGCCACTCGCCGAGGGCCCATGCCCGTCGTGTACCGCTTTGCTCGATCAGCTCGACGGCGCGGCCGAGCACGCTGCTCAGCGCGTCAACCTCGCGGTCGCCGCGAAGGCGCCGATCGAACGCGTCCTCACCTTCGCCACGGAACGCGGCTGGCGGCGGCTGCGGGTGCTGTCCTCCGCGGGCACGACCTATAACCGCGATTACCTCGCCGAGGCCCCGAACGGCGACCAGAAGCCGATGCTGAACGTCTTTCACCGCGACGGTGATACGATCCGCCACTTCTGGGGCTCGGAGCTGTTTTACGCATCCGCCGATCCCGGGCAAGAACCCCGCCATGTCGGCACCATCGAGCCGCTGTGGAACCTGTTCGACCTCACCCCCGAAGGCCGCGGAACCGACTGGTATGAGCAGCTGAGCTACACGAAACGGGTGCTTAGGGAGCCTCGCTCCGGTTGATGACCGACATCAGGACGCTCGCCTCGCGCCTGAGCCGTTCGGCCTCGTCGGGGCGGCCTGCTTGGTCGTAGTCGTGCGCCGCGGCCTGGCGTTCGGCGACTTCGGCTCGGACGATTTGCTCTACTTCGGGCTCGGTGAGGGCATGTCGTTCCGCCTCCGCGGCACCGAGGCCGGATACGGCGCCAGCGAAATGGGGACCGCCGGTGCCGGGGGCAGGCGTGGACTCGACAGGAACGGCGCTGGCGTTGTCGATCGCGGATAGGGCGGTGCGCAGCGCGGATACGGCGATCGTGTCCCGCGCCCGCAGTGCCTCACGGAGGGCTAGCTGAAGGCGCTGGCGGGTGGGGATGTCTTGCACACCGGCAACCATAGGGGCCAACGGGATCTGCGGGCACGCGAATATGCGCGCGAAAATCAATTGGCGGAATGGCTGGTCCTGGGCGAAGCTGTGGCGTGACTGGGGTCTTGATCCGCGACGCGGTGACCGACGACATGACGGCGTTGAGCGGGGTGTACCGCAGGTCGTCGTTGTCCAACGAGGGAGACCGGCCGAACCTGCTGGCGCATCCCGAGACGCTGGAGTTTTCTGATCTCGCGGTGCGAGAGGGGCGGACGCGGGCGGCGGTCGCAGAGGGCGAGATCGTCGGCTTCGCTAGCTGGCTCGGTGCCGGGTCCGCCTTCGAGATCGAGGATCTGTTCGTCGAGCCGAGGTGGATGAGGCATGGGATCGGGCGGACCCTGGTGCTGGACATGATCGCGATCGCGCGCGGGCGCGGGATCGGGCGGGTTGAGGTGACCGCGAACCCGCATGCGCTGGCGTTTTACGAGAAGGCCGGTTTTGTGGTCTACCGGGAGGTTGCGACCAGGTTCAGGACGGCGCCGCGGATGTGCCTCGACGTCACGGCCTAGCTTGGTGAGCTGCTGGGGTCGGCGGGCCAGGCGCCGGGGACCTCGTATGCCTCGTCTTCGCCGGGCCAGGGCGGCATGGTCAGGCCGACCGCGGCCAGCGGACCGCTGCTGTCCGCCCGGAACTGGAAATGCGTGCCCACGGGAATGGACACGCAGGTCCCCGAGCGCAGGGGCACCGTCTCCTCCCGCTCGGCCTGCCGCCGCCACATCTGGCCGTTCCCGTTCAGGATGTACCAGATCTCCTCGACCGAACGGTGGGCCACGGCCCGGGCGACCCGGCCTGCCCCCAGCTCGAAATGCGCCATCGAGCCCCGGGCGAGCTGGAGCAGCACGCGCACGTCCGAGCCGTCGGGTGCGACGGCATCTGGCTCGTCCGGCAGCTGCATGGTGTCAAATCGCTCGTCCATGGGGCGGCAGGATATCGGTTGGCCAATCAGGCGGCGGCTGGCGAGAATCTGGGTTGTGGAGCATCTGTCGCGTGAGCGCTTGGAGGCCGGTCTCGACCATGTCCGCGAGTCCCCGCAGGACGGCGGCCGGCTGGTACTGCTCGTCCGCCGCCCGGGGGTGGGCCAGCGGGAGCTGCCGGAGGAGGCGGTGCTGGACCAGGTCACCGGGCTCGAGGGGGACAACTGGCTCACCCGTGGCAGCTCCGGCACACCGGACGGCTCGGCACATCCGGACAAGCAGGTGACGGTGATCAACGCCCGGCTGGCCAAACTGGTGGCCGGAGGAACCGAGCGGATGGCGCTGGCAGGCGATCAGCTCTACCTCGATCTGGACCTCAGCGTGGACAACCTTCCGGCAGGGAGCCTGCTCGCGGTGGGTGACGCCGTGCTGCGGGTCAGCGAGGCGCCGCACACCGGCTGCGCGAAGTTCATCGAGCGCTTCGGGACCGAAGCGATCCGGTTCGTCAACTCCCGGATCGGCCGCCGGCTCCGGCTGCGCGGGATGAACACGCGCATCGTGGTGCCCGGAACAGTGCGAGTGGGCGATCTGGCCGTCAAGAAGCCGCGATAAGGCGAGCAGGGTGGCGATGATCTCGCCGACCTGAGCGGGTGACAGCGTCCGGGCGGGAATGCCTCAGATCATGGACTTTCGATGCCTCAGCCGCGGTCTCCTCAGGCTAAGGCATCAACCCTAGAGAGTACTTCGATACAAGTGGCGCATCGGTATATTAGCCGATGTATTCTATGGTTACGGCATCGTAATCCAGCGTCACCGATGTCAGCATTTGGCTGCAGCGCGTGATATTCCAAGTATCGATGTTTATAATATCACTTACCATGTTGGCCGCGCAGCATATCGCGGAAGTGAACTGGACGGGCGTGAATTTCGGCAAGCATGAGGCCGGTTCGTCTCCGTCCGTCGCCTCCATGATCCATTCGGCAGATCTGCCTCTGAACGAGGCACCCGGCGGCGGTTCCAGCGTAAGGGAGAAGTGTTGGCCTGTCGTGGCATTGACGAAGCGAAGTATGCCCGTCCGGCCGAAATATGCCGCCAGGTCATTTTCCTGTCTGCCGGTGCTGTCGGAATGGTATTGCTCATGGACGTGCCCGGCGGCATCGAGGTAGTTGACGTGTTGCTGGTTGTTGAACGGGATCTGGTACCCGCCCGGTGCGGCCGACGGCGCCATCGGGCCAGCGTATTGCACTGAGCAGTAGACGGTGTCTCCTGGGCTGACTGCGAAATTACTGATATTTGTCTGGAAGATATAGCTGGGCGAGTCCGGGTAATGGGGCGCGAACCACTCGCACCACGCTACGTATGAGGTGTTTCCTCTGGCGTTCACGCGTTGCTCCACGCCGGCCTGAAGAATGTCGTCAGAACTGTAGATACCGTCGATCCCCACCCAGGATGATGAGTTCCAGTCGCCCTCTGAGCCCTGCGGTTCCCCTGGCTGGGAAACCGTCGGGATCACCCAGTGACCAGTCACCGATGTCCAGGTTCCCTCTATGGATGCGCCCGCCCAGTTTCGACTGGTGAAGCTGTTGCCTGTGGTGCGCTCGGCGTGCTTGAGATTGTGCGTCCTGCCGATCTGCGGCTCGAGGTGAGGGACAGTACGGTCCTGCGCGCACCAGACACGTGAGAAGGTCCTGTCCCAAGCAGCGCGTAGGGTCGTGTCGTCTCCTGGTCCCGGCCGACGCCAGAGGAGGCCCTGATTGATCAGGGCGGCAGTGCTGGCCATGCGTGGGTCGAAATCTTCAAGAGCCCCCACCGACGCAAATGCGCCAGGGATGTTGGTGGGGGTGACCTCATAGGGAAGATCACGCTTCCGCCAGGGCTGCATGCTGTCTTCTTTCTAAGTTCCGCTGTAGCGAGTCGCGTTTGTTCGGAACCGGCCGGACGTCTCTTGCCGTCGGCTAGTCCCACAATGGGCGACGGCCCGTGTAATGACCACACATGCGGACTCACAGGAGGACCCACAGGATCGCGTCAATGACGCTGGACGCGCTCAGGCCGGTTCCTGCGAAGCGGCTGACGATGCCGCCCGGTCCGGAT
>DATMKQ010000052.1:0-61689 GCA_035571275.1 Trebonia sp.
CTGTCGGTCTGGGTGATCACCGGCGACGGCGACGCGCTGTCCATCGGCGGCAACCACCTGATCCACGCGCTGCGCCGCAACGTGAACATCAAGATCCTGCTGTTCAACAACCGGATCTACGGGCTGACCAAGGGCCAGTACTCGCCGACGTCCGAGCAGGGCAAGGTGACCAAGTCCACCCCGTTCGGGTCGCTGGACCACCCGTTCAACCCGGTGTCCCTGGCGCTGGGCGCGGAGGCCTCGTTCGTGGCCCGGTCGGTCGACTCCGACCGCAAGCACCTGCAGTCGGTGCTGCGCGCGGCCGCCGACCACCAGGGTGCCGCGTTCATCGAGATCTTCCAGAACTGCCCGATCTTCAACGACGACGCTTTCGCCCCGGTCAAACAGGCGGGCGCGCCCGGGCTGATCAAGCTGGCCGACGGCGAACCTGTGCGGTTCGGGCCCGCCGGGTCGATGGGGCTGACCTACGGACCCTACGGCGCGCTGACGGCGGTCGACACGGATTCGGTTCCGGCCGACGCGCTAGTCGTCCACGACGTCACCCGCGAAGACCCGTCGTACGCGTTCGCGCTGTCCCGGCTGGACTCGGGTGACTTCTCGCACACTCCGATCGGCGTCTTCCGCTCGGTTCCCCGGTCGTCGTACGACGAGCTGATGGCCGATCAGATCGAGCGTGCCCGTTCCGGCGGCGCGGGCGATCTCGCGACCCTGCTGGCCGGCCACGACACCTGGGAAGTCGGCTAACTGCGGGGCCTTGCGAGGAACGGCAGCAGTTCGGCGAGGAACTGGCTGGGGTGCTCCAGGTGCGGGATGTGGCCGCAGTCGGGTATCACCACGCGCTTGGCGCTTGGGATGTCATGCGCGGCCGCGGCGGACAGATCCGTAAAGTCGCCGAGCCGGGCGGCTTCGGCCGGGCTGGCGTACTGGCCTAGCGGGACGGTGGCCGACCCCTCGACCAGGTCCCCGTTGGGAGTTCCTGCGGTGATCGAGGTGGACCGAAGCGTGGGCTAGGCCGGAAGGATGCCGACGGGGCAGCTCACGCCCGTGCTGTGGTCCGGGCAGTAGCCGTTCGGGACCTTGTACAGGTACTGCTGGTGGTAGTGCTCGGCGAAGTAAAACTCGGTGGCCGGGACGATCTCGGTGGCGATCTGGCCGTATCCGGCCTCGGCGAGCTTTTTGCCGAAGTCGGCGGCGGACTGCTGGGCCGCGGCCTTCTGCGCCTCGTTCTTGTAGAAGATCGCCGAACGATACTGGGTACCGATGTCGTTGCCCTGGCGCATGTTCTGCGTGGGGTCGTGCGACTCCCAGAAGACCTTGAGCAGCTGCGCGTAGGAGACCTTGGCCGGGTCGAACACGACCCGGACCGTCTCGGCATGCCCGGTTCGGCCGGTGCAGACCTCTTCATAGGTGGGGTTCGGGGAGAACCCGCCCTCGTAGCCCACGGCCGTGGTGATCACGCCCGGCACCTGCCAGAAGGTGCGCTCCTCGCCCCAGAAGCAGCCAAGCGCGAACTCCGCCACCTCGCTGCCCTCGGGGTACGGGGGCGTCAGCGCGGTGCCAAGCACCGCGTGCCGTTCCGGCACTTCAAGCGGCGTGTCCCGACCCGGCAGCGCCTCCTCGGGAGCGACCATCTTCGTCTTACGAAACCCGAAAATGCTCATCGTGCCTCCTCCGGCCGCGTTTCCGTGCGGCACAACCACCGTACGCGTCCCCATGCCCCGCGCGCCAAGCCCGCCCGGCACCACCCGTCCCTGCTGTTCACTTCGCATACCGTGTGACCATTTTCCGGGGCGATATGTCCGGAATATCCATGCGTAAGGTGTGCGAAGTGAGCGGGTGATGCTGATGTGACGAATGAGGACCAGCGCGGACGGCAGTGGGATCCAGCCAGCTCGCTGGGGGGCGGTGCAGGCGTGCAGCGTGGGTTATGCGGTGCGGGTGATTACGAAGGTGCAGAGCGACTCGAAGGCGGCGCGGGCGGGGACGTCGGGCAGGCGGGCTATGCGGTCCCTGGCGCCCGCGATCCAGGTGCGGACGGTCTGCCTGGCCTCCGCAAGCGCGGGGGAGGATCGCAGCAGGGTCAGTGCCTCGGCGTGCAGCACCGGGTCGGTCAGGTCCGCGTCGAGCAGGTCACGCAGGCGTGCCATGTCCGGGGTAGTGGCCGCGCCGCGCAGCGCATAGAGCACCGGCAGGGTGCGTACCCCTTGCCGCAAGTCGGTGCCCGGCTCCTTGCCGGACTGGGCGGAGGTGCTCGCCACGTCGAGGACGTCGTCGGAAAGCTGCCAGGCCACGCCGATCCGCAGGCAGGCGTCGGCGATCAGGTCCGAGACCTCGTCGGGCGCGCCGGAGAACATCGCGCCGAACCGGCCCGACGTGGCGATCAGGGACCCGGTCTTCTCGGTGATCACGTGCATGTAGTGGTCGAGCGGGTCGGCTCCCGGCTGAACCCCGATCGTCTCTGTCAGCTGTCCGTCCACCAGGCGGCAGAAGGTCTCCGCCTGGATCCTGATGGCTTGCGGGCCCAGGTCGGCGAGGATCCGGGAAGCCCGGGCGAACAAGTAGTCGCCGGCCAGGATGGCCACCGAGTTACCGAACTGCGAGTTGGCCGACGAGTGGCCGCGCCGCATCGTTGCCTCGTCCATCACGTCGTCGTGGAACAGGGTGGCCAGGTGCGTCAGTTCGATCGCCACCGCCGCGGGGACGATGCGCTTGTCCCTGCTGTCCCCGAACCGGGCGGCCAGCAGCACGAGCATGGCGCGGAACCGCTTGCCCCCGGCCTCCATCATGTGCCTGGACACGTCGGCGAACATCTCGTTCCCGCCGAAGGAGGCCTCGCGCAGCGCGGCTTCGACCATCGCCAGGTCTTCGGACATCTCCGCGGTGAGCTCATGGTCAGCGAACTCGACAGGAACTGCGATGGTCACTGGAACTCCATGTTCTCGGCGCGCCTAACCTCTGGGTTACGAACTCACCAGCATACGGAACGTGCAGCCAGCGGGAACATACCAGGGTCGGGTGATGGCACAGGCGAGGACAATGAGACAACGTCAGCGGACGAACAACTGCGTCGCCGCGTGGTTGGCAAGGCTCAGCAGCGGCTGCGGGACGATGCCGAACACGATCGTGGCAAGCGCGCCGACCGCCACCGCCGTGCCCGTGAACACGCTAGGCACGACGACCTCCGGTCCGTCTTCCACCGGGTCGCTGAAGAACATCAGCACGATGACTCGGACGTAGAAGAAGGCCGCGATCGCGCTGGACACCACACCGATGATCACCAGTGGCGTCGCCCCGCCCGCGATGGCAGCCTGGAAGACGGCGAACTTCCCGACAAACCCGCTGGTCAGAGGGATACCGGCGAAAGCGATCAGGAACAGCGCAAAGATGCCCGCCACTAGCGGCGACCGCTTGCCCAGGCCCGCCCAGCGGGACAGGTGGTCCGCCTCCCCGCCCGGGTCGCGGACCAGCGTGATGACGGCGAACGCCCCGACGGTGGTCAGACCGTAGGTCGCCAGGTAGAACAGCGAGCCGGACAGGCCCGCGACCGACGAGGCGATGACGGCGGTCAGGATGAACCCGGCGTGCGCGATCGACGAGTAGGCGAGCAGACGCTTGACGTCGGTCTGGGTGATGGCGATCACCGCGCCTACGACCATCGTGAGGATCGACACGACCCAAAGCGCGGGCCGCCAGTCCCAGGCGAGGTTGCCGAAGGCCACGTAGAACACGCGCAGCAGCGCGCCGAACGCCGATACCACCGTGCACGACGCCATAAGCGCCGTGATCGGAGTGGGGGCGCCCTGGTAGACGTCGGGCTTCCAGCTCTGGAACGGCACCGCGCCGATCTTGAACAGCAGCCCGATGCCGGTCAGCGCGATCCCCGCGAACAGCAGCGTGTCGCTGCCGCTGTTGGTTGCCGCCGCGGCGGCGATCCCGGACAGCGAAACCGACCCGGAGAAGCCGTACAGCATCGCGATGCCAAACAGGAAGAACGCCGAGGAGAAGGCGCCGAGCAGGAAGTACTTCATCGCCGCTTCGTGCGAGAGCAGGCGGCGACGCCGGGCGAGGCCGCACAGCAGGTACAGCGGCAACGACAGCACCTCAAGGGCCACGAACATCGTGAGCAGGTCGTTCGAGGCGGGGAACAGCATCATGCCGCCGACCGCGAACAGGGTCAGCGGGTAGATCTCGGTGTGCACGAAGCCGGCCAGCAGCCCTTCCCGCTCCTCCGCCGACCCCGGCACCGCGGCGGCTTGCCCGGCGAACTCGGGCAGGTCGTGGGAGGCGTCGGCGATCAGCAGCACGCTGACGAAGGCCAGCACGAGGATCGTGCCCTGGATGAACAAGGTCGGCCGGTCCACGGCGACGGCGCCCATCGCCGCGACGTGGCCAGAGCTGCCGTGCGCGAACAGCGACGAGGAGCTCGCGATCACGCAGGTCCAGACGAAGGCCGCGGCCAGGCTGCCGAAAGTGACCACCAAGTGCAGGCTGCGGCGCAGGTCCCTGGGCACGAACGCTTCGACGAGCACGCCGACGACCGCCGCGCCGAACACGACGAGCATCGGCGCGAGCTGGCTGTACTCGATGCTGGGCGCCGGGATGTTCGAAGACGCGGCGGTGGCAGCGGCAGCGGCGAGGGTCACGGCTGCACTCCGTTCTGGGCAGCTGCGGGTACTGGGTGGGCGGGCACCGGATCAGTGGCGTGTATTTGCGACATCGTGGACTTGACCGCGGGGTTGATCACGTCGAGCACCGGCTTGGGGTAGACGCCAAGCCCGATGATCAGCACGACGAGCGGCACGACCGCGAGCAGTTCCCGCGGCCGCAGGTCCGGCATGCCGGCGACGGACTCGGAGACCGGGCCGCCCATCGCGCGCTGGTACATCCACAGGACGTAGATCGCCGCCAGGACGATGCCGGCGGTGGCGAACGTGGCCGCCACCTTGTACCGGGAGAACGTCCCGACGAGCACGAGGAACTCGCTGACGAAGGTGTTCAGCCCGGGCAGCGACAGCAGGGCGAGACCGGAGACCAGGAACAGCCCGGCGAGCACCGGCGCGACCTTCTGCACGCCGCCGTAGTCGGCGATCCTGTCCGAGCCGCGCCTGGCGATCAGGAACCCCGCGAGCAGGAATATCGCGCCGGTGGCGAACCCGTGGTTGACCATGTACAGCGTCGCCCCGGCCTGGCCCTGCGAGGTGAAAGCGAAGATGCCGAGCACGATGAAGCCGAAGTGGGAGACCGAGGTGTACCCGATCAGCCGCTTCATCGATGTCTGGCCGATCGCGACGATCGCTCCGTACAGGATGCTGATCACGGCGAGCGTCAGGATCAGCGGCGTGAAATAGTGCGCCGCGGCCGGGAACAGCTCGAGGCAGTACCGGATCATGCCGAACGTGCCGACCTTGTCCATCACGCCGAGCATCAGCACCGCGGCGCCGGGCTGCGCCGAGAACGCGGCGTCGGGCAGCCAGGTGTGGAACGGCCACAGCGGTGCCTTGATCGCGAACGCGATGAAGAACCCGAGGAACAGCCACTTCTGGACCGTCGGCGAGAGGGTGACGTTGACCAGCGTGGAGAACAGGAACGTGCCGTGATGCCCGGTGGCCGCGGACTCGCCCGAGTACACGTACAGCGCGATGACGGCCACCAGCATGAGCAGCCCGCCGAACAGGCTGTACAACAGGAACTTGACCGCAGCATACTGACGCTGCCCGACGCCGAACGACCCGATCATGAAGTACATCGGGATCAGCATGGCCTCGAAGAACACGTAGAACAGGAACACGTCGGTGGCGGCGAAGACGCCGATCATCATCGTCTCGAGGACGAGCATCAGCGCGAAGTACGTCTTGGGCGACCGCCTGGCGTTGTCCGCGTCGTGCCAGGAAGCGAGGATCACCACCGGCATCAGCACCGCCGTCATCCCGATCAGCACGAGCGCGATGCCATCCACGCCGAGCGCGTAGTGCACGCCGAACTGCGGGATCCAGGAGTACTGCTCGGTGAGCTGGTAGTCAGGTCCGCTGGTGTTGAACCGGGTCGCCATGACGATCACCCAGACCAGGGTGACCAGCGAGGCCGCCAGCGCGGCCAGCTTGACAAGGCGGGACCGCGCCTCGACGTCGGCCGGGGCGCTGTCCCGGGGCATATCCGGGACAAGCGCGACCGCGATCGCGCCCGCGAGCGGGATGGCGCCAGCCACGGTCAGCCAGGGAAAGCCGTTCATTTACAGCCTCACCACTAGAAGGCCGGCTACCAGCAGCACGGCGCCGATAAGCATGGATAGCGCGTATGAGCGCACGAAACCGGTTTGTACTCGCCGCAGCCGACCCGAGGACCCGCCGACCGTTGCCGCCAGCGTGTTGACGAGGCCGTCTACACCGCGGCTGTCGAAGTAGACCGACAGCCTGGTTAGCCACTGCCCGGGCCGCATCAGCACGGATTCGTTGAACGCGTCGCCGTACAGGTCCTTGCGCGCCGCGTTCGTGACGAAGGTGCCGCGCGGCGCGATCTCCGCCACCGGCACCCGCCCGTACACGGTCCACGCGCCCGCGACCGCGAGCACGACCAGGATCAAGGCGATCCCGCCCGGCCAGGTCCAGAAGCCGTGCAAGGTCGTCGGCACGCCCACAACCGGGGCGAGGAAGTCCACGAGCCGGTCATTGACGATCAGGAACCCGCCTGCGCCCACCGACCCGATCGCGAGCACGATCATCGGCCACGTCATCACGGCCGGCGACTCGTGCGGGTGGGCGTGGGAGTCCCAGCGCTTGTCGCCGAACCACGTCATCAGCATCATCCGCGTCATGTAGAACGCGGTGATGCCCGCGCCGATGATAGCGGCGGCCCCGAGCAGCCAGCCCTGTGTCCCGCCCGACTCCCAGGCCGCGTCGATGATCGGATCCTTGGTGAAGAACCCGGAGAACGGCGGGATGCCGATGATCGCCAGGTAAGCGAGTCCGAAGGTGACGGAGGTGACCGGCATGAGACGCGCAAGCGCGCCATAACGCCGCATGTTCACCTCGTCGTCCATGCCGTGCATGACCGAACCCGCGCCGAGGAAGAGCCCGGCCTTGAAGAACCCGTGTGCGAGCAGCTGGCCGATGGCGAACGCGTACCCGGCCGGGCCCAGGCCCGCGCCGAGCATCATGTAGCCGATCTGCGACATCGTGGACCCGGCCAGGGACTTCTTGATGTCGTCTTTGGCACAGGCGATGATCCCGCCGAACAGCAGCGTGACCGCGCCCACGATCGCGACCGCGATCCTGGCGTCGGCGGACTGCGCGAGGATGGGGTTGGACCGCACCATCAGGTACACCCCGGCGGTGACCATGGTCGCGGCGTGGATCAGCGCCGACACCGGGGTCGGGCCCTCCATCGCGTCGAGCAGCCAGGACTGCAGCGGGAGCTGCGCGGACTTGCCGCACGCGCCGAGCAGCAGCAGTAGCCCGAGCGCCAGCGCGACACCGCTGCCGGCCGTCTTGGACCCGGCGAATACGCCGGTGAAGTTGAAGTTCCCGAATTCGGCGAACATCAGCATGATCGCCAGCGACAGGCCGGCGTCGCCGACCCGGTTGACGATGAACGCCTTCTTCGCCGCGACCGCCGCGGTCGGCTTGAACTGCCAGAACCCGATCAGCAGGTAGGACGCCAGGCCGACGCCCTCCCACCCGACGTACAGGCCGAGGTAGTTGTCCGACAGCACGAGCAGCAGCATCGCCGCGACGAACAGGTTCATGTAGCCGAAGAACCGGCGCCGGTCCGTGTCGTGCGACATGTAGCCGACAGAGTAAATGTGGATCAGCGAGCCGACCCCGGTGATCAGCAGCACGAAGCAGATCGACAGCGGGTCGATCAGCAGCCCGATGTTGGCCTGGAACCCCGCCACCGGGATCCAGGAGTACATATGCAGGTCAACTTCGCGATTGCCGGAGTAAGTGAGCAGGGTGAAGAAGGCAATTACTCCGTAGACGAACGCCGCCAGCGGCATCGCCACGCCGAGCAGGTGGCCCCACCGGTTGGTACGCCGACCGCCGAGCAGCAGGACGGCCGCGCCGAAGACCGGAAACGCGAGTAGCAGCCACGAGACACGGAACACGCCGGTCGCAGCCAGCGTCGTCATCGTTAGGTCCAATCTCTCAGTACTTGAGCAGGTTCGCGTCGTCCACCGACGCGGACTTGCGGGCGCGGTATATGGCCATCAGGATGGCGAGCCCGACGACGACCTCCGCCGCCGCCACGACCATCACGAAGAAGGCCACCACCTGCCCATCCAGATTTCCGTGCAGCCGTGAGAACGCGACGAACGCCAGGTTGCACGCGTTCAGCATGAGTTCGACGCACATGAAGATCACGATCGCGTTGCGCCGGACGAGCACTCCGACCCCGCCGATGACGAACAAGATGACAGAAAGGAAAACGTAAGCGGCAGGGCTCATTGCTCTTCCCTCCCCCGCGCGGCGGCCTCGATCTGCCGTTCGGCTTCGATCCGCTCTTCGACCTCGAGATCAGAGGTCACGCTTACCTGCGGGTCGCGGCCAAGGTCGAGGTCCCGCTGGGATATCGCCCGGGATACGGAACGTTCGGTTGTGCTCCCATCGGGCAGCAGTGCCGGCATGTCGACGGCGTTGTGCAGGGCGTACACCCCGGGCGGCGGCTCGGGAGAGACCTGCCCGCTCGCCACCTTGCGCCGGGCTACCTCCCGCTGCGTCGGCTTGGGCGTGGTCCGCTCGCGGTGCGCGAGCACCATGCCGCCGAGCGCGGCGGTGATCAGCAGGGCGCTTGTCGCCTCGAACGGGAACACGTACGTGGTGAAGATCAGCGTGGCGAGGCCGGTTAGGTTGTCGGTGCTGTTCGCCGCCGTCTGCGGCGCCGCGTTCCCGATCGCCGCGTGCCCGATGCCCACGATCAGCAGCACCAGGAACGCGACACCGCCGATGCCCGCCCAGACCCGCTGACCACGGATCGTCTCCACCAGCGAGTCGGCGGAGCTGACCCCGATCAGCATCATCACGAACAGGAACAGCATCAGCACGGCGCCGGTGTAGACGATGACCTGCACGGCCGCGAGGAACGGCGCGCCCTCAATCGCGTACAGGAGCGCGAGCGAGAGCATCACGACCGCGAGCATCAGCGCACAGTGCACGGCCTGGCGGACACAGATCATCGCCACCGCGGCGGAGACCGCCACCGTGGCGAGGATCCAGAACGCGACCTTGCCGTACAGCGGGTCCAAGTTGGTGCCGCCACCGCCGGCGGCTAGAAGAACGTGAGTCACTGAGCCACCTCACTGCCGCCCGCGGCAACTTGCTCTCCGCCGGGCTGCACCTCATCCTGGCCGGCCACCTGCTCGCTGGTGGCCGTGGCCTGCATCGCCGGGCCGGTCGGACCGCCGGGTCCGGCCATGCCGGGCGCCCGGGCGGTGGCCGTGATTCCGGCGCCGCCGAGCCGGTAGTAGTCCTTCTCGTCGTTGCCGAGCCGCATCGGGTGCGGGGGCGCCTCCATCCCCTGGTTCAGCGGCACGAGCAGCTGCTCCTTGGTCCAGATCAGGCTTTCCCTGTTGTCGTCGGCGATCTCGTACTCGTTGGTCATCGTCAGCGCGCGGGTCGGGCACGCCTCGATGCACAGCCCGCACAGGATGCAGCGCAGGTAGTTGATCTGGTACACGTGCCCGTAGCGCTCCCCGGGTGAGTAGCGCTCATCCGGCGTATTGTCCCTGCCCTCGACGTAGATCGCGTCCGCTGGGCAGGCCCAGGCGCACAGCTCGCACCCGATGCACTTCTCCAGCCCGTCCGGCCACCGGTTGAGCTGGTGATGCCCGTGGAACCGGGGCGCTGTTGGCCGCTTATCCTCCGGGTACATCACGGTGTCCACCTTCCGGAACATCTCTCGGAAGGTGACCCCGAACCCCTTGACGGGGTTGAGGAAGTCAAGCACCGGTGACCTCCTTAGTCGTGTCGCCGTATGCCGCGCCGCTTATCGCGGTATCACCAAGCTCCAGGCCGTGGTAGTGCGGCAGGTCGAGCGGCGGCACGGGGAACCCGCGCACCGGACCGCCCTTCTCCTCCTCGTCCTCGTCCCCGACCCCCGGTTCGTCGGGCGCGAGCTCGGCCGCCCGCCGCTGCAGCGCGGTGTCCCAGAACCCGACGAGCAGAACGATCAGCACCAGGACTAGCCCGAAGACGACGTACACCGACTTCGAACCGGTGTCGATCCTCCAGGCCCTGATCGTGGCGATGAGCAGGATCCAGACGATGGACAACGGGATGAGGATCTTCCAGCCGAGCGCCATGAGCTGGTCGTACCGGGTCCGCGGCAGCGTGCCACGCAGCCACACGTAGCAGAACAGCAGGATGAAGACCTTGATCAGGAACCACAGCACCGGCCACCAGCCGCTGTTCGCGGAGGACCACAGCGAGAGCGGCCATGGGGCGCGCCAGCCGCCGAGGAAGAGCGTGACGGCCACCGCGGACACGGTGGTCATGTTGATGTACTCGGCCAGGAAGAACATGGCGAACTTCATCGACGAGTACTCGGTCATGTGGCCGGCCACGATCTCGCCCTCGCCCTCGGGGAGGTCGAACGGTATCCGGTTCGTCTCGCCCACCATCGTGACCAGGTAGATGAGGAACGACACCGGCAGCAGCCAGGCGTACCAGAAATGCTCCTGGGCCGTGACGATATCGGTCGTGGTCAGCGAGCCCGCGTAGAGGAAGACCGCCACGAACGCCAGGCCCATCGCGATCTCGTAGCTGATCACCTGCGCTGTGGAGCGCAGCGCGCCGAGCATCGAGTACGGGCCCTTGGACGCCCATCCGGCCAGCACGATGCCGTAGACGCCGATCGAGCTCATGGCCAGCACCAGCAGCACGCCGATCGGCAGGTCGGCGATCTGCAGCGGCGTCTGGTGGTGGAAGATCGACACCTCCGGGCCCCACGGGATGATCGCGAAGCCGATGAGTGAGCATCCCGCCGCGATGATAGGCGCGACGAAGAACACCATCTTGTCCACCCCAGTGGGGACGATGTCCTCCTTCAACGGCAGCTTGAGCGCGTCAGCGATGGGCTGGAGCAGTCCCCACGGCCCGGCTCGGTTCGGGCCCGGCCGGTTCTGCATCCGGCCGATGACCCGCCGCTCGAACCAGATCATGAAGATCGTGGTCAGGATCAGGAACGCGAAGACGATCCCGACCTTCAGCAGCACCATCCACCAGATGAGCTGGGTGAAGTCGCTCGCCGTAGGGTCCGTCGCGAGCACCGAGGTCATTACGCCCTCCTCAGGGTCACCCTGCTGCCGTGGCCCGCGCCAAGATCGGCGCGGACCGCGCAGCCGGGTGAGTTAGTGGGAAGCCACACCACGCCGTCAGCCATCGCGGCGATCTCCACCGGGACGGTCACCGACCCCATCGGGGTCGCCACAGTCACCTTGTCGCCGTCCGCGACTTCGGCACCCGCCGCGGTAGCGGCGGACATCCGTGCCACGGTGTCCCGCATCGTGCCGGCGAGATATGGTTCGCCGTCCTGCATCCGGCCCGAGTCAATGAGCTGATGCCAGGTAGCGAGCCTAAGCTCGCCGTCGATAGGGGCGGCGGGCGGGGTCGAGAGAACCCCGGGCCCCAAGGGGCGGGCCCCCCGCCACGAGCCGAGGGCGGCGAGTTCGGCCCGCGCCGCCGCCGGGTCGGGCAGACCGAGGTGCACGTCCATCTCGTCGGCGATCGCGCCCAGCACGTACAGGTCGGTCCTGACGCCAGGAACGCTAAGCGCGGCGCCGAACGATCCGCCCCGGCCCTCCCAGTTCACGAAAGTGCCCGCCTTCTCGGCCACAGCCGCGACGGGGAACACTACGTCGGCCCGGTCGGTGACAGCGCTGGCCCGAAGCTCAAGGCTGACGACGAACTGCGCCGCCTCGATGGCGCGCAGCGCGGCGGCCGGGTCCGGCAGGTCCGCCGGGTCCACGCCGCCGACGACGAGCGCGCCGAGTTCGCCGCGCTCGGCGGCGGCCAGCAGCGAGCCAGTGTCGCGCCCCGGCGCCTCGGGTAGCACGTTCTTCGCCCAGACCCGCGCCACCTCGGCCCGCGCCTGCGGGTCGCCGATCCACCGGCCGACAGGCAGCAGGCCAGGCAGCGCGCCGGCCTCGATCGCGCCGCGTTCCCCGGCGCGCCGGGGTACCCAGGCGAGCCGTGCGCCGGAGGCGTCGGCGAGCCGCACGGCGGCGGCCAGCGCACCCGGCACCTCGGCGAGCCGCTCGCCGACGAGGATCACCGCACCAGGCTTAGCCAGGAGTTCGGCGACCCGTTTTACGTCAGCGTCATTCCCACCGCCGGCCGCCAGCGCGGTCAGCGCGGCGGGCTCGGCGCCGGGCACCGTGGGTAGCAGGGTGCCGGACAGCTTGGCCAGCCCGCGGGACGCGAGCGCCGCGACCGAGAACACCGGGAGGTTCCTCTTGTGTACCGCCTTGCGCAGCCGCAGGAACACGATCGGCGACTCGTCCTCCGGCTCGAACCCCGCGAGCAGCACGGCGGGCGCGGCCTCCAGGTCGGTGTAGCTGACCTGGATGTCGTGCCCGGCCACCTTGGCCGCGAGGAACTGCTGCTCCTCGACCGAGTGCGGCCTGGCCCGCATGTCGATGTCGTTGGTGTTCAGCGCGAGCCTGGTGAACTTCGCGTAGGCGTAGGCGTCTTCGAGGGTCAGCCTGCCGCCGGGCAGTACGCCGACCCCGCGCGGGCCGTCCGTCGCGTCACGCGCCGCGGTCAGACCCCGGGCCGCGGCCGCGAACGCCGCCGCCCAGGAGGCCGGGCGCAGCACCCCGTCGGCCTCGCGGACAAGCGGCGCGGTCAGCCGGTCGTACTCGCTGGCGTAGGCGAAGGCCCAGCGGCCCTTGTCACAGTTCCACTCCTCGTTGACCAGGGGCTCATCGCCCGCCAGCCGCCGCATCACCCGGCCGCGGCGATGGTCGGTACGCTGCCGGCACCCCGCGGCGCAGTGCTCGCAGATGCTCGGCGTGGACACCAGGTCGAACGGGCGGGACCTGAAGCGGTACGCCGCTCCGGTCAGCGCGCCCACCGGGCACACCTGCACGGTGTTGCCGGAGAAGTAGGAGTTGAACGGCCTGCCGCTCGCGGTGCCGATGTACTGGTCCGGGCCGCGCTCGAGGAACTCGATGAAGTCGTCGCCCGCGATCTGCTCGGACGTCCGGGTGCACCGGGTGCAGGAGATGCAGCGCTCCCGGTCGAGCAGGATCTCGGTGGAGATGGGCACCGGCTTCGGGAACTCGCGCTTCGGCTCCTTGAACCGGCTCTCGCCCTGGCCGTTGGACATGGCCTGGTTCTGCAGCGGGCATTCGCCGCCCTTGTCGCACATCGGGCAGTCGAGCGGGTGGTTGACCAGCAGCAGCTCCATCACGCCGCGCTGCGCCTTATCCGCGACAGGGGAGGTGAGCTGGGTCTTGACCACCATGCCGTCGGTGCACACGGTGGTGCACGAGGCGAGCGGCTTGCGCTGGCCCTCGATCTCGACCAGGCACTGCCGGCAGGCACCGATGGAGTCGATGAGCGGGTGGTCGCAGAACCGGGGGATCGCGATGCCGATCATCTCGGCGGCGCGGATCACCAGCGTCCCCTTGGGCACCGCGATCTCGAACCCGTCGATGGTGACGTTGACGGTGTCGGTAGTCGTCTGCACGGTCATTTGAGTCCCGCCCCATCACTCCGGGGGGACGACCCCCCGCGCCCCCCGCTTGAACCCGCCCAGAGGGTAGATGCCGCCGGGTCGAACGGGCAGCCGCCTTCCTTCTGGTGCTGCACGATCTCGTCCCTGAAGTACTTGAGAGCCCCTTGGATCGGCACGGGCACCGCGTCGCCGAGCGCGCAGAACGCCCGGCCGATGATGTTGTCGCCGACGTCGAGCATCGTCTCGAGGTCCTCCTCGGTGCCCTCACCGTTTTCCAGCCGCTGGATCGTCCGCACCATCCAGTAGGAACCCTCCCGGCACGGCGTGCACTTACCGCAGGACTCGTGCTGGTAGAACTCCGTCCAGCGGAGCGCGGCGCGCACCACGCACACGGTCTCGTCGAAGATCTGCAGCGCGCGGGTGCCTAGCATCGACCCGGCGGCGGCCACCGACTCGAAATCGAGCGGCACGTCGAGGTGGGCGTCGGTCAGGATCGGGGTGGACGAACCGCCCGGCGTCCAGAACTTCAGCCGGTGGCCGGCCCGGACGCCGCCCGCGAGCTCAAGCAGTTCGCGCAGGGTGATGCCGAGCGGCGCCTCGTACTGGCCGGGATGGGTGACGTGCCCGGACAGCGAGAAGATGCCGTAGCCCTTGGACTTCTCTGTGCCGAGTCCGGCGAACCAGTCCGCGCCCTCGGCCATGATCGACGGCACGCTGGCGATGGACTCGACGTTGTTGATCACCGTCGGGCTGGCGTACAGGCCCTCAACGGCGGGGAACGGCGGCCGGTTCCGCGGCAGGCCGCGGTACCCCTCGAGCGAGGTGAGCAGCGCGGTCTCCTCACCGCAGATGTACGCGCCGGCTCCGGCGTGCACCACGATGTCGAGGTCGAAGCCCGAGCCGAGGATATTCTTGCCGAGATAGCCCGCATCGTACGCCTCGGCGACCGCGTGCTGCAGCCGCCGGACGACGTGCAGCACCTCGCCCCGGATGTAGATGAACGCGTGTCCGGCCCTGATGGCGTAGCAGGCGATGATGGCACCCTCGATGAGCGTGTGCGGCGTCGCCATCATCAGCGGGACGTCCTTGCAGGTGCCGGGCTCCGACTCGTCCGCGTTGACGGTGAGGTAGTGCGGCTTGTTGTCGCCCTGCGGGATGAAGGACCACTTCACGCCGGTGGGGAACCCGGCGCCGCCACGACCGCGCAGCACTGAGGTCTTGACCGCGGCGATCACGTCGTCCGGGGTCATCGCGAGCGCCTTGCGCAGCCCCTGGTAGCCCCCGGTCCGCTCGTAACCGGCCAGCGTAAAGGAGTCCGGCTCGTCCCAGTGCGCGGTGAGGACAGGCGTGAGCATGTCGGTCATTTCGCGTCCTTGTTCGTCGGCTGCGACGCCTTCGGCGCAGGGGCAGACCAGCCATGCTCCTTGGCCAGCTCAAGACCCACCAGGCTGGCCGGGCCCGCGGACGGGCCCTCGGTGGCCTGGCCGTCGCCGAATCCGGCGAGGATCCTGGCGGATTGCTTCCAGGTGCACAGCCGGTCGGGACCTCGGGTGGGCGTGACCTTGTTGCCGGCGCGCAGGTCGTCGACCAGCTTCTTCGCCTTTTCCGGGGTCATGTTGTCGAAGAACTCCCAGTTGACCATGACCACCGGGGCGTAGTCGCACGCCGCGTTGCACTCGACGCGCTCGATGCCGACCTTGCGGTCGGCGGACACTATGCCGCCGTGTCCCGGGGGGGTTTTGGGGGGTCGTCCCCCCGGGCTAGCAGCGTCGTGCGCGTGCGGGTCGGCGCCCAGGTGCTGAGCGAGTTCGGCGTAGATCTGGTCGCCGCCCATGATCGCACACAGCGTGTTCGTGCACACCCCGACCTGGTACTCGCCCGCGGGGCTGTGCTTGTACATCGTGTAGAAGGTGGCCACGCCGACCACCTCGGTCTCGGTGCACCCGAGCGTCTCGGCGCAGAACTTGATGCCGTCTTCGGAGACATATCCATCCTCGGACTGCACCAGGTGCAGCAGCGGCAGCAGCGCCGACCGCGACCGCGGGTACCGCCCGATAATGTCGGCGGCATCCGCCCGCAGCCGTGCCAGTGCCTGGTCACTGAACGGCATTACCTGTCCACGCCTCCTATTACCGGGTCGATGGACGCGATCGCCGGGATCACGTCGGCGAGGTTCCCGCCCTCACACATCACCGCGACTGCCTGCATGTGGTGGAACGAGGGGTCGCGCAGATGCGCCCGGTAGGGCCGGGTGCCGCCGTCGCTGACCACGTGGCAGCCGAGCTCGCCTTTGGCCGACTCGATCGGCACGTACGCCTGCCCGGCGGGCACCCGGAACCCCTCGGTCACCAGCTTGAAGTGGTGAATAAGGGCTTCCATGGACTGGCCCATGATGTGCGCGATGTGCTCGGGCGATGGTCCCATGCCGTCCGGGCCCAGCGACAGCCGGGCCGGCCAGCCGATCTTCGCGTCCTGGATCATCACCGGGTCGTTCGGCACGTGGCGCTCGGCCAGCCGGTCGACGCACTGCCTCACGATCTTCAGCGACTCATCCATTTCGGCCATCCGCACCACGTACCGGCCGTACGCGTCGCACGTGTTCACGGTAGGCACGTCGAACTCGTAGGTCTCGTAGCCGAGGTACGGCTGGGACTTGCGCAGGTCCCACGGCAGGCCGGTCGCGCGCAGCAGCGGGCCGGTCACCCCGAGCGCCATGCAGGCCTCGAGGTCCAGGTACGCGATGCCCTCGGTGCGTGCTTTGAACACCGGGTTCGCGTCGACCAGGTTACGGAAGTCGTGCACCATCCCTGTCGCCTTGTGCAGAAAGTCGCGGATCGCCTCCAGGCCGCCGGGCGGCAGGTCCTGCGACACGCCGCCAGGGCGGATGAACGCGTGGTTCATCCGCAGCCCGGTGATCAGCTCGAACAGGTCGAGGACGTTCTCCCGCAGCCGCACGCCCTGCAGGAAGATCGTGGTCGCCCCGAGTTCCAGGCCGAACGGGCCGATCCCGCCCAGATGCGACGCGACCCGGTTCAGCTCGAGCATCAGCACCCTGATGATCTGGGCCCGCTCGGGGATCTTGTCCTCGATGCCGAGCAGCCGCTCCACGGACAGGCAGTATGCGGTCTCGTTGAACAGCGGCATCAGGTAGTCGGCCCGGGTGACGAACGTGGTGCCCTGGGTCCAGGTGCGGTACTCCAGGTTCTTCTCGATGCCGGTGTGCAGGTAGCCGATGGACGCCCGCGCCTCGACGACGGTCTCGCCCTCGAGGGTCAGGACCAGCCGCAGGACCCCGTGGGTGGACGGGTGCTGCGGACCCATGTTGACGACGATCTGCTCGTTCTCCGCGCGGTCGAAGTCGCCGGCCGTGACGACCTGCTCCCAGTCACCGCCGGCCACGTTGTAAACGCGGCCCTCGGCTGCTTCCTCGTCGGCGTCTGTCGCACCGCCAGTCACGTGAGTGGTCATTCGTACGACCTCCTCTCGTCCGGGGGCGGCATCTTCGTGCCGCGGTACTCCACGGGAATCCCGCCGAGCGGGTAATCCTTGCGCTGCGGGTGCCCGAGCCAGTCGTCGGGCATCTCGATCCTGGTCAGCGCAGGATGACCGTCAAAGACGATCCCGAAGAAGTCCCAGGTCTCCCGCTCGTGCCAGTTGTTCGCGGGGTACACCCCGGTAATCGAGGGGATGTGCGGGTCGGCGTCGGGCGCGCTGACCTCGAGCCGGATGCGGCGGTTGTGCGTGATCGACAGCATGTGGTACACGGCGTGCAGCTCGCGGCCGGGCTGGTCCAGGTAGTGCACGCCCGATACGCCGGTGCAGATCTCGAACCGCAGCGCCGGGTCGTGCAGCAGTTTGTCCGCCACCTCGACGAGCCGCTCGCGGCGCACGTGGAAGGTGATCTCGCCGCGGTCAACGACCACTCGGTCGATCGCGTCGGAAAATCCGATCCCGGCCGCCTGCAAGGCGGTGCCGAGGGTCTGCGCCACCACGTCGAAGTAACCGCCGTAGGGCGGCTCGGACGACAGCGGCGGCGGCTGGCGTACCTGCAGCCGCCCGTATCCGGACGTGTCCCCGGTGGTCCGCGCTCCGAACATGCCCGTGCGATCGACCGACGCCGCGAGGCGCTGCTCGCCGCTAGTCGCTTCTGCCGGGGGGGATGGGGGGGTCGTCCCCCCGGGACGGTGCTGGGGCAGGTTGTCAGTCTCCTCGGCGGGCGTTTCCCCGCCGGGGGTCTGCGTCACAGCTCACTCCCCAGGTCATCGACCCCCGCCGTGACATGCAGCGGGAGCATGTCCAGCCGGGCCTGCTCGAGCTCGGTGATCTCTTCGTCGCGGTCCGGGCCCAGCTTCATGTTCATGATCTTGTCGTGCAGCTTGAAGATCGCGTCCATCAGCATCTCGGGACGGGGCGGGCAGCCCGGCAGGTAGATGTCCACCGGCACGATGTGATCCACGCCCTGCACGATCGCGTAGTTATTGAACATGCCGCCGCTCGACGCGCAGACACCCATCGAGATCACCCACTTGGGCTCGGGCATCTGATCGTAGATCTGGCGCAGCACAGGAGCCATCTTCTGGCTGACCCGCCCGGCGACGATCATCAGGTCGGCTTCACGCGGGGTCGAGCCGGTCTTCTCCATGCCGAACCTCGCCAGGTCATGGCGCGGTCCGCCGGTCATCATCAACTCGATCGCGCAGCACGCCAGGCCGAACGTGGCCGGCCACACCGAACGGGCACGGGCCCATCCGGCTACCTTCTCCACCGAAGTCAGCAGGATGCCGCTCGGCAGCTTCTCCTCAAGACCCATCCACTAGTCCCAATCCAGGCCGCCGCGCCGCCACACGTAGGCGTACGCGATAAGCACGGTGATGACGAACGTGACCATCTCCACGAGGCCGAACGGCCCCAGCTTGCCGAAGGTCACCGCCCACGGATAAAGAAAGACGATCTCGATATCGAACACGATGAAAAGCATCGCGGTCAGGTAGAACTTAATCGGGATCTTGCCGCCGCCAAGCGGAAGCGGGGTCGGGTCGTTACCGCACTCGTAGGTCTCGAGCTTCGCCTTGTTCCAGCGCTTCGGGCCCGCTATGGAGCCCATCACGACTGAGAACGTGGCGAATCCGAAGGCGAGCACGGCGAGCACGACGACGGGTATGTACGCTCTCACCACTGTTCCGCCCCCTCTCTGTGGTCTTTCATCCTAGGCATCGGCTCACCTGGTATTCGGGGCGAGTCGGGTCATGCCGTTGATCAGCCGGTCCGCGGCGTCGCCGCCCCGCGGATCGGTCAGGTTGGCCAGCAGCTTCAGCGCGAAGCCCATCAGCGCCGGCCGTGACATGCCGTGCTTTGTCGCGAAGCGCATCAGCTGCGGGCGCCCGATGAGCTGCACGAACACCCGGCCGAGCGTGTAGTAGCCGCCGTAGGCCTGCTGGAGCGCCTGCGGGTAGCCGAGCAGCACGCGCTCGCCCTCGGCGCGGGTCGGCCGGGCGAGCGCCTGAGCGATCGTACGCGCAAGTATCTCGCCGGACTCCATCGCGTACGCGATGCCCTCCCCGTTGAAGGGGTTCACCATGCCGCCCGCGTCGCCGGCCAGCAGCAGGCCGCGGTAATAGTGCGGGGTCCGGTTGAAGCCCATCGGCAGCGCCGCGCCGCGTACCGGTTCTGTGCGGTTCTCCTCGGCGAAGCCCCATTCCTCAGGCATCGACCTCAGCCACCGCTTCAGCAGCGCCCGGTAGTCCGTGTTGCCGAACGCCGCCGAGGTGTTCAGCAGGCCCAGACCCACGTTGGAGGTGCCGTCGCCCATCCCGAAGATCCAGCCGTACCCGGGCAGCAGCCTGTCGCCGTCCCACAGGTCCAGCCACGACTCCAGGTAGTCGTCGTCGTGCCGGGGCGACTTGTAGTAGGTGCGGACCGCTACGCCGAGCGGGCGGTCGTCCCGCTTGCGCAGGCCCATGGCAACCGACAGGCGTGAGGAGTTGCCGTCGGCCGCCACCACTACGCGGGAACGGAGGGTGACCTGAGAAGCCCCGGTCCGTTCCGGATCATCATCGGCGGAACCGGCATCGGCCTGCGCCGTCACGCCGATGATCTGCCCGGCGTCATCGAGGAGCGGGCCGGTCACAGTGATCCCCTCGACCAGCTTGGCGCCGGCGGCCTGGGCGCGGCGGGCCAGCGTTTCGTCCAGGGAAGAGCGCGCGCGCACCAGGCCGTAGCCGGGGTAGCTGTCGAGTTCCGGCCATGGCATCTGCAACCGCAGGCCGGCCCCGACCACCCGCAATCCCTTGTTACGCAGCCACCCCGAGTCAGGGCCAACGTCCACACCCATCGCGACCAGCGCCTTGACGGCGCGCGGGGTCAGCCCGTCACCACAGACCTTTTCCCTGGGAAACCGGGCCTTTTCGAGCAGCAGCACGTCTAGCCCGGCCTGCGCCAGGTAGTACGCGGTAGTAGCGCCGGACGGGCCGGCGCCGACGACAATGACGTCCGCGTCGTCGTCCCGCGGGCCGGCTGGCCGGTGCCAACCGGCAGTCGTGGCCGCGCGCCGAGCCGGGTTCTCCGGTCTGGGCACAACGGAAACGTGCTCGGTCACGTGTTGGGTCCTGGGTTTCTTGTGAACTGCTTCACAAAATCTTTGCCATTAGTTTAATCCCCGCCCTGTCTGGCCCCTTTCGCACCCCTGGCTTAGCGGGCGGTCAGAGCCTATCTAGAGGTTCCTGGCGACATGGATCGCCACCACGCCAAGGGTCAGGTCACGCCACCGGACCGCCGACCAGCCCGCGGCCCGGATCACGTCGGCTAGCTCTTGCTGCGCCGGCCAGTCGGTGACCGACTCGGCCAGGTACTCGTAGGCCTCGGGATTGCGCGCGGCGCGCCTGGCGATCGCTGGCAGGACGCCGGTCAGGTAACGCCGGTAAAGCATATCGAGGGGCGCGACCGTTATCCGACTAAACTCACACACCACCAGCCTGCCCCCAGGCCTCGTCACACGCCGCATCTCGGCCAGCGCGTCACGCGCGCCATGTACGTTTCGCAGCCCGAACGAGATCGTCACCGCGTCGAATGCCCCGTCGCGGAAGGGCAACCGGAGCGCGTCTCCCGCGGCGAAGGTCACCCTGCCCCGCGTCTTGTTCCGCAGCGGGTCGCTGGTCGCGAGCCTCGCACTGCCCGCGCGCAGCATGCCGAGGGAGAAGTCGCAGGCCACGCAATCCGCCCCAGATGCGGCAAATGTCACAGCCGAGGTTCCGGTGCCTGCCGCCAGGTCGAGCACCCGCTCGCCTGGGCGGGCCCGCAGGACGCGCTGCACGTGCTTGCGCCAGAGCCGCACCTGGCCACCCGACAGGAGGTCGTTCATCAGGTCGTACCTGTCGGCCACGGCATCGAACATGGCCGCCACATCGGCCGGCCGCTTGTCGAGATCAGCACGGGTCATGCAAGACAGCCTCCCACTCACAGCAAGCTGGGACGCCGCCAGGGTTCGCCGAGCACATGCTCGGCGAGGAACGCGAAGACGGTCTCGTACCAGATCCTCGCGTTGCCGGGCGACAGGATCCAGTGGTTCTCATCGGGGAAGTAGAGGAATTTCGCGGTCACCATGTGATTGTTGAGGTCCCACCACAGCCGCAGGGCCTCCGCCAGCGGCACTCGGTAGTCAAGGTTGCCGTGGATCACCAGCATCGGGGTGGAGATCTTCGCCACGTGCAGGTGCGGCGAGTTTTCCTCGTACAACTCCGGCGACGTCAGCGGGTCGCCGAACTGCGAGTAGAACTGGTACTGGAAGTCCGTAGTGGCCAGCATCTGGTCCAGCGCCCACAGGCTGGCGTGGCTCACGATCGCCTTGAACCGGTCCGTGTGGCCGGCGATCCAGTTCGCCATGTACCCGCCGTACGAGCCGCCCATCATCGCGGTCCTCGAGCCGTCTATGTCGTCGCGCTGCTCGGCGGCGTCGGTGGCGGCCATCACGTCATCGAACGTGCGCTGACCCCATCGCCGGTGGCCGCGCCTGATGAAGTCGTTGCCGTAACCGGTGGACAGCGCCGGATCCGGTAGCAGCACCGCGTACCCCATCGCCGCCATCAGCCACGGGTTCCACCGCCAGGACCAGGAGTTCCAGCTGCCGTGCGGGCCGCCATGCACCCAGAGCAGCAGCGGGGCCGGCGTATCGGGGGCCGCCGTGTCCGGCAGCACCAGCCAGGAGCGCACCGGCTGGCCGTCATCCGCGGTGGTGGTTATCTCGGTGAGCCGGCCGGGCAGGGTGAGTCGTCCACCCGGGCTTGGCAGCGTGGCCAGCTCGCCGGACGCCAGGTCGATACGGACCGGCCCCGGGGGCGTGTCGACCGCGCAGCGCAGCGCGTACAGGGCGGTGCCATCGGGCGACGGGCTCAAGTCGCTGTAGTAGCCGTGGTCGGCGGTCACGCGGGCGATGTCACCGGTCGCTATGTCCACGCGGAAAACCGGGCGCCTGCCGCCGTCGTCGGCAGTGAAGAACACCGAGTCGCCCGCCTTGTCCCATACCGGGCTTTCCGGCCAGCGGTCCAGATCAGGGACGAGGTCACGCGCCTGCTCCGGCTCGCCGACCGGAATCAGGACGAGGGTGACATCGGGCGGTTCGTGCCCGGTCATATGCGTCTCGCGCAGGCACGCCAGGTAGCGTCCGTCCGGTGAGAAGGCCGGGCTGCCGTAGTCGAGGTCCTGGTCCGCCAGCAGCACCTGCCGCTTGCTCGAGGCCAGGTCAACAAGCACGAGTTCGCGGTGGGACTGCACGCCGTCCCGCCACCGCCACCAGGTGGTCGCGGCCAGCGTGCCATCCGGGCTGACCGCGAACGACGGCTCGAACAGCGCCCGGCCGGCATCCGGAGTCAGATCACGAGGGGCCTGTGCGTCCTCGCCTTCTGCTGCCGGCGCGATGGCGAACAACCGCGGCTCGGCGGGCCCCAGGTCGTGGTCCCAGTAGCGAACGGGCACCGTCTCGTGCAAGATCGCGGTGACCCCGGCGTCCTTGCGCTCCTTGCGCAGCCTCTCGTCGTCCCGAAGCACCGGCGACACGGCGGCGATGGCGTCCGACCCGGACGCGGTCTCCACCCCGGTGATCCCGCCGGCTGGCGACGCGATGACCCGCGCCTCGCCGCCTCCCGCCGGGAGCAGCCACAGGGCCAACGCTTCAGCGCCGTCCTCTGTCTTGCCGTCAGGGCCGGGCCGTTTCGAGGTGAACAGCAGCGAACCGTCAGGCAGGAAGCGCGGGCTGCCTTCACCCTCGGCCGACCAGGTCAGCCGGCGCGGCGGCGCACCGCCGCTCGCGTCGATGCGCCAGATGCTGGTGACGTACTTCTTCTTATCGGAGCTCAGCGTCTGCACGCTGGCCGCCAGCCAGATCCCGTTGGGTGACAGCCGCAGTCCGGTCACCCTGGGAATGCCTATGTACCCGGTCAGGTCGTGGAGGGGGGTAGGCATGCGCGGTCGGCGGGCGGGTCAGCGGGCTTCGGTGATCATGACCGTGCCGACCGTGCTGTTGGTGGCTTCGTCGATCAAGATCATGCCGCCCGTCACCCGGTTGCGTGCGTACGGGTCGGCGAACACCGGCTGGGTCAGCCGCATGCGGATACGGCCGATCTCGTTGAGTCCCAGCGAAGTGGCGTTCTCGTCCCTGTGCAGGGTGTTGACGTCGATCCTGTAGTGCAGGTCTGTGACGATTCCCTTGACCGTGCGGGTCGTGTGCTTGACAACCAGCCTGGTGCGCGGCGCGAGCGGCCGGTCGGCAGTCATCCAGCAGACCATGCCCTCGATGTCCTGGGCGGCGCCCGGCCGGTTGTTCGGGCGGCAGATCAGGTCGCCTCTGGAGATGTCCACGTCGTCGTCGAGCAGCAGCGTCACCGACATTGGCGGGAAGGCCTCGGCGACCGGCTTGCCCGCCGCCTCGATCGCGCGGATCCGCGTGGCGAACCCGGAAGGCAGGTGCAGCACCTCGTCGCCGGGCTTGAGCACGCCGCCCGCGACCTGGCCCGCGTAGCCCCGGTAGTCGTGCAGTTCCGGGTCGTTCGAGGCGTGCGGCCGGATCACGTACTGGACGGGGAACCGCACGTCGATGAGGTTGCGGTCGGAAGCGATGTGCAGGTGCTCCAGGTGGTGCAGCAGCGAGGGCCCGTCGTACCAGGGCATGTTCGTCGACCTGTCGACCACGTTGTCACCGTGCAGCGCGGATATCGGGATGAACGTCAGGTCCGGGATCTCGAGTTTGGTCGCGAACGAGGTGAAGTCGGCGCAAATCTGCTCGAAGACCTGCTTGTCATAGCCGACCAGGTCCATCTTGTTCACCGCGAGCACCAGGTGCGGGACCCGGAGCAAAGTGGTGAGAAAGGCGTGCCGACGAGACTGCTCGGTGAGCCCGTTCCGCGCGTCCACCAAGACGATGGCGAGGTCGGCGGTGGAGGCGCCGGTGACCATGTTCCTGGTGTACTGGATATGCCCGGGGGTGTCGGCGATGATGAACTTCCGCTTGGGCGTCGCGAAGTACCGGTACGCGACGTCGATCGTGATGCCCTGCTCCCGCTCGGCACGCAGCCCGTCGGTGAGCAGCGCCAGGTTGGTGCCCTCTTCGCCACGGTCACGGGAGGTGCGCTCGACCGCCGCGAGCTGGTCTTCGAAGATCGCCTTGGAGTCGAAGAGCAGCCGCCCGATCAGCGTGGACTTGCCGTCGTCAACCGAGCCGGCGGTAGCGAAGCGAAGAATGTCCATCTAGAAATAACCTTCCCGCTTACGGTCTTCCATCGCGGCCTCGCTGGTCCTGTCGTCGGCGCGAGTCTGCCCGCGCTCGGTGATCCTGGTGGCGGCCACCTCCGTGATCACCTCGGCGACGGTCTTCGCCGTCGACTCGACCGCGCCCGTGCAGGTCATGTCGCCCACCGTCCGGTACCGCACGGTGGCGCTGAAAAGCGACTCGTCATCGCCGCGCGGGATGAACGGGTTGTCGGCGAGCAGGATGCCGTCCCGCTCGAAAACCTGCCGCTCATGCGCGTAGTAGATGGACGGGATCTCCAGCTCCTCGCGCTCGATATAGTCCCAGATGTCGAGCTCGGTCCAGTTGGACAGCGGGAACACCCGGATGTGCTCGCCGCGCCGGATCCGCGTGTTGTACAGGCTCCACAGCTCTGGCCGCTGGTTCTTCGGGTCCCACTGGCCGAATTCGTCGCGGAAGCTGAACACGCGCTCCTTGGCCCGCGCCTTCTCCTCGTCCCGCCGCGCACCGCCGAACAGCGCGTCGAACCGGTGCTCTTCGATCGCGTCAAGCAGCGTGACGGTCTGCAGCCTGTTCCGGCTCGCCCACCGCCCGGTCTCTTCGACCGCGCGCCCCGAATCGATCGACTCCTGCACGCTCGCGACGACGAGCCGGACCCCGAGCTCGGCGACCCGGCGATCGCGGAAGGCGATCACCTCGGGGAAGTTGTGCCCGGTGTCCACGTGCATCACGGGGAACGGGATGTTCGACGGCCGGAATGCCTTCTCGGCCAGCGCGAGCATCACGATCGAGTCCTTACCGCCGGAGAACAGCAGCGCCGGCCGCTCGAACTCCGCGGCGACCTCGCGCATGATGTGAATCGACTCGGCCTCGAGCACGTCTAGCTGGGACAACAGGTAATCAGATCGCATGCGTCGCTTCCCGGATCGCTTCCAGTAGCAGACCCGCGATGGCGGGCCGGCAAACCAGGATATCTGGCATTAGGGGATTTGCCCGGTTGTAGACCAGGTCGCTTCCGTCGATCCGCGACGCATGGTAACCGGCCGCGGTTGCGACCGCCACCGGCGCGGCGGTGTCCCACTCGTAGAACCCGCCCGCGTGCAGATAGGCATCGGTCTGCCCGCTCAGCACCGTGCCGACCTTGGCCCCGGCCGATCCGCACGGCACGAGTTCGGCGCCGATCCGTTCGGCCACATCCCTGACGAGCTGCGGCGCCCGGCTCCTGCTCGCCACAATGCTGACCCGGGCGGGCGACCCCCCGAAATCCCGCCGTCCTGGGGGGACCAGTCCCCCCAGCCCTCCCTTGCCGGTCGACAGCACCTGGCCCTGGGCGGGGAGGGCCACCGCGCCCGCGGTGAGCGTGCCCGTGCCGTCCGGGGTGCCCGGGGTGCCCGGGGTGCCCGGGGTGTCTCGTTCCCACAGCGCCACGTGCACCGCCCAGTCCGTGCGTCCCTCCTCGCCGAACTCCCTGGTGCCGTCCAGCGGGTCGACGATCCAAACCCGGTCCGCGGCCAATCGCGCCTGGTCGTCGACGCCCTCCTCAGAAAGGACCGCGTCACCTGGCCGGCAAGCCGCGAGCTCGGCGGCAAGGAACTCGTGCGACAGCCGGTCGCCGGCCTTTCGCAGCACGTCGGGGTCGCCGCCGCGGACCCGCAAGTCAAGCAGCAGCTGGCCTGCCCGCTCCGCGAGATCCCGCGCCAGCATGTGGTCGTCGGCTGTCGTCAAGCTAGATCCTCTCACCGGTATATGGCGCGGACATCACGGATCGCATGCGCCAGAGGCTACCCGCCGTCAAGGGAAGATCTCCAACCGCGCGCCGCGCAGTTGAACACACCGCGCGTCGGGGTGCGTGACAGGCTTGGTGACCAGCTTGTGACGGGCTTAGGCAGGGTCGGCGTGGAAGATGTTCTGCGCTTCCGCTAGGCCCTTGCTAATGAGCGTCTCCGTGGCGTCGGCGCAACGGTCGATCGCGAGCGGAAGCTCCTTGCGTTCGGTGGGGGAGAAATCGCGCAGCACGTACGTGGCGGCTTCCATCCGGCCGGGCGGGCGGCCGATCCCGAAGCGGACGCGGTAATAGTCACGGGTACCCAGCGACGCCGTGATCGACCGCAGGCCATTGTGGCCGTTGTCACCGCCGCCCAGCTTGAGCCTCACCGCCCCGAACGGGATGTCTAGCTCGTCGTGAAGCACCACGATCCGTTCAGGAGAAATCTTGTAGAAAGCCGCCAGCGCAGCTACCGGTCCGCCCGAAAGGTTCATGTACGACTTCGGTCTGGCCAAGGTCACGACCTGGCCCGCAAGGCGTCCCTCCGCGATATCGTTGCGCGTCCGATGCGCCTTGAACCGGGCGCCCATCCGCTCCGCGAGCAGCGCGAGGACCATATGCCCGGCATTGTGCCTGGTCCCCGCGTAGGTCGGCCCCGGGTTCCCGAGGCCGACGATGATCCACCGTTCGTCCACAGTGCTGTCCCTGCTCGCCTCCCGAGCGCCCGCCGGCTAGCGCGGGCGCTCCGGAGGACGGGGCTACTCTCCCTCGGCAGGCGCAGGGCGGCCCTCGGGGGCGAGCGGCGCCGGCACCTCGGCGGCCTCGCCCTCGGGCACCTCGCCAAGGTCGGCCTCGATCTGCTGCGCGGTCGGAGCGGCCAGCACATGCAGCACCAGCGCCTCGGGGTCCACCTGAAGCGAACTGCCCTCGGGCAGGTCCAGGTCCTTGGCGTGCACCGACGTGCCGATCTCCATGCCCTCGACGTCCACGTCGATGCCGTCGGGGAGGTGCGTGGCCTCCGCCTCCACGGCGATCTGCACCATCTGCTGGTCGAGCATGCCGCCGGAGAACACCTCGCCGGTCACCCGGACCGGGATCTCGACGGTCACCTTCTCGCCACGGCGGACCTCGATCAGGTCCACATGCTCGATCGCGCCCCTGATGGGATCCCGCTGCACCGCCTTAGGCAGCGCGAGGCCGGCCTGGCCAGGCAGGCCCTCGATCCTGAGCAGGGCGTTCGGGGTCTTCAGCGCGAGCATCAGGTCATGCTCGGGCAGCGACAGGTGACGGGCCTGCGCGCCGTGCCCGTACATGACAGCGGGCACGCGACCCGCCCGGCGGGTACGGCGGGCTGCCCCTTTGCCGAACTCGGTACGCAGCTCGGCTTCGATACGGACCTCAGGCACGGTCAGTCACTCCTCATGCGGATACGTGCAATGCGCCACGCAGTCTAGCCGAGATCTTCGTGCGTGCGGATACCGGCATTACTCATCCGCATGTATGACCGTTCGCCCCGGGGCGAACGCGAAGCTCAGGCCCCGGGCTCGTCTTCCGGGTAGAGGCTGTTCGGCTTGGCGGCGCCCTCGGGCTCGTCTTCCGGGTAGAGGCTGTTCGGCTTGGCGGCGCCCTCGGGCTCGCTCTCCGGGTAGAGGCTGTTCGGGTCGAAACCCTCTGGCGTCTGCGAGCTATCGGTCATTTCCCCGTCCTTTCCGTCATCCCCGTCCCCAGTGGCACAAAGACTACCATTCTTACTACAAGGGGTAATCGGCATGAAGCCGATTAATTCGGATTGTAGCCAACCCGAAGTCGCCACGAAGCGTTACCAGGCAAGCTTAGAGTCACACCCGGGGCGGATCGGCTGGCAAGCACGCGAGCGAAGCTGCCACCTCATCTGCTTCCGCAACCTCGCCAAGTTGGTCGAATATCGCGCGTGCCGCTGTCCATGACTGCCGTGCTTCGGCCATATGGCCGCACTCGCGATGAGCCTGGCCGAGGTACTTCAGCGCGACGCCCTGGCCGACCAGGTCACCTGCCTCGCGATGAAGGCGGAGAGCCTCTGTCAGTTGGGCGATCGCATCATCTGGCCGACCGAGATCGGTGTAGATCCGGCCAAGGTTGTGCAGCGCGTGCCCGTGGCCATATCCACCGATCCCCTTCCACACGTCTCGTGCCTGCTCGAAACACTCCGCCGCCTCGTCCAGCCGCCCGAGATCCAGGTATATCTCTCCGAGGTTGATAAGGCCGATGCCGAGAAAGGACGCGTTGTCGAGTTTCTGGAGTAGCTCCAGACAGCTCTTCGTGGGCTCGAGCGCGGCCGCCGGGCCCTCGATCCTGTTATGGGCATCCGCGAGCGCCAGCGCGGTCTGCACCTCACCCGTCCGATCCCCGAGCGCCCGGCGGATCGCCAGCGCCTGCTCCAGATGCACAAAGGCGTCAGCGTCCCGTAGTCGCGCGAGCGAGAACCCGAGCTGACTGAGGACCGACGCCTCCCCCTGCCGGGCCCCCGCCTTGCGCGCGCTCTCCACCGCGATCCGGTGCGCGGCAATGCAATCCACCCAGTTGCCCAACCTGTGGAAGAACGGAAATAGCGTGTCGGCTAGCTGCCAGGCGATGTCGTCCATACCAAGCGCGGCCGCCTGCCTGATGGCGGCCATGACGTTGGCGCGCTCGCTGTCATACCAGGTGAGCGCGTCCGCGACCGAAGTCAGGGGCAGTCCGGCGCCGTCTGGCACTGAATCCGAGGGGACGCGGTACCGGTGCGGCGAGAGCACCGCGGCCGCACCTTGTGCGGTGTGCAGGTACCAGCCGAGCAGGCGTCCCGCCGCCTTGTCACGGGATTCGCCAGGTTCTTCCGTCTGCGCGCACTCGGTCGCGTAGAACCGGAGCAGGTCGTGGAAGCGGTACCGGTCCGGGGCAGGCGACTCAAGCAGGTTGGCGTCGACGAGTGCCTCGAGCGCGTCCGCCACGTCGTCCTGGGGCTCGCCGAGCAGGGCGGCGGCGGCCGGAAGGCTGATCGACTGGCCCTGCCAGAGACCGAGCATCCGGAACGCATAGGCGGGATCGGCACTGTTCTGGCGCGAGCGCAAGGCGTCGTAGCTCACCTTGAAGCTGGCCCGCACGGCCAGGTCCCCCACCTCGAGCTCATCGAGGCGGCGGCGCTCGTTGCGCAACCGTTGCGCCAGCGTGGCGATCTTCCACTGCGTGCGTACGGCGAGCCGTGCCGCGCAGATCCGGATCGCGAGCGGCAGTCCGGCGCACGTGACAAGCACCTCCGCGGTGGCGTCCGGCTCCGCGGCCGGCCGCTCGTCGCCGACGATCCGGGAGAACAGGATCAGCGCATCGGTGTCATCGAGCACGTCAAGATGAACGAACCGCATGCTCGCCAGATCGGGCGTCCTGTTCCTGGTCGTCATCAGGACGGCGCATGACGCGCTGCCTGGCAGCAGCGGCCTTACCTGGGCGGCGTCCTTGGCGTTGTCGAGCAGCACGAGCATCCGGCGCCCGGTCAGGCTGGTGCGGTACAGCGCCGCACGCTCCTCGTCGCCTGACGGGATCTTGTCGCCGTCCACCCCCACGTCGCGCAGGAACCGGGCGAGCACCTCGCCAGGTGCCGCGGGCTGCGGGCTCGCCCCGAACAGGTCGACGTACAGCTGACCATCGGGAAACGACGCGCGTACCTGGTGCGCCGCGTGCACCGCGAGCGCCGTCTTGCCCAGTCCTGCCGTGCCGGCCACCACGGCGATCCGCACGGCGCCAGGGCCTGTCCCGTCATCGTCCTGGACCAGCATCTCGCAGAGGTGCTTGACGTGGGTCTCCCTGCCGGTGAAGTCGCGGATGTCGGCGGGCAGTTGCGCCGGCCGTGGCGCCGGCCCGGTGCCGGGCGCGGGCGCTGGTGCACCGGGCGCCGTGTCGGTCTGCTTGAACGACAGGACCGCGATCGTGCCCTGCGCCTCTTCTGGCGGGCTGTCCTCATCGGTTCCCGCCGGCGGCGCTTCGATGCGATCCGCCTGCTTCGCCTTGGGTGCGGGCATATGAGGCGTATGAGCGGCCTCGGCCGGGCGCCGTGGGGGCGCTGAGACCCACGGGCTCCCGGGCGGTTTCCGCGGCGCGGACGTGGAAGCGTCAGAGGCGAGCAGTTCCTGGTACAGCTGCTGGAGCTCTGGACCGGGGTCGACGCCGAGCTCGTCGGAGATGATCTGCCTGGCCTGCGAATAGGTCTCCAGGGCCTCGGCATGCCGGCCGGCCTGCGTGAGGGCGCGCATCAACAGCGCCCACAGACCCTCGCGAATCGGATTTTCCGCCACGAGCCTGCGCAGTTCCGGTATCACCTCGGCGGAGCGCTGGCACGCCAGTTGCGCTTCTACGCGGAGTTCGGCCGCGGCGAGGCGAAGCTCGTCCGCCCGTTCGGTCTCGGTGGCGACGTTCGCTGTAGACAAGACGTCCGCGAGCAGCGGTCCCCGCCACAAGGCTTGCGCGTCGCCGAGCGCCGCGGCGGCCCGCTCTGGTTCCCCCGCGGCGAGCGCGCGCCTGCCTTCCGCGACAAGCGATTCGAATTCCTGCAGGTCGAGGTCGCCGGGGCCGACGCGGAGCAGGTAGCCGGGCGCCCGGTAGACGAGGACCTTGCCTTCGGTGTCGCCGATGAGCCGCCGCAGCCGGTGTACATAGATGCTGACCAGGTTGTTGGCTTTGGCTGGCGGGGCGTCACCCCACAGTTCGACGATGAGCGTGTCCGTCGACACGAGCTGTCCCGGACGCAGCAGCAGGCAGGCGAGCAGGGAGCGCCACTTGGCAGCGCTTATTCCCGTCCAGCCTCTCTCGGACCAGACCTCAAGCGGCCCTAGGATCCGAAAACGCATCAGGCCCGCCCGTCCGAACTCACGATCTCCTCAGTTCCAGTAGTCACAGCAGTGTCCGGCGAGGCGGAAACGCCCGCCCATACCTGGGTTCGCGGGCAATCTCCGGGGTTTCGTAGGACCCACTTAATCACGACTCAAGCACGGCGTAAATCGGACACACGATGATGTAACTCAGTTGCACCGAGGTCACAGCGGACGGTGTACGTCGGCCCAGCCTGACTTAATAGCTCCGCAAGTACCTACTGCGACTCTAATTCAAGCGCCACAAGAGCAGCGGGGGCCGGGTCTGTGTCCCGTGTCGTGGCGGACGGCTACCGGGGCGCCGTCCGTCACGTCACGGGACACGGCCAGGGGCTTGGCGGCCGGCATGCCGGGATCGTTGGGGGTGGATGATCCCGAGCATGTCGCAGATCCCCGTCCCGCCGAACCGGGGAATGGCGGGGCGGGCCGGCGACCCTGGTCCAGGTGTGGGCCACTCCTGGACCAGGGAGCCACCCGCCGCACGCGACGCCGCGGCGCAAGACCGCGCTAACGCTCTGGCTCAGCTCTGGCCGTCGAAAAGGCTGGTCACCGAGCCGTCGCTGAAGACCTCGTTGATAGCGCGCGCCAGCAGCGGCGCGATGGACAGCACGGTCAGCTTGTCGAACCGCTTCTCTTGCGCCACCGGCAGCGTGTTGGTGATGACCACCTCGCTGATCCGGGAGTTCTTCAGGATGTCAACCGCGGGACCGGACAGTACGCCGTGCGTGGCGGCGACGATGACCCGCTCCGCGCCCTGGTCGAACAGCGCGTCCGCGGCCTTCGCGATGGTCCCGCCGGTGTCGATCATGTCATCCACCAGAATGCATGTGCGGTCTGCCACCTCGCCGACCACCTCGAAGACCTTGACCTGGTTGGCCACGTCCGGGTCACGCCGCTTGTGGATGATGGCGAGCGGAGTGCCCAGCCGGTCGGTCCATCGCTCACAGACCCTGACCCGGCCGGCGTCCGGCGCGACGACCGTCACGTTCCGGACGTTCAGCTTGCTCTCCAGATAGCCGGCCAGGATCGGCAGGGCGAACAGGTGATCCACCGGGCCGTCGAAGAAGCCCTGGATTTGCGCGGTGTGCAGGTCGACGGCCATCAGCCGGTCCGCGCCCGCCGCGGCGAACAGATCAGCGACGAGCCGCGCCGAGATGGGCTCCCTGCCCCTGCTCTTCTTGTCCTGGCGCGCGTAGCCGAAGAACGGCATCACCACGGTTATCCGCTTGGCCGAGGCACGCTTGAGCGCGTCGACCATGATCAGGTGTTCCATGATCCACTGGTTGATCGGCGCGGTGTGGCTCTGCAGCACGAATGCGTCGCTGCCGCGAACCGACTCAAGGAACCGGACCATGATCTCGCCGTTCGCGAAGTCGTAAAGCGCCGCGGGCGCCGGCTCGATACCCATGCAGTCGGCGACCTCGTTGGCCAGCTCAGGGTAGGCCCGCCCGCCGAACAGCATCATCTTCTTCTGGCTGGGCGCCGTCATGCCACTCACCTGGACTAATCTCCTTTGCGCCGCACTGCTAACAGTCCTATTCCAAGGGCTGGGCGGGGTCGTCAGGTTCGTTTTCCGAACGAGCCCGGCTTGCTGCCTGCGCGGAACGCGTTCCCGCACGGTTGCGCTCCACCCATCCCTCGGAGTTGTGCTGCCGGCCCCTGGCGATGCCGAGCGCGCCGGGTGGCACGTCCTCGGTAATCGCCGAGCCGGCCGCGGTGTAGGCGCCGTCGCCTACTGTCAGCGGCGCCACCAGGACGGTGTCGCTGCCGATAAAGGAGTCGTGGCCGACCGTCGTTCGGTGCTTGGCCACGCCGTCGTAGTTGGCGAAGATCGTTCCCGCGCCGATGTTGGAACGCTCACCGATGTGGGCGTCCCCGACGTAGGTGAGGTGAGGCACCTTTGCCCCAGCTCCGATGACTGAGTTCTTGAGCTCTACGTACGTCCCGATGTGGGCGTCCCGCTCCAGCCTGGCGCCAGGGCGCAGATAGGCGAACGGTCCCACGGTGGCGCCCGGACCGATCTCGGCCTGGCGGCACACCGCGTGCAGCACCATGGCGTCCTCGCCGACGGTCGTGTCCTGGAGGAGGCAGCCCGGGCCCACGCGGGCGCCGCTGGCGACGGCGGTCCGCCCTTCCAGCTGGGTCTGCGGGCCGATCTCGGCATCCTGCCCGATGGCGACGGTGACATCGACCCAGGTGGTAGCCGGATCGGTGACCGTAACTCCGGCGCGCATCCAGTATTCGAGGATCCGGTCGTTGAGCGCGCGCCGGGCGGCGGCGAGCTGGACCCGGTCGTTGATGCCTTGGATCTCCGCGGGGTCGGCGGCCAGCATGCTGCCGATCGGGTGGCCGTCCCCGCGCAGGATCTCCACCACGTCGGTGAGGTACTCCTGGTTCTGCTTGTTGTCCGTTGTCACGCGCTTGATCGCGTCCGCGAGCAGCACGCCGTCGAAGGCGTAGCAGCCGGAGTTGTACTCGTCGATGTCCAGTTCTGCCGGCGTGGCGTCGCGCTCTTCGACGATTCGCAGGAATTTCCCGTCGCTATCGCGGACAATCCGGCCGTAGCCCGCCGCGTCGCCGCGGGCCGTCAGGACGGTCACGGCGCTGCCGGCGGCGCGGTGCCGGCTGGTGAGTTCACGCAGCGTTTCCCCGCGCAGCAGCGGCATGTCGGCATACGTCACGAGCACCGTACCGGGCAGGACGCCGAGCGCCTCGGTGACCATCCGCACCGCGTGGCCGGTACCGAGTTGCTCCTCCTGAACGACGACGCGTGCCTGCGGCTGCTGCTTGCCGACCTCGTCGCTCACCTCGTCTCTGGCGTGGCCGACGACGACCACAAGCTGCTGCGGGTCAAGCTCGCGGGCGGCCGCCATGGCATGCCCGAGCATGGTCCGGCCGCACAGTGAGTGCAGCACCTTGGGTATCCGTGACTTCATGCGAGTGCCCTCGCCCGCGGCGAGGATCATGACTGCGGCCGGGCGACTTTCGCTCACGAGCAACGGTCTCCTCGGGTATCGCGTCCAACATTTCCAGGGCAATCATTCCCGGGAACCCACCCAACGGAGCAAGGACCAAATCTGTTTACCCGCTCCTCACCCGCAGGATACCGTCCCGTAGCCCGAAAGTGGGAGACAGGCGTGACGGAAGAGGTCAACAGCGCCCGTATCAGGAGCTGTTATGCCTCCCGGCACGCCCCCAACCCACCCAAACCAGCCTAGCCAGCCCGGCCGGGCTTGTCGGCACGTTCCGTCGCGTCCCTAACGATGTCAGGCACGACCAGCTCGCTCGGCTCGATACCGCCGCCTTCCGCGGCCACCGCGGCCAGCTCGGACCCGAGCGACTCGTGCTCCGCGGGCGGCGACTTGCGCAGCCGGGTCATCGAGGAGGCGATGGCGGCGATCAGGCAGACAGCGATCGCGAAGCCGAAGGCGACGCCGATCCCGTCGTGGAACGGGCCGGTGATCAGGCTCGGGAAGAACTGACGGCCGATGAGGTACGCGGCATGCGCCGGGTTCAGGTGCGAAAGCAGCGGTCCGAGCAGCTGCTGTACCGGGTTGTAGCCGAGGAACGCGGCGAACAGCACGCCGATCGGCGGCAGGTGCGAGATGGTCCCGGCCGCGGCGGCGGGGACGCCCTGCGCGGTCAGCCCGTGGAACAGGCTCGACGGCAGGGTCCTGGACAGGCCGGCCACCATCAGCGAGAAGAAGATGCCAATCGAGAGCACCGAGGCCGAGTTCATGAACGTGGCGATCATGCCGCCCGCGGCGCCACGCTGGTTGGCGGGCACCGAGTTCATCATCTCGGCGCGGTTCGGCGATACGAACAGGCCGGTTCCGAAGCCGTTGAACAAGACGAGCAGCGCGAACAGCCAGTAATGGAAGTTCACCGGCAAGAACAACAGGGCCAGGAAGCTGGCCGCCGTCAGCAGCGCCCCGCCGACGGTGAACGCCTTGGCGCCGAACTTGTCCGACAGGATGCCAGACAGCGGCGCGGACAGCAGGAAGCCGAGCGTCAGCGGGACAAGGTAGATGCCAGCCCACAGCGGGGTCTGGCTGAAGCTATAGCCGTGCAGCGGCAGCCAGATGCCCTGCAGCCAGATGATCAGCATGAACTGCATGCCGCCGCGGCTCAGCGCCATCGCGAGGTTCGCGATATTGCCCGCCGCGAAGGCGCGGATCTTGAACAGCGAGATGTTGAACAGCGGCTCGGCGACCTTGGTCTCGACGTAGACGAAGATGACCAGCAGCGCGATCCCGCCGAACATCGCGGTCAGCACCCATGGGTTCGTCCACCCCATCGGGTGGCCGCCGTACGGCAGCAGGCCGTAGGTGATGCCGACAAGCAGCGCGATCAGGCCGCCGCCAAACAAGACGTTGCCCCACCAGTCCATCCGCGCCGGCTTGCGGATGCCGATGTCGTGCAGCATGAAATACGCCCACACGGTCCCGAACACGCCGATCGGCGCCGAGACGAGGAAGATCAGGTGCCAGTTCACCGGGGCGAGCACGCCGCCCAGGATCAGCCCGATGAACGACCCGGCGATGGCCGCGATGGAGTTCAGTCCGAGCGCCGTGCCGCGCTTGTTGGCCGGGAACGCGTCGGTGAGGATCGCGGTCGAGTTAGCGAACAGGAACGCGCCGCCGATGCCCTGCACCACCCGCCAGATAATCAGCCAGAGCGCGGCGGCCGTGCCGTGCATCCATGTCACGGTCAGGAAGATCGATCCGATGCTGAACACCGCGAAGCCCATGTTGTACATCCGGACCCGGCCGAACATGTCGCCGAGGCGGCCGAACGACACCACAAGGACGGCGGACACGACCATGAACCCCATGAACATCCACAGCAGGTAGCTGGTGTTCCCGGGGCTCAGTGGGTTCAGCCCGATCCCGCGGAAGACATCGGGCAGCGCGATGAGCACGATCGACTGGTTGATCGTCGCCATCAGCACACCAAGCGTGGTGTTGGACAGCGCGAGCCACTTGTAATGCGGCCCAAGCGTCCGACCAGCCGTCGCGGATGCGCCCGCCATATGCCCCCCTGCTCCCGAGTTCTCAACGAATAACTTGCTTGCGCTCAACTAACCTTAACCCACCACGTCGCCGCTCTACAGTCCGCCTCTGCCAACGCTGACGCTGACGGTGACGCTGGCGGGCGGGCGCCGCCTCGTCAAGGGCCTCGCACGGAGCCCTCAACGCCTCCCACCACCCGCTGAAGGGCAACACTCGCGACCAGGATTGCCCAAAATCCCTACCCTGTTCCATTTTTCCCTACAAAACGTCTATGGCATCAGAAAGCCTGATATACCGCAGACACCGGAGAGAGGAACGCGGCATGGTTCCTACCCAACCCCAACGGGGGGGCGTCAGCAGCCCGGCCGCCGCCCAGACGGCCCGGCCGGGCGGTAGTGGTTATGAAGCTGTCCGCGCTAGCAGGGATTTCTGGACTCTCCGGCGGCGCTTCGGGTCGTTCATCGTTCCGGCCTGCGTGTTGTTCATCTTCTGGTACTTCCTTTTCGTCATCATCGCCGTGTTCGCGCCTGGGTTCATGCGGATCCACGTGTTCGGCGACATCAACGTTGGGCTGTGCTTCGGTGTCCTGCAGTTCGCCTCGACGTTCGCGATCGCCGCGAGTTACCGCCTATGGGCGCGGCGCAGGCTCGACCCGCTGTCTGACCGGCTGCGGCAGCGCCTGGAAGGAGGACGCGGCCGGTGACCGGTCTAGCCGCCACGGGCACGCTCGCGTCCGCCGCCGTCGGCACGCCCGCGCTCAACTTCACCATCTTCGCCTTTTTCGTCGTGGTAACCCTGGTCATCGCCGTCAGCGTCGCCAGGAAGAACCGCTCGACTACCGACTACTACGCCGGCGGACGGACCTTTACCGGCCTGCAGAACGGCATCGCGACCGGTGGTGACTACCTGTCGGCCGCCACGTTCCTTGGCACCCCAGGCATCATCGCGATATACGGGTACGACGGCATCCTCTACTCGATCGGCTTCATAGTCGGCTGGCTGGTGGTGCTGCTGCTCGTCTCCGAGCCGTTCAGGAACACCGGCAGGTACACGATGGCCGACGTGCTTGATCTCCGGCTGAAGGCGCCCCCAGTGCGTGCCGCCGCGGCCCTGTCTACCCTGACGGTCTGCCTGTTCTACCTGCTCGCCCAGATGGCCGGCGCCGGCGCGCTGGTGAGCCTGCTGCTTGGCGTGACTACCTCAGCCGGCCAGGATGTCGTCGTCGCCGCGGTCGGCGTCATCATGATCTTCTACGTGCTCATCGGCGGCATGAAGGGCACCACATGGGTGCAGATTGTCAAGGCCACGATCCTCGCGGCCGGTACCGTAGTGACCACTTTCTGGGTGCTGTCCAAGGCCGGGTTCAGCCTTCCCGCCCTGCTGCACCACGCCGCGCAATCTAGCCGGTCTGGCAGCGCGGTGCTCAGCCCCGGCCTCGAATACGGGGTGAACACGGTCACCAAGTTCGACTTCATCTCGCTCGCGCTCGCGCTCGTGCTCGGCACCGCCGGCCTGCCCCACGTCCTCATGCGGCTGTATACCGTGCCGAACGCGCGGGAGGCGCGCCGGAGCGTCACCTGGACGATCTGGTTTGTCGGGCTGTTCTACCTATGCACGTTCGTGCTCGGCTTCGGCGCGATGTGGCTCGTGGGAGACAAGCACATTCTCGCCGCACCTGGCGGGAGTAACTCCGCTGTCCCCCTGCTCGCCGACAAGCTAGGCGGGACGCTGCTTCTCGGCATCATGGCGGCGGTCGCGTTCGCCACCATCCTGGCCGTGGTGGCCGGCCTGACCATCACCGCGAGCGCCTCTTTCGCCCACGACGTCTACGCCAGCGTGCTCCGCCGCGGGGAGGCCGAGCCGGCCGACGAGGTCCGAGTGGCGCGGATCACCGCGGTGGTGGTGGGGATCGTCGCGGTGATCGGCGGGATCTCCGCGAAGGGCATAAACGTCGCGTTCCTCGTGGGACTGGCATTCGCGATCGCGGCGGCGGCGAATCTGCCGTCGATCCTGTACTCGCTGTTCTGGCCGCGGTTTACCGCCCGCGGCGCGCTATGGAGCATCTATGGCGGTCTCATCAGCTCTGTGGTCCTGATCATCTTCTCTCCGGTGTTCTCGGGCCAGGCCAAGCCGCTGGGAGGTACGAGCTCCTCGCTGATTACCAATCCCCACATCAACTTCGCATTTTTCCCGCTGAACAATCCCGGGATCGTGGCCATCCCGCTGGCGTTCTTCCTCGGCTGGCTCGGCACGGTGACCGACCGGCAGCCCGCGGACTCGGGTCGCTTCGCCCGGATGCAGGTGCGGGCGCTTACCGGTGTAGGCGCCGAGCGAGGCGGTCGTTCCTGACGGAGGCTTTCGCACAGTTATGCCGCATACGGGGTAAGACGGAAGGGGGAACCCCACATGGCGAGCAACCTGAGCTTTGGCTCGGCACGAGCCGCTCAGCAGCCACAGCCGCCCCATCCGCACCCAGGGCAGCAGCAGCAGGCGCCGCATCCGCTAGGCATGGATCCGGGAATCTGGCCGCTTATCCGCCAGTCAGCGGGGCGGCTGGCCCAGACCGAGGACGTGTTCATTCAAGAGCTGCACCACGACGTCACGAGGCTAACCCCGGACCGGGCCGAAGCTCTGGCTCCCGATGTCTGGGGGTTCTGTGAACGATTGGTGCGGTCGCTGCTGTGGGTCGCGCTGAGCGACCAGCCGTTGGGCGTGATCGCGGACACACTGCGCAAGGTCGGCGCGCAGAACTGGGTGGAGGGCCACTCGGACGCGCTGTACGTGAACGCCGCCCACGCACTCGTCCAGACGGTGCACTACCTCAGCGACAGCGACTGGTCCGCCTCGACCGCGTCGGCGTGGGTCAGCTTCTTCATGTGGGTCAAACCGCACTTGCTGGCCGGCGCGCAGCAGGCCGCGGCGGAGCACACTGCCACGCAGCAGGCCGCCGCCCGACAGGCCGCCACGCAACGTGCCGTCGCCGAGCAGGAGGCCGCCAGGGTCGAGGCCCTGTCCAAGGGGACTCCAGGCGGCCACGTCGGCGACGTCAACCTGGAGTCGGTAGCGAACCTGCTGGACGACGACGAGGACGAGGACACCGGCTACGGCCAGATCATGCTTGGCATGACCCGCCCCCGCCGCGACCCCTCCCGTTAGCTTGGCTGGCTCCCGGAGAAGGATTTGAACCTTCATTGACGGATCCAAAGTCCGTTGTCTTGCCTGGTTAGACGATCCGGGATGGCCCGCCACAGATTTTACCCGGAACTGCCCGCTCGCTCAGGATGCCTGGCCATCCCAACTCCTTCACCCAGGTATAAAGCATGAAGCGCGGGGCAGTGGGTCGAGCAGGAGCAGCGGCATGCGATGGCGGTCGCGACGGCGTAGATGACGCGCAGATGCGTCTCAGATAGTGAGACGGTGACGAGGCGGCGCATACGGGATTCATGCTCCGATTCGCAAGAATTCATTTTGAAGCCTTGCACAACCTACGGTGACGTAGGCTACGGTTACGTAAGCGTAAACGGCTTCGGCCGCCCGGCAAGATACCCATAGGAGCGTCATGTCACCGACTTCCGGCGCACACGACACGAACGGCATCGGCGGCGCCACGACCGTCGCCGCACGGCCTGGCGGCGGCGTCACGCCGCCCGTTCGCACCGCGCTGTCGGACCTCGACGACGAGCAGATGAGCACGGCTCAGCGCGTCCTCGTCGGCCTATTCGTGTTCATCCCGACGGCGGCGCTCGTCGCGGCGATTCCGTTTGCCTGGGGCTGGGGCCTCGGCTGGCACGACATCGCGATCGCCGCGGTCTTCTACTGGATCTCCGGACTCGGCGTGACGGTGGGCTACCACAGGTACTTCACTCACCTCTCGTTCAAGGCCAAGCCATGGCTGCGGGTCGCGATGGCGATCGCGGGCAGCATGGCGATGGAGGGGCCGGTCATCACCTGGGTGTCCGATCACAGGCGGCACCACAAGTACAGCGACAAGGAAGGTGACCCGCACTCGCCCTGGCGGTACGGCGACAACACGAAGGCGCTGGCCAAGGGCCTGCTTCACGCGCACTTGCTGTGGCTGTTCGACCCGAACCAGACCTCACAGGAGAGGTTCTCCCCCGACCTGCTCGCCGACAAGAAGATCAGGAGGGTGGACGACGCCTTCATCTGGCTTGTCGCGGTGTCGCTGCTGCTCCCCGCGCTGATCGGCGGCCTGTGGGGGATGTCCTGGCACGGTGCGATCACCGCGTTCTTCTGGGCCAGCCTGGTGCGGATCACGCTGCTGCACCACGTCACCTGGTCGATCAACTCGATCTGCCACACCTTCGGCACCAAGGACTGGGACGCTAGGGACCGGTCGCGCAACGTCTCGTGGCTGGCTATCGCTTCGTTCGGCGAGTCCTGGCACAACCTGCACCACGCGGACCCGACCTGCGCCAGGCACGGCGCGCTGAAGGGCCAGATCGACCAGAGTGCCCGGGTGATCTGGGCCTTCGAGAAGCTCGGCTGGGCTTACGACGTGCGCTGGCCAGACGAGGCGCGGCTGCGCGGCAAGCGTCCCGCGACCTCGAGGCGGAGCCTGGGCGGGATGACCATCCGCGACCAGGCCGCCAGGACCGACAAGACGGGCAAGACGGACAAAACGGAAAACGCGACTGACAGGGCGGCCGCATAACGTCATGATGTTCCGGTGACCGAATCCCCGAGAGCCAGCAGAAAGCGGATGACCGGGCAGGAGCGCCGGCAGCAGTTGCTGGACATCGGACGCCGCCTCTTCGCGGAACGGGGGTTCGAGGGCACCTCGATCGAGGAGATAGCCGCCCAGGCCGGTGTCTCGAAGCCCGTGGTGTACGAGCACTTCGGCGGCAAGGAAGGCCTGTACGCGGTGGTGGTCGACCGTGAGGTGGAACGGCTGACGACGATGACCACCATGCTGTTCGAGGGCGACCACTCCCGGCCCAAGTTTGAGGCCGCCGCCGTCAAGTTGCTCAGGTATATCGAGGACAACGCCGACGGCTTCCGCATCCTGGTGCGAGACTCTAACCCCGGCTCGGGCAGCGGCACGTTCGGCACGCTGCTGTCCGACATCGCCGGCCAGGTGGAATACATCATGGCCGACTTCCTCAAGTCCCGCGGCCGGGATCCCCGGCTGGCGCCGATGTACTCCCAGATGCTCGTGGGCATGGTCGCGTTCACCGGCCAGTGGTGGCTGGACGCGCGCAAGCCCAAGCTCGAGCAGGTCGCCGCGAACATGATCGACCTGGCCTGGAACGGCCTGTCCCAGCTCGACGCGAAGGCCTGAGGGCTGCCTCCTACGGCGTCCAGGCCGGGGCCGCCCCCGGCGCGAGCGTGACGGTCCGCTCCGCCGCCCGCGCCGTTGGCAGCCCCGCCCCCGCCCAGGCGGCGAATCCGCCGATCACGTCGGTGGCCCGGGCCAGCCCGAGATCATGCAAGGCGGCCGCCGCCAGGCTCGAGGTGTAGCCCTCGGAACAGAAGACGATCAGCCGCGCGTCGTAGCCGCTGACCCACGGCAGCCGCGCCTCGCTGACCGGGTCGAGCCGCCACTCCAGGTGGTTCCGCTCGACCACCAGCGACCCAGGAATCTCGCCCTGGTCGGCGCGCTGGGCGGCTGGCCGGATGTCGACAAGCGTCGCTCCGTCACTCCATTCACCGAAGGCCGCCTGCGGCCCCACCCGAACCAGCCGGGCACGCGCGAACGCCAGGATCTCGTCGATCGACTGCGCCCCCGCTGGCCTAGCCGTCACCAGTCGTCCTCTCCCTCGGTACCGGCCAATGCCAGGCCGCTCGGCGTCAGGTCGTACCTCGTCATCGACGAGAGCGGCGGCGAATAGGCATGCACGCTGACGGCGACCGAGCCATCCGCACAGTTCCGCACGTCATGCACATAGTGCGGGCCGAACGCGCGGACCTCGCCGGAACCCAGCCGACTCACGAGAGTGCCGTTCCCCTCCCGCGGCACGCACTCGTCGAGAGCGCCCCACACCACGCCGAACGCCCCCGCCGAGCTCCCGTGGTCATGAAACCCCGTCGATTGTCCGGGTAGCCAGCTGATCAGCCACACCTCCCAGCCGTCGCCGGCCTGTATCCGTTCATACCAGCGCCCTTCCGCGTCTAGACGCACCCGCGTCACCCACTCCGCCGGGGTCGCAGTCAGCCGCCGCACCTGCGCGGCGAGCTGAGCAGGGCTGAGAATCCGCTGGTCAGTAGCGCTTCCTTGGCTCACCAGAGGATGATGGCACAGCTTCTCTAGTAATTCAATAGGAATAGTCGCATTAGTTGAGGCTGAGGCCGGAGCGGCGGTGCAGCACCGTGAACACGCGACGGAACGGGAACATTGTTCCAAACGGACCGGGGTCGTACACCTGCCGCAGCCGTTCCGCGTACTCGTCGAGAAAGGCGCCGGCCTGGTCCCCGTCGAGCGCGGACAGCACCGGCCGCAGCGTGGTACCCCTGGTCCACTCGAGCACGGGATTCTCTCCCTGGAGGATGTGCACATAGCTGGTCTCCCACGCGTTGACCTCGTAGCCCGGCCTGGCGAGCAGCGCGGCGTACGCCTGCGGATCGCCGCCCTGGCGGTTGAGTTCGGCGTTCCGCAGCGCGTCGCGCCACTTCGGGGAGGCGGCCATCTCCCGCACGATCGCGTGGCTCGGCTGGTCGAAGTTGCCGGGAAGCTGGAAGGCGAGCCAGCCACCGGGCGCCAGCATGTCCGCCCAGCGGACCAGCAGGTCCTGGTGGTCGGGCACCCACTGCAGCACGGCGTTGCAGATCACCACGTCGGGCGCCGTGTCCGGCGCCCAGTCCCGCACGTCGCCGACGGAAAAGCCGACCCGCTCGTCGATATGGTGATCGCCGCGGGCGGCAGCGATCATCTCCGGTGAGCTGTCCACGCCGACCACCCGCGCTCGCGGCCAGCGCTGCGCCAGCACCGCGGTGAGATTACCCGGGCCGCATCCGAGGTCCGCCACGTACCGCGGGCTCTCCGCGCCGACCTGCGCGAGCAAATCGAAGAACGGCCGCGCTCGCTCGCCGCCGAACCGAAGGTACTGCGCCGCGTCCCACATGACGGGTGTCCCTTCTCTCGTGCCGGCTCATCCTGCCGGGCCAAGCATCTTGACGTCAAGATATCTATCAAGCATCTTGACGTCAAGAGATATGCTGTTTCTCATGCGTCAGCTCTCCGACGAGGTCGACGAACTCGTGGCCGCCTGGCGGGTGCAGCGGCCAGACCTGGACGTGGCACCGCTGCAGGTGCTCAGCCGCGTGTCCCGGCTCGCCAGGCACCTGGACATAGCCCGCCGCGGCGCGTTCGCCGCGCACGACCTGGAGGCGTGGGAGTTCGACGTGCTGTCCGCGCTGCGCCGGGCGGGGCCACCGTTCCAGCTGACCCCGGGCACGCTGCTGCGCGCCACCCTGGTCACCTCGGGCACCATGACCAACAGGATTGACCGCCTCGCGGCGGCGGGCCTGGTACGGCGGGAGCCGGACCCGCGGGACCGGCGGGGCGTGCTCGTGACCCTCTCCGAGCGCGGCCAGACGGTGGTGGACGCGGCGCTCACCGACCTGCTCGATCGCGAGCAGGCCCTGCTCGCCGGGCTTGGCCAGGACCAGCGTCAGCAGCTAGCCGACCTGCTCCGCACGCTGCTAGCCCCGTTCGACGCGGACGGCAGGCAGCAGCGAGGCTAACCGCCGAACCCGACCGACAACGCCACAACTCGCATGCATCGCAACAAGGTCTTACAAGGCCCTTACATCAGCACCTAACGGCGCGTTAACATCCGGCAAGCAACATGATCCGAGTCACATTCGCGCACCCCCGTGTTTTCCTCAACGAGGAGGGTCCTGCATGCCCCGTTTGGCCCATGCGATCGGCGCCGCGGCGGCGGCGGCGGCGCTTGCCCTATCCACCGCTGTCACCGCCGCCGCGTTGCCCGCGGCCGCGGCCCAGCAGCCGAGCACCACTCAAGCCAGCTACTACCTCGCAGTGGGCGACTCACTGTCCGTCGGTGACCAGCCGAACGCGAAGGGCGTCACCCTCCCAACCAGCCAGGGCTACGCTGATCAGCTCTACGCCACGCTCCATAGCACCGACGCCAACCTGAAGTTTTACAAGCTCGGCTGCCCAGGCGAGACTTCGGCCACCATGAACAAGGGCGGGATCTGCGGATATAAGGGCGACGACCGGTATTCGCTAACCGCGCGCAAAGGCAACCAGCTCACCGCGGCGGTCGATTTCCTGAAAGCGCACAGCGGCCACGTCACGCTCATCACGCTGGACATCGGAGCGAACGACCTGAACGGGTGCATCGCCCTCGGCACGATCACCAAGATCGAAAACTGCCTGCCGCCGGTCTTCGCGGCCATCGAGACGAACCTGGCCACGACGCTCGAGACGCTGCGCGCCGCCGCCCCCACAGCGACGATCGTCGGGATGACCTACTACGACCCCGAGCTCGCGGAATGGCTGACCGGAAAGTCAGGCCAGACGTTCGCCAAGGCCAGCATCGCGGTGGCGGGCGTATTCGGCGAGATCCTCACAGGCGTATACGAAAAGCTTGGCGCACTGGTCGCCGACACGTTCACCTCGTTCGACACCACGGACGACACCCAGTTCGTGACCGTGCCGCACCACGGGAAGCTGCCCAAGGACGTGGCCGTGATCTGCAAGTGGACATGGGAGTGCGCGCCACGCCCAGTCGGCCCGAACGAGCACGGCACTAAGCAAGGCTACGGGGCCATGTCCTCGACCTTCTTGGCCACGCTGAAGAAGGCCGGCTTCAAGGCGTAGCTCAGCCCTCGAGCGAGCTAGCTACCTCCAGCCAGCGCTCCTCCAGGCCCGCCTTCTCGGCCTGGAGGACGCGCAGCTGGGCGCCGAGCTCGGTCAGCTTCTCGTAGTCCGTGGCGTTCGCGGCGAGCTCTTCGTTCAGCGCGGTCTCGCGGTCGGCGGCGCGATCGATCTGCCGCTCCAGGCGCTGCAGTTCCTTGCGGCCAGCACGCTCGGCGGCGGACGCCGAGACCGGCCGGGGACCCTCGGCTCGTCCGGCGGGCCGGGCCGCCCGGCGCGCCCGGACCCGTTCCAGGTACTCGTCCACGCCGCGAGGCAGGAAGGCTATCTTGCCGTCGCCGAGGAGCGCGTCCACCCCGTCGGTGACCCGCTCAAGGAAGTACCTGTCGTGGCTGACCACGACCAGTGTGCCCGGCCAGCCGTCGAGGAGGTCCTCGAATTCGGTCAGCATCTCGATGTCGAGGTCGTTGGTGGGCTCGTCGAGCAGCAGCACGTTGGGCTCGGTCATCAGCAGCCGCAGCATTTGCAGGCGCCGCCGCTCGCCGCCGGACAGGTCACCGACCGGCGTCCATTGCCTGTCACCGTAGAAGCCCAGCCGCTCGAGCAGCTGACCCGCCGACAGCTCGCGCTTGCCGACCTGGATCCGAAGCTGGATCTCCTCGACCGCCTCGCGGGCTCGTTTTGCCGGGTCGAGCTCGGTGAGCTCCTGCGACAAGTGGGCCACCCGGACGGTCTTGCCGCGCACCACGTGGCCGGCGACCGTCACGCCGTCGACTGTTTCACCGGCGAGCAGCCGCAGCAGCGACGTCTTGCCCGCCCCGTTGACGCCGACGATCCCGACCCGGTCTCCGGGCCCGAGCCGCCAGGTCACGTCGTCGAGCAACGTCCGGTCCGCGACATGCTCGCCGCAGGGGGACGACCCCCCGCACCCCCCGTTCAAACCGACGGTGACAGTCACATCCTCGAGCTCCAGGACGGTCTTGCCCAGCCGGGCGGTCGCCAGCCTGGTCAGCTCCGCGCCGTCCCTGGCAGGCGGCTCGGCGGCGATCAGCGCGGTGGCCTCCTGCACCCGGAACTTCGGCTTGGTGCCGCGGGCCTGCGGGCCACGGCGCAGCCACGCGAGCTCCTTGCGGGCCAGGTTACGCCGCCGCTGCTCGTCCGCCTCGGCCGTGCGCTGCCGCTCCGCTTCGGCGAGCACGTACGCTGAGTACCCGCCTTCGGTCTGGTAGACGTGCCCGTCGGCCACCTCCCACATGTGGTCACAGGCGGTGTCGAGCAGCCAGCGGTCGTGGCTGACCACGACCACCGCGCAGCCGCGGTCTCGCAGGTGGCGGCCCAGCCAGTCGATAGCGTCGATGTCCAGGTGGTTGGTGGGCTCGTCGAGCAGCAGGACGTCGCGTTCGACGGCCAGCAGCGCCGCCAGCGCGACCCGCCGCCGCTCCCCGCCGGACAACCGCGTCACGTCCGATTCCAGGCTGATGCCAAAGAGAAGTTCCGCGGCTACGGAACGGGCCCGTGGTTCCCGTTCCCACGCCCCGCCGCCGTACTGGTCGCCGAACGCGATCTGGCCGACCACCCCGGACGGCTGATCGCTTTGCGGCAGGTAGCCCACCCGCAGGCCCGAGATCCTGGCCACCCGCCCCGTGTCGGGCTCGTCCAGTCCGCCGAGCAGGGCCAGCAGCGTCGACTTGCCCGCGCCGTTGCTTCCCACGATGCCGATCCGGTCCCGCTCGTCGATCCCGAGCGAGACGTCGTCGAGGAGCACCCGAGGGCCGTACGCCTTCGTCGCCTTCTCCAGGCTGATCAGGTTCATCGTTCGATCACGGCGGCGCCGGAAGCCGGGCCCGCCGCCCTGGCCACCGACCGGCAGACGCCGGCACCGGACAGCGCCACCGCCAGGTCCGTCGCGTGCGTGGCGCCCCGGGCGAGGAACAAGCACGTCGGGCCGGACCCGGAGACCAGGGCGCCAAGTGCGCCTAGCTCGCTGCCCGCCGCGAGGGTCTTGCGCAGCGCGGGGAACATCGAGATCGCGGGCGCCTGGAGATCATTGCTGAGCGCCTGGCCGAGCCGCCCCGGGTCACCGGCACGCAGCGCGCTCATCAGCTCGGCGCTCAGCTCCGGCGCCCGCACTGGATCGCTGCCGCGCAGCCGGTCGAGCGCGCCGTACACCGCGGGCGTGGACAGCTCACCGTCGGCGAACGCGAGGACCCAGTGGTACCTCGCCGGCGACACCAGCGCCGGCGTGAGCCGCTCCCCCCGGCCCCGGCCGACCGCGGTCCCGCCGAGCACCGCGAACGCCACGTCGCTGCCGACCGTGCCGGCCACCTCGCACAGGTCCTGCTGCGACAGCCCGGCGCGCCACAGGTCGTTACAGGCGACAAGCGCCGCGGCCGCGTTCGCGCTGCCCCCGGCCAGCCCGGCGGCGACGGGAATCTTCTTGCGGATCGTGACCGCCACTCCCGGCTGGCCGTCCGCGACGGCACGCCGGCCAGCACCAGGCTGGATCGCGGCGCGTAGTGCGCGCACCGCGCGCAGCGCCAGGTTGTCGCCGTCCGCGGGCACCTGCCCGGCGCCCTCGCCGCTGACCACGACGCTGTCCGCCTCGGCGGCCGCGACCGTCACCTGGTCGAACAGCGAGACCGCGTGGAAGACGGTCACCAGGTCGTGATAGCCGTCAGGTCGCAGCGGCCCCACCGCGAGCTGCAGGTTGATCTTCGCGGGCACCTGCACGGTAACTGTCGTCACGATTCCTCCACCTTATCCGGGCCAGGGGGGGCGGGGGGGACGGGCGGTCCCCCCAGACGGGGGGTCACCGGGGCCGGGGGAGATGGGGGGCGGGGAGCCCCCCATGCGAGAGGTTCGTCCCCCGGGGGGAGTGCGGCGGCGACGGCGGCGAACTCGCCGATCCCGAGTTCCTCGCCGCGCGCGTTCGGGGCGACGAGCGCCTTCCTGAGCAGGGTCTCGGCCGCGGCGGGCGAGCCCGCCCAGGCGGCGAGCGCGGCCCGCAGCGTCTTGCGCCGCTGTCCGAACGCCGCGTCGATCACCGCGAACACCTCCTCGCGGCTCGCGGTCGTCGGCGGCCTGTCGTGCCGGGCGAACACGACCAGCTTGGAGTCCACGTTCGGCACCGGCCAGAACACGCTGCGCGGCACCGTCCCGGCCGGCCGCGCGCTCGCGTACCAGGCCAGCTTGGCCGACGGCACGCCGTACACCCGGCTGCCCGGGCCCGCGGACATCCGGTCCGCGACCTCCGCCTGCACCATGATGACGCCGCGCGTCAGCGACGGAAACACCGCGAGCAGGTGCAAGACCACGGGAACAGCCACGTTGTACGGCAAGTTAGCCGCGAGCACGGTCGGCGCCAACGGCAGGGCGTTGACCCTCAGCGCGTCCGCGGCGAGCACCTCTACCCGGTCCGCGAGCCCCGGTGCCCGGTCCGCGATCGTCCGCGGCAGCTCCGCCGCGAGCACCGGGTCGATCTCCACCGCGATCAGCCGGGCGTCCGTCTCGGCCATGGCTTCGAGCAGCGCGAGCGTCAACGAGCCCAGTCCCGGCCCCACCTCCAGCACCACATCGCCCGATCGCGGCGCCGCGAGCGCCGCGATCTGGCGCACGGTGCCCGGTTCGACCACGAAGTTCTGCCCGAGCCGCTTGGTCGGTCGAACCCCGAGTCGCCGCGCGATCTGACGGACCTCACCCGCCCCGAGGAGCCTCACCCCAACGCCAACATGCCAACTGCGGTCAAGCGGCTCACCAGCCGAACACGCGGGCGCCGGTGGTCTGAAGGCGGTCGCACAGGTCGGGGACGTCCAGGTTCTTCAGGGCCGCTAGGAAGCGGACCGTGTAGGCGGTCATCGCCGGGGCGTTCGGCTTGCCGCGATGCGGGACCGGCGTGAGGTACGGCGCGTCGGTCTCCGCGAGGATCAGCTCCGCCGGGGCCGCCCGCGCCGCTTCGCGCAGCGGTTCCGCGTTCTTGAACGTAACGTTGCCGGCGAAGCTCATCACGTAGCCGGCCTCCGCGCACCGCGCCGCCATCCGCGCGTCACCGGAAAAGCAGTGAAAGATCACGCTGCAGGGCGGCCAGGGACCCGTCTCATCGAGGATCTCCACAATGTCGTCGTGCGCCTCGCGGTCGTGGATCATCAGCGCCTTCCCGGTCCGCTTCGCGATCGCGATGTGCGCGCGGAACCAGTCCCGCTGTACCGGCGGCGGCGACCAGTCCCGGTAGTAATCAAGCCCGGTCTCGCCGATCGCCACGACCTTCGGCGATTCCGCCATGGCCTCGATTTCGGCGAGCACCTGGTCACGTCTAGCGTCCAACCCGGCGGTCTCGTTGGGGTGGATCGCCACCGCCGCGTACACGCTGTCGTATTCTGCGGCGCACGACACCGACCAGCGAGACGACGGCGGATCGCAGCCCACGTTGACCACGCGGCCGATGCCGACGGCATGCGCCGCCGCGAGCACACCGTCGACCGGCAGGCCCATGATGTCCATGTGGGTATGGGCGTCGAACGCACCCGGCGCGGGGAGGGCCACCTCGCCGGAATCAGGGTGGCGCGAAGGAGTCACCACGCTCCCGTTCGGGCTAATCGCCTTCGAGCCGGCGCAGTTCCTCGTCAACCACCGAGGTGTCCAGCTTCGTGAACAGCGGGGCGGGGACGGACAGCGGCGCACCGGCCGCAACCGGACGCGACGCCCAGCGGACCGACGTGTCGTATGAGCCCGTAATCACCGGGTAGGACGGCGCGTCGTCCTCGTCGACCACTTCGAGCCGCGGCTGGCCCGACCACTCGCCGCTGCCGCCGAGCATCTCGTGGACGGCCTGCGACGACCGCGGCAGGAACGGGGTGAGCAGCGTCTTCGCGTCGTCCACCGCCTGCAAGGCGACGTGCAGGATCGTCCGCATCCGCGCGGGATCGGACTCACGCAGTTTCCACGGCGCCTGCTCGGAGAAGTACTTGTTGGCCTCGGCTACGGTGCGCATCGCGTCGGTGATCGCGAACTTGAAGTGCGACCGGGACAGATGGTCGCCGACGGTAACGAATGCCTGCCGGGAGGCGTCGAGCAGCGCGTGATCCGCGTCGGTCAGCGCGCCCGCGTCCGGGATAGAACCGATGTTCCGCGCCGCGAAGGACACCGCGCGGTTGACCAGGTTCCCCCAGGTCGCGACCAGTTCGTCGTTGTTGCGCCGGACGAACTCGCTCCAGGTGAAGTCGGTGTCCTGGTTCTCCGGCCCGGCAATCGCCACGTAATACCGCAGCGCGTCCACGTCGTAGCGGGCAAGGAAATCCCGCACGTAGATGACCACCTGGCGGGAGGAGGAGAACTTGCGGCCCTCCATCGTCAGGTACTCGCTGCTCACCACCTCGGTGGGCAGGTTAAGGGCGCCAAGCGGACCCGCGGTGCCGCCCTTGGCCCCCCGTCCGGCGTAGCCGAGAAGCATCGCCGGCCAGATCTCCGCGTGGAAGACGATGTTGTCCTTGCCCATGAAGTAGTAGGCATCGGCGCCAGGATCGTTCCACCAGGCGCGCCAAGCCTCCGGGTCGCCGGACCGGCGGGCCCACTCGACGCTCGCCGACAGGTAGCCGATCACCGCGTCGAACCAGACGTAGATCCGCTTGTCAGGCCGGTCCCGCCAGCCGTCGAGCGGCACGGGCACGCCCCAGTCGAGGTCTCGGGTGATCGCTCGGGGCTGCAGGTCGTCGAGCAGGTTCAGGGAAAACTTCAGGACGTTCGGCCGCCATTGACCGGATTTGGACTGCAGCCAGGAGCCGAGAACCTCGGTGAACGCGGGCAGGTCGAGGAAGTAGTGTTCCTGCTCGACGAACCGCGGTGTCTCGCCGTTGATCCGCGACTTCGGGTTGATCAGGTCGGTCGGGTCCAGCTGGTTGCCGCAGTTGTCGCACTGGTCGCCGCGGGCATGCGGATACCCGCAAATCGGGCACGTGCCCTCAATGTACCGATCCGGCAGCGTACGCCCCGTAGACGGCGAGATCGCGCCGAGCGTGGTCTTCGGGAAGATGTACCCGTTGCGCAGCAGCGTCGTGAACATCTCCTGGACCACCGCGTAGTGGTTGCGCGTCGTGGTCCTGGTGAACAGGTCGTAGGTCATGCCGAGAGCGGTGAGGTCCTCGCCGATCACCGTGTTGTACCGGTCGGCGATCTCCCTGGCGGACACGCCTTCCTTGTCGGCCTGCACCTGAATCGGCGTGCCGTGCTCGTCGGTGCCCGAGACCATCAGCACCTTGTTGCCCGCCATCCGCTGGTACCGGCTGAACATGTCGCACGGGAGGGCGAAGCCGGAAACGTGCCCGATGTGCCGCGGGCCATTGGCGTATGGCCAGGCCGGCGCGGCCAGAATGTGCTTGGGATTGGCGGAAGACATGACTAAAGCCTACGGGTAGTCGCTGGCTCGTCGCTCGCTTTAATCTCCGCCCTGGCGCCGATCGGGGTGTGCCTGGTCTGCTTGATGCCAAGGATGGACAGGAAGAACGTGCCGAGGATGACCTGGCAGCTCACCACGAGCGCGGTCACCGAGGGAACCATGAGCCGCAGCGCGTGCTCGTAGTTGAGCTGGCCGAACTTGTTCGCCTGCCAGTAGGTCAGCGAGAAGATAAGGCCGACGAGGCCCGCCAGGCCGATCGCGGCGCCAGCCAGCAGGCCGCGCTCGAGGGACAGGTTGCCGAGCAGGCGCTGCACCTTCGGCTCCTCGGGAAGGAAGCCCTCCGAACCCGCGTATACCTGGGTGAACAGCCAGAAAAGCACAGCCTGGAAGCCGATCACGACCATCGCGCTCGCCGCCACCAGGGTGTCGACGTCGAACGTGACGCCGCCAACCTTGAGCGGGCCCGCCGCGATGACGGCGCCGATCACGAGGCCGGCGACGAACAAGACCAGGCCCGGCGCGAAGAACAGCCAGCGCGGGCTGAACAGCAACAGGAAGCGCAGGTGCCGCCAGCCATCGCGCCAGCTGCGCAGGTGCGGCGGGCGGCTGCGGCCGTCCTTGGCCAGCGTGGTGGGCACCTCGGTGATTTTCTGGTTCGCGAGGGTGGCCTTCACGACCATCTCGCTGGCGAACTCCATGCCGGTCGCCTGCAGGCCCAGCCTGAGCGCGCTGTCCCTCCTGAAGCCGCGCAGCCCGCAGTGGAAGTCCCCGATCGGGCTGCGGAAGAACAGCCGGCCGGCGAACGACAGCACCGGGTTGCCCAGGTAGCGGTGCAGTTTCGGCATCGCGCCCGGGGCGATGCCGCCCTTGAACCTATTGCCCATCACCAGATCGGCGCCGCCGCGGAGCTCGGCCAGGAACGGCATCAGGTTGCTGAAGTCGTAGCTGTCGTCGGCGTCGCCCATGATCACATACTCGCCGCGGGCCGCGACGATCCCGCCCATGAGGGCGTTGCCGTAACCTTTATCTTTGACTTGGACCACGCGCGCGCCCGCCTCCTCGGCGAGCCGCTGGCTGCCATCCGTGCTGCCATTGTCGGCGACCACGACCTCACCGGTGATCCCGCTGTCAGCGATGAACCTGACCGCCTTCGTGACGCACGCAGCCACGGTCTCCGCCTCATTGAGGCAAGGCATGACGACGGTCAGCTCCACGGGGACTCCATTCACCGTTTACCGTTACACGAGACTGTGCATAGTCGCTCCGGAACTAGCCGGCTGGTTTCTGCCAACAGGAAAGAGAGGATACGGGTTTGAGGGTAATGCCTGCGGTGACACGGCGGGCGACGGCCAGGCTGCTCGCCGAGAACAAACTGTTCGCTGTCGCGCTGGTCCCGGCCGTGCTGCTGCGAGTGGACGCCGAGCTCGGGTACCGCTGGCAATCCTGGTTCAACGACTCTTTCACGTACGTGAGCAGCGCGGTCACGATGACCCTCAACCCGACCCGGCCGTCCGGGTACTCGGTCTACCTGCGGGTGCTGGAGCCCTTCCATAGTTACGCTCTCGTCACGATCTCACAGCACGTGATGGGGCTGGCGGTCGGGGTGATGATCTACGCGCTGGCCAGGCACCGGTTCGGGACGCCCGCGTGGGTCGCCGTGCTGTTCTCGCTGCCGGTGCTGTTTGACGGGTACGAGATCCAGCTCGAGCACCTGATCATGGCGGACACGCTGTTCCTGTTCCTGGCCATGGCGGCAGTCACGCTGGTGCTGTGGTGGCCGCGGCCGCCGTGGTGGGCGTGCCTGCTCGCGGGCTTGCTGCTCGGACTGTCAGCGGTCGTCAGGGCCACCGGGCTCCCGCTGGTTGCGGTCTTCGCGGTGTACCTGGTGATCCGTTTCTTGCCGAGCTGGCGGTACCTGCTGGCCGGGGTCGCGGCGTGCGTGGTCGCGTTCGCCGTCCCCTATGTCGCCTACGAGGGCTGGTACGACGCGCAGCACGGCGAGTTCGCCACGAACGAAGCCCTGGGCGTCTTCTTGTACTCGCGGGTGATGACGTTCGCCGACTGCTCGCAGGTGCGGCTGCCCGTGGACCTGCTGCCGCTGTGCACCACGGTGCCGCCGGATCAGCGGCCGGTCGCGCAGGCCTATATCTGGACCGACGCGAGCCCGCTCGCCAGGTTCCCCGCTCCGAAGTTCACTCCGCAGGTCAACAAGCTCGCGGAGCAGTTCGCGATCAAGGCCATCGAGGCGCAGCCGCTCGCGTATGCCAACACCGTCTTCGACGACACGGTGCGCAGCTTCAGCTGGTCAAGGACGGTCTTCCCCAACGCCGCCACCTATGACGAATACCTGTTCGGATATAAGTCGCTGGACATTCCGCCGGGTCCGTACCGCGGCTACCCCTCGCCCGAGGCCTACTACGGGCACGGTAATCCGGCGACCGCCGTAGTGAACCCGTTCGCGGGCGCCATCCGCGTCTACGAGCGGTACATCTACCTGCCCGGCACCGTGTACGGGCTGATCCTGCTGGTCGGACTTGGCGGAATCGTGCTGGGCTGGCGCTCTCGCCCGGGAGGAGCGGCACTCCTGCCCTGGCTGAGCTCGGTCGCACTGATCGTGGTACCCGCGGCGACGGCGGAGTTCGACTGGCGGTACGTGCTGACCGCGGTGCCGTTCGGCTGCCTGGCCGCGGCGCTCGCGTTCGGGCGCGACACCTCCGGCCAACGCTGGCTAGCCCGGTGCGGGCTGGCCGGGCGCGATCTCGGCAGCGGGGTCACCGTGGCGGGCGGCGTGCCGGGCGGTACGGCGCGCCGCTCGGGCGGCGTCGCGGGCAGCGGCCTTGGCGACAGCGCGGTCGAGGCCGGCCACGACCAGCGTGATTTCGCCCCGGACTCCTCCTGACCCGTGCGCCCCTGGCGGGTGCGCGGGGTTGTGCGGGTCCGCCCAGGACGCGAGCTCGGCGAGCGTCCCCCGCCTGATCTCCTCGTGCACCTTGGTGAGCTCCCTGCAGACGACCGCGGCCCGGTCGGCTCCGTGCGAGCGCTCGAGCTCTTGGAGGGTGCCGGCGAGCCTGCGCGGCGACTCGAAGAAGACCTGGGTCCGGGTATCGGCCGCCAGTTCGGCGAACCTCCGCGCCCTCTCGCCCGGCTTGCGCGGCGGGAACCCCTCGAAACAGAACCTGTCCGTGGGCAGCCCGGAGACGGCGAGCGCCGTGGTCACCGCGGACGGTCCCGGCACGGCGGTGACCCTGATCCCCGCCGCCGCCGCCGCGGCGACAAGGCGGTAACCGGGGTCACTGATGCCGGGCATCCCGGCGTCGGTGACCACCAGCACGTTCTGGCCGGCCTGAAGCTCGGCCACCAGCTCCGCTGCGCGCCGCGCCTCGATCACGTCGTAGTACGACACCACCCGCGCCGCCAGCCGGACCTGCAGCGTGGCCGCAAGGCGGCGCAGGCGGCGGGTGTCCTCCGCGGCTATGACGTCGGCGCTCTCCAGCTCCGTCACCAGCCGGGCGGGAGCGTCCTCGACCCGGCCGATAGGAACAGCGGCCAGCGTGAGAACGCCGTTACCTGCGTGCATCACTTCGTTATCACCGTCCCCTCCGCTTCGGCTCCCCACCCACGCCCCCCTCCACATAGCATGGCGTTCAATGACCGCGACTCAGGCCGGATCCCCGGCCATGGAACCCGAGGACGACGGCCCTAATGGTCCGCGTCCGGACAGCGTGGACGGCGAGACGGTCGCCGTCGGCGTCTCCCCTGCCATGCCCGGTGACGAGAACGTAACAGCACGGATAGCCGCGCTGCGCGCGCGGCTGATGACACCGATGCCAGACGACAGGCTGTGGGGCTGGGTCGGCCCGCTGCTTGTCACCGCGTTCGCTGCTTTCCTCCGGTTCAACAGGCTAGCCGTCCCGCGCGCCATAATCTTCGACGAGACCTACTACGCCAAGGACGCCTGGTCCATCCTCAAGCACGGCGTCGAATGGAACCTGGTATCGAACGCGAACCAGCTGATCATCGCCGGGCATACCAACATCTTCCAGTCCTGCACGGGCACCGGCTGCGGTGAGTACGTGGTGCAGCCGCCGGTAGGCAAGCTGCTGATGGCGGTGGGCGAGTGGATCTACGGGCTGAACTCGGTCGGCTGGCGAGTCGCCCCCGCGTTCATCGGCTCGCTGGCGATCCTCATCATGTGCCGGGTCGCGCGGCGCATGACCAGGTCGACCCTGCTGGGCTGTGTCGCCGGGCTGCTGCTGTCCCTGGACGGACTCGAGTTCGTGCTGAGCAGGACCGGCATCCTGGACATCTTCCTGATGTTCTTCGTGCTAGCGGCGTTCGGCTGCCTGGTCGTGGACAGGGACGTTTCCCGCGCCAGGCTGGCGACCGCGATGGTGCTGCACCCGGGCGACGAGGCGGGTCCCCAGCTGGGGATCAGGAAGTGGCGGGTGGCCGCCGGCGTGCTCATCGGCCTGGCGTGCGCCAGCAAGCAGTACGGCGCCTGGTACCTCGTCGCGTTCGTCGGCCTGTGCATCGCGTGGGACCTGGGCGCCCGACGCGCGGCGGGCCTGCGCGACTACGTCCGCGGCGCCCTGGTCAGGGACGGGAAATGGCTCCCGCTCACGTTCGCCTTGATCCCGCTTGTCACCTACACCATCACGTGGACCGGCTGGCTGGTCACCAATACCGGGTATGACCGCGACTACGGACAGCAGAACGGCGTCACCACCCCCGTGATCTCGGCGTTGTACTCGCTCTTCGAGTACCACAAGGAGATGGTCCAGTTCGCCGTCGGGCTGAACAAGACACATCCCTACATGTCGCAACCGTGGGGCTGGCTGGTGATCAGCCGGCCGGTGGCGTTCTTCTACCAGTGCTACACAGGGCCGACCAATTACCACGTGTGCCCGAGCGGGTACACGGGCCCCGAGTGGTCGCAAGAGGTGCTCGCGATCGGGAACCCGGCCATCTGGTGGGTGGCGATCCCCGCGATGCTGTTCTGCCTCGGCTGGTGGTTCACCCGCCGCGACTGGCGGGCCGGAGTGGCCGTGCTGGGCGTCGCCGCCGGATGGGTGACGTGGCTGCCGTTCATCTCGCGGACGAAGTTCTACTACTACGCGGTCGAGTTCGAGCCGTTCATGATCCTGTGCATCGTGCTCTGTCTGGGCCTGATCATCGGCCCCGCGACGGCGAGCCGGATGCGCCGCGCCATTGGTTCCTCCGTGGTCGGCTTTTACCTCGTGGCCGTCCTCCTGTTGTTCTGGTACTTCTATCCAATCCTGGCGGGCAAGATCATCCCCTACTCAGGGGGCTCCTTCGACGGCCTCTTCTCCTGGCTGGGGCACATGTGGTATCACGGCTGGATCTAGCCGACGCTCCAGACGTTCGCCATGTCGCGACATATCTTAAAGTGATTTAGGTCACAGATTGGACTGTCGGGGCCCTTCCGTGCGTCTATATGAGTAGGAGTGCCGACCCCCGGAGCCAACAATGAGCCTGAACCAAGATCAGGACGGCAGCGTCATAGACAGCGCGCCGGAATCAGCGGACAGCCGCGCCCGGTTCGAGCGCGACGTCGTGCCGCAGCTTAGCCAGCTGTACCCAGCTGCGCTGCGGATGACCCGTAACCCCACCGACGCCGAGGACCTTGTGCAGGAGACATCGGTCAAGGCCTACGCGGCGTTCCATCAGTTCCGGCCCGGCACCAACTTGCGTGCCTGGCTGAACCGCATCCTCACGACCACGTTCATCAACGTCTACCGGAAACGGCGTCGCGAGCCGCAGCAGGCGCTCGGCGGCGACCTGCAGGAGTGGCAGATGTCCGCCGACCGGCTCGGCCCCCCGGTTCGCTCGGCGGAAGCCGAGGCGCTCGACCAGGCAACCGACTCCGACCTGCTCCGGGCGCTGCGCGAGCTGCCCAACGAGTTCCGCACCGCGGTCTACCTCGCCGACATCGAGGGCTACCCCTACCGGGAGATCGCCGAGATAATGGGGACCCCCGTCGGTACGGTCATGTCCCGGCTACACCGAGGCCGCCGCAAGATCCGTGAGCAACTGCTCGCTGGCGGCAGCCTGCCGCCTGCCACCGAGACACCGTAAGAATCCTCTCCGGTCGTCAACTCTGCCAGCCGAGCGCCACGGGGTCGAATACCCGCTCCACGTAGATCTGGTGCCAGAGCGAGAACACCACGAGAGCCCACAGCTGCCGCCACGGCACGTCCGGATCCTGAGCGCGGAACCGCCGCAGCACGTCAAGCACGGCGCGCTTGTCGAGCCACTCCTCGGTCCTTGCCTCGCGAATGACCTGCTCGGCGTACCCGGCTAGCTCGCCGCGGAACCAGTGCCCGATCGGCACGGGAAAGCCCAGCTTCCTGCGCTCCGCGGCTACCTGCGGCAGCAGCCCCCCCATCGCCTCGCGGAGCGCGAACTTCGTCGTACCCGCGGCGGTCTTCTCCGCCCGTGCTAGCCGGCTGGCCACCGCCATCACCTCGCGGTCGAGGAACGGCGAACGCAGCTCGAGCCCGTGCGCCATCGTCGCGCGATCGGCCTTGACAAGGATGTCACCGGGAAGCCAGGTGTTGAGATCGATGAATTGCATGGTGGCGACGTCGTCCAGCCCGTTCTCCGCGGCCTGGTCGAAAAGCGGATCGGTCACGTCGTAAGCGGTCCCGCCGCCGTACCGGGTGAGGAGATCCACGTCTTCGGCGTGGAAAACGTAGGCGTTGCCGATGTACCGGCTGCGCAGCGGCGTCGCGATGCGCTTTAGCAGCCCCCGGCCGCGCTGTCCGGCCGACATCCGGGCGGCCATGGCACTCGCCGACGAGCGTCCCCACTCGGGCAGCCGCGTCGCGGCCCGGACCACGCTCGGCTGGTAGTACACCCCGTACCCGCCGAAGAGCTCGTCCGCGCCTTCACCAGAAAGCACCACCTTGACATGCCGGCGCGCCTCCTTGGCCACGAACCACAGCGGGATCGCCGCGGCGTCCGCCATCGGGTCGTCTAGCTGCCAGATGACCTCCGGCAGCCTGGCGGCGAACTCCGCCGCCGTGATCACGCGTGACACGGACTTCAGCCCAAGCGCCTCCGCGGTCTCCTGCGCCTGCTCGATCTCGCTGTATCCGGACCAGGCGAACCCGGCGGTGAACGTCAGCATGCCGGGCCGGGTCTCCGCCGCGAGCGCGCAGATCGCCGACGAGTCCACGCCGCCGGACAGGAACGCGCCGACCGGTACGTCGCTACGCAAATGAGCAGTGACCGAGTCGCGCAGCGCCGCGAGGATCCGTTCGGGGCTCTCCGGGGACGGCGACCGCGCCGGGCGCAGCACCGGCCGCCAGTACCTGAACACGTCGACGGGGCCGCCCGGCTTGGCGGTCAGGAAATGGCCGGGCGGGAGCTGGCGCACTGGAGGGGTCATCGTCGCCGGCGCCGGGACGTACTGGAACGACAGATACCGGCGCAGCGCGTCGGGGTCGATCACCGAGACCTCTCCCGGACCGGTGAGGGCCTTGCGCTCCGAGGCGAACCGGAGCTGTCTGCCGCTTTCCGCCAGGGTGTAGTACAGCGACTTCAGACCGAACGGGTCACGAGCGCAGAACAGCTCGTTGGTGTGTGTGTCCCACACGGCGAACGCGTACGTGCCGCGCAGCCGCCTGAGGGCGTCCTTGCCCTCGGCGGCATACGCCTCGAGCAGAACCTCGGAATCCGACCCGCCGCGCAGCGTGACCCCCCGCCCCCGGAGGCGCTGCGCCAGCTCCGGATAGTTGTAGATCTCGCCATCGAAGACCATCCAGAAGCGGCCGTCGGCAGACCTCATGGGCTGATGCCCGGCCGCGGAGGGGTCGATGACCGCCAGCCGCTTCGCGGCTAGCGCGATCGCGCCGTCGGAGAACACACCTTCGTCATCAGGGCCCCGATGCGCCATGCGTCGTGCTGCCCGGACGACCCAATCCGCGTCCGGCCCTGTCCCCTCCGCGAGCGCGAGGCACCCAGCGATCCCCGACATCCGACCCCCACGCCAGGCAGTGTCACTTGGGCTGGAACCGGATGCCGCCGTCGAAGCGCACGACCTCCGCGTTCATGTAGTCATTCTCGATCAGCGAGCGCACCAGCTGCCCGAATTCGTCTGGGCGTCCGAGCCTCTTGGGGAACACCACCGGAGCCGCCAGCCTGGCGAGGAACTCTTCGGCATCCCGCTCACTGCCGGCGATGCTCTTGTAGATGGGCGTGTGGATGACGCCCGGGCAGATCGTGTTCACCCGCACCCCGATGACAGAAAGATCGCGCGCAGCGGGCACCGTCATCCCGATGATCCCGCCCTTGGAAGCCGAATAGGCGAGCTGACCGGTCTGGCCCTCGATGCCCGCGACAGACGAGGTGTTGATGATCACTCCGCGCTGACCGTCGGCATCGGCTGCCTCCGTCTGGGCGATGGCGGCGGCCGCCAGCCGCATGAGGTTGAACGTGCCGGTGAGGTTGATCGCGATGACCTTCTGGAAGGTAGCCAGGCCATGCGGCGCGCCTTCCCTGTTGACCGTGCGCTCGGCCCATCCGATGCCGGCGCAGCTGACCGCCACCCGCAACGGCCGGCCAGCCGACGCCGCCGCGGCCACCGCCTCGCGGACGGACTCTTCATCCGTCACGTCCGTCTTGGCGAACTGCCCGCCAATGTCCGCGGCGACTGCTTTACCGCCGTCCTCGTTGATGTCAGCGACGACAACGTATACCCCGGCGCGCGCCAGCGCCCTGGCCGTGGCCTCCCCCAGGCCGCTGGCCGCACCAGTGACAATCGCAGATGTTCCGTTCAGCTCCATAGCCGGAGCTTAGCGCGGGTCACACAGCGGGTTCGATGAGCTCGTCCGGCCATATGCCTGACAACTCAGCGGAGCTGACCTGGTAGGGGTCGGATTCGAACGGGAACCTGTCGGCGAACGCGGGCTCCAGCTCGGTCAGCCAGGTGGCCCGCGGGTCGAAGCGCGCGAAGAACGGGCGGCCGACAAGCGCCGGGTCGCGGGCCTGCAACATGCGCAGCACGAATACCCGCATGCCGGCGACCTCCGCGGTGCCGTCCACGCACACCTTGCCAGGCGTCGCCGACATCGATGGCCCGCGGACCGAACGGCACAGCCCCGAGACCCCGGCGTACGCGTCACGGAAGATCTCATGCGCGCGAGCCAAGGGCACCGCGAAGTAGTCGCGCGGACCCGTGTCGCGCTCCACGAACATGTAGTACGGGATCATTCCTGCGCGTACCTGGCTCCGCCACATCGACCGCCAGGTTTCCGCCGTGTCGTTGATCGACCGGATCAGCGGAGCCTGAGTGCGGATCACCGCGCCGGCTGACCTGATCTTGCTGACCGCCTGGGCGACGATCGGCGGCTCGAGCTCACGGGGGTGAGAGTAGTGCGCCATCAGCGCCAGGTTCTTGCCCGTCTCGGCGACCTCGGCGAACAGCCTGAGCGTGGCGTCCGCGTCCGCGTCAGTGACGTAGCGCTGCGGCCAGTACGCCAGCGACTTGGTCCCGATCCTGATCGACTCGAGGTGGTCGAGCGACGGGTCGAGCAGCGGCTCGATGTACCGCCGTAGCACGGCGGCGCTCATGATCATCGGGTCCCCGCCGGTGATAAGCACGCTGGTCACCTCGCGGTGCTTGCGCAGGTAGGCGACAAGCGCGTCAACGTGGTCGGTGGCCATCTTGAGGTCGGGCTCGTCGACGAACTGCGCCCAGCGGAAGCAGTACGTGCAGTACGCGTGGCAGGTCTGGCCCTGCTTCGGGAAGAACAGGACCGTCTCCGGGTACTTGTGCTGCAGGCCAGGCAGCCGCCTGCCATCCAGGCTCGGTGCGTTCAGCACAAGCTGGCCGGCCGGGTGAGGGTTCAGCCCCATCCGGATCTCGTGTGCCGCCGCGCGGATCTTCGATTCCGGCGCGTCGTCACTGATTAGGCGTGACATCCGGTCGATGTCGGCACGGGGCAGCATGTCCGGCTGCGGGAACACCAGGCGGTAGATGGGATCGTCCGGAGCCGCGTCCCAGTCGATGAGCTCCTCGACTACGTAGGAGTTGGTCCGGAACGGAAGCACAGCGGCCACCGCACGGATCGCGAGTCGCTCGGCGTCACCGAGGCCCGCCCGCAGCGCGAGAATGTCCAAGTGCCGCGGGCCGTAGGCCCGGAACCTGCCCGCGAGTTCTCGCGGTGCCGGCACCACCTGCTGGATATCAGTCAACCAGTTCTCCCTCCGTCCGCTGACCGGCTGCGCCGCGCGGAAGATCAGTCCGGGACATCCCGCTCCCAACTGCCCGAATTTTCCGAGATGTCACGTCCCGATTCACGTGAGTCACGGGTGATCAAACTCTTGTTACGTTTACGTTTCAGGTCCCGATCCAGTTCCCGCTATATCGATCCGGTAATTCCTTTGCCACTGAAAGTCACCAAAAATCCACTCGCGG
>DATMKQ010000053.1:0-4090 GCA_035571275.1 Trebonia sp.
CCGTCAACGACGTCTCGTTCGACGTCCCGCAGCACGCCATCGTGTCCTTGATTGGGCCGAACGGAGCCGGGAAGACCACGCTGTTCAACATGCTGACCGGGCTGTACCGGCCGACCGAGGGACGGATCCTGCTCGGCGAGCGGGACATCACGCGGGCGCGGCCTGACGTGATCACCAAGTACGGCGTCGCACGGACCTTCCAGAACATCCGCCTGTTCGGCGCGATGACGGCGGTCGAGAACGTGATGGTCGGGCACCATGCGCAGATGCGGGCCGGGCTCTTCGGGTCGATCTTCCGGCCGCCCCGGGTACGCCGCGAGGAACTCCAAACGCGCGAGCACGCCCGTGAGCTGCTGGCGTACGTCGGCCTGCGCGAGCCCGTCTTCGACCGGCTCGTGTCGCAACTGCCGTACGGCGACCAGCGGCGGGTGGAGATCGCCCGGGCGCTGGCGTCCCAGCCGGCACTGCTGCTGCTCGACGAGCCGACCGCCGGCATGAACCCGAACGAATCCCAGGTGCTGACTGAGTTCATGCGGACACTGCGCGACGACCTGAAGCTGACGATCCTGCTGATCGAACACGACATGAAGGTCGTGATGGGCGTCTCCGAGCGCGTCACGGTGCTGGACTACGGCAAGAAGATCGCCGAAGGTGAGCCGGCCGTGGTCCGTGCGGACCCCGGGGTGATCGAGGCGTATCTCGGAAAGCAGGCGTGATGACCCTGCTCGAGGTCTCAGACATCCATACCCACTACGGCGCGATCGAGGCGCTGAAGGGCATCTCGCTGACCGTCGACGCCGGCGAGGTGGTCACCCTGATCGGCTCGAACGGCGCCGGCAAGTCCACCACCCTGCGTTCCATCTCGGGACTCACTCCGGCCAGCTCGGGGAAGATCACGTTCGCCGGAGAGGACATCACGCGCGTGCCGGCGCACGAGATACCCATCCGCGGGATCGCGCTCGCCCCCGAGGGCCGCCACTGCTTCCCGCGGATGACCGTACGGGAGAACCTGGACCTGGGCGCGCACCGGCGGCGCGGCCCCGAGATTACCGAAGACCTTGACCGCGTCTACGACCTTTTCCCCCGGCTCAAGGAGCGCGAGCGCCAGAAGGCAGGCACGATGTCCGGCGGCGAGCAGCAGATGCTCGCGATCGGCCGCGCGCTGATGGCCCGGCCGAAGCTGCTGCTGCTCGACGAGCCGTCGCTCGGGATCGCCCCGATCCTGGTGGACCGGATCTATGAGACCATCGGTGAGATCAACCGCTCCGGGGTCGCGATCCTGTTGGTCGAGCAGAACGCCAACCGGGCGCTCGACGCCGCCAGCCGTGGCTATGTGCTAGAGACTGGGCGGGTGGCCTTGGCCAACGATTCGGCGAGCCTGCAGGGCAACCCCGAGGTCCAGAAGGCGTACCTCGGCACATGACCGGTTACGGAGCAACGAGATGAGCGGCGCGGTCGGCGTCAATGCGCTTTACTTCCTGTTCGCGTGGCTGATCTCGGCGGCGGCCGCGTCGTGGCTCTCGGGGCGCAAGGGCTACGGCGAGCGGGTCGGGTTGACGTTCGGCCTGTTCCTGTCGGTCCTGGGGCTGCTGATCGTCCTGCTGCTGCCCGGGCGCCCCGGCTCGAAGTGGCGCGTCGACGGCTGGCGGCCGCGGCGACGGCGCCCACTGTAAGGCGACGGCGCCCACTGTAAACGGCGCGGCGACGTCCCCGGTCAGGCGCTGTCCAGTATCCAGAACTTGTCCCCGCGGTCCTCCTCGAGCTTGGCCAGCTGCTCGCGGTGGATCTCACGGACCCGCGCGGGCGTGGCGGCCTCAGCCGGGTCGACCTCGACGATTTGCAGGCTGGTCTTGTCCTCGTACAGGTTCTCCCCGGCCAGCCGGGCCCGCTCGTCATAGGGCCAGATGAACGCCTGACGGCTGGATACGTGATACAGGCCAGCGGGATTACCGACGTCGTAGCTGAGCGCCTGCAGATCCGAGCCGACCGCGAGCTGGTGAAAGGTGAGCTCGTCGCAGATACCCCAGTCGGCCACCGCGAGCCGGTCATCGGAGTTCCACAGCACGGCTTCCCCGACGCTGTGGTAGAAGCCGAGCACCCCTTCCTTGCCCTCGATGACAGCGGGATTGGCGCCCCAGGTGATCCGGTACACGGGATGGTCGACCATCATGTCCGGGGCCACGATCTGGCCGTACTCCCCGGCACCCTCCAGGTGCACGTGCCGCCAGAAATTGAACAGCATCGCCCGGTGCAGCGGGTTGACCGTCTGATCAAGCAGGTTCGCGGTGGGAATCATGCAGTCGTGGACGGCTTGCTCGAACCGGTTCATCGCGGGCATCATCTGAGTCGTTCCCTTCTAACACAGTCGTCCCCTTCTGACACAGGGGCGCATGCCCTGACGCTAGGGACGATGCGCGGCCATCGCTTGACTCTCCCTGCACGGATACTTGACCCTTAAGGCACCAGTTAACCCCGCGAGGCACTCATGGCAGTCCGCTTCTCGACCGCCGAGGTGGGCCGACGATCCCAGCTGGAGTACTGGCAGGAGGTCGTCTGCGCCACGTTCTTCGCGCTCGACGTGCAGCGGGGCGGACTGGCTCGGACCGGGTTCCGCGGCGAGATTACCGCCCAGAGCCTCGACCGGCTGCGGATCGCGACGGTCAGTTCAGAGCCGCACGCAGTCATTCGTTCGGCGGAAAAAATCCGGTCGTCCTACGACGATGACTTCGTGGTCAACCTGGCGGTTCGCGGCCGCGTCATGATGACCCAGCAGCGCTTTGACGCCGTCCTGCAGCCCGGTGACTTCGCCGTCTACGACAGCGCCCTCCCCTGCCGGATCGCCTGCCCCGATCCGTTCCGGCAGATCGTGCTGAAGATTCCGCGCGACATGTACACCGCACATTGCCTGCTGCCGGGCGGCGGGCCGGCTGCGGTGGTACGTGGCGATCACGGCGTGGGCGCACTGTTCGGCCCCCTGGTCCGCTCCCTGACCACGCAGGCGGACAACCTGCCCGTCGAGGTGGGCCAGCGGCTCGCCGCCCACGTGGTCGAACTGCTAGCCACCGCGCTGTGCGAGGTAACCGACGACAGCGCGCAGCACATGCTGCCACGGGCCGCGCACCTGCTGCGCGCCCAGCGTTACATCGCCGGCCACCTGGCCGACCAGGACCTGTCACCAACTGGGGTCGCCCAGGCGCTTCGGGTATCGGTCCGCTACCTGTACCTGCTGTTCCAGGCGGAAGGAACATCACCGGCCCGCTGGATCCTGGACCGGCGTCTTGAACAGGCCAGCCGGCTCCTCGCGGACTCACGGCAGGCCGACCGGACCATCACCGACATCGCGTTCAGCGTCGGCTTCAAGGACGCGTCGCATTTCACCCGCGCGTTCAAGAACACCCGTGGCTGCTGCCCCCGCGAGTACCGCCGCACCGCCAGCAGCCATGCGGGCCCGGATCCGGCGTGCGGATCATGAGGGTTCGCCGACCGCGGCCCTGACTCTGGTCGGCTCAATACTGAAGTGATCACTTGACTGTTAGCCGCGGCCCGGCGCATACTCAAGCACATGGTTAACCAAATGACCGATCTGGACCGGGTCTTCCAGGCCTTGGCCGATCCGGGCCGACGGCTCATGGTCGAGCGGCTCAGCCACGGATCCGCGTCGGTGAGCGAACTCGCCCAACCGCTCGCGATGTCCCTGGCCGCGGTCCTCCAGCACGTCCAGGTGCTGGAGGCCAGCGGCCTGATCCGGTCGCAGAAGGTCGGCCGCACCCGGACCTGCAGTATCGACCTGGTGGCGCTACGGTCGGCCGAGTCCTGGCTCTCCGAGCGGCGCAGCCTCTGGGAGCGCCGTCTTGACCGCAGGCCGGCCGCTGAGGGCGCGGGCCGCTAGGCCTCCCGGGCTGAGGTGCCAGCGACGGCGAGCTCCCCCTCAGCGAGCTCGTGCTCGAGTCGCTGCCCCTCGATGTCCGGGTCCGGGATGTGCCGGGCGAACCACTGCGGGTGGTACCAGATCCTTGACCCGATGATCGCCATCACGGCCGGCACCAGGGTGAGCCGGACGACGAAGGCGTCAAGGAACACGCCGGCGGCG
>DATMKQ010000054.1:0-23220 GCA_035571275.1 Trebonia sp.
GCCAAATGCGCATTCGACCCACTCTAGCCACGCCGAATGCGCATTCGACCGAATGGCGGGCGGTGGGGCGGGGCCCCGGGCGGGCGCGGGGCGGGCGGGGGGGCATGGGCGGGGTCATGGGCGGCGCGGGAACCTGGCGAAGTCCGGGGTCCGCTTCTCCTTGTAGGCGTCGCGGCCTTCCTGGGCCTCCTCGCTCATGTTGTACAGCATGGTCGCGTCGCCGGCGAACTGCTGCATGCCGGCCGCGCCGTCGGTGACGGCGTTCATCGCACCCTTCAGCATCCGCAGCGCCAGCGGCGACTTGGCCAGCATCTCGTCGCACCAGCGCAGCGTCTCGGCCTCCAGGTCGGCCAGCGGAACGACCGTGTTCACCAGGCCCATGTCGAGCGCCTGCTGCGCGTCGTACTGCCGGCACAGGTACCAGATCTCGCGCGCCTTCTTCAGCCCGACGGTCTGCGCGAGCAGCCAGGACCCGTACCCGGCGTCGAACGACCCGACCTTCGGCCCGGTCTGCCCGAACACCGCGTTGTCCGCGGCGATCGTCAGGTCGCAGCACACGTGCAGCACGTGGCCGCCGCCGATCGCGTAGCCGGCCACCATCGCGATGACCGGCTTGGGCAGCCGCCGGATCTGCACCTGCAGGTCGAGCACGTTCAGCCGGCCGACGCCGTGCGGGTCGAGGTAACCGTCGTCGCCGCGGATCCGCTGGTCGCCGCCGGAGCAGAACGCCTTGTCCCCCGCGCCCGTGAGAATGATCACGCCGATCTTCTGGTCGTCGCGGGCGACGTTGAACGCGTGCGAGAGCTCGAACAACGTGGTCGGCCTGAACGCGTTGCGCACCTCGGGCCGGTTGATCGTGATCTTCGCGACACCACCAGCCGTGTCATACCAGATATCGGAGTAGTCCTTGCCTGGTTCCGGACCAGACCGCTGCCATTCGGCCACTCGTAACCTCCCTAAGTCCGGGATCTAACCTTACGAGCGTGAATAACCGCCCTTTGCACGCGGTACTGCTGTCCGGGCCGACCGACGCCAAACGGCTCGTCGCCCCGCTGGCGAAGGCGCTCGACGGCACCGGGCCGGCGATCCTGCCGCTAGACGCCGGCCTGCCCGCCGCGCGACTGCGGCAGCTTATCGACGTCTTCAAGCCCGACGCGGTGGCGGCGCCCGACGGAGTCACCACCATCCGTTCAGGGAAAGACAAGACAGCACCGGATACGGCGGTGATCATCGCGACCTCCGGATCCACCGGGGAGCCGAAGGGGGTTGAGCTGAGCGCCGCCGCCCTGCTGCACTCGGCGCGGGCGTCGCTGGTACGGCTGCGCGCCAGGCCCGGCGAGCGGTGGCTGTGCTGCCTGCCCGTGACACACGTGGCGGGGTTGCAGGTGCTGGTGAGGTCGCTGGTGTCGGGCACGGATCCCGTGGTCGCCGACGCGGCCAACGCGGCGGCCGTCGCGGACGCCGTCGCGGCCGGGTGCGCGCACGTGTCGGTGGTGCCGACGCAGCTGGTCCGGCTGCTGGCCGACGAGGGCGGCGCGGCCGCGCTGGCGGCGCTGCGGTCGCTGCTCGTCGGCGGGGCGGCGGCGGACCAGGGCCTGCTTGACCGGGCGCGCGCGGCCGGAGTGCCTGCGGTGACCACGTACGGGATGAGCGAGACGTGCGGCGGCTGCGTGTACGACGGGCTGCCGCTCGACGGCGTGTCGGTGCGGGCGGGCGAGGACGGGCGGCTGCGGATCAGCGGTCCCGTGCTGATGAACCGGTACCGGGGACGGCCCGACCTGACGGCCGCCGCGCTGGCCGACGGGGAATTCGTGACCTCCGACCTCGGTTGGCTCGACGGCGGGCTGGTCGTGGTCCGCGGCCGTGCCGACGACGTGATCAACACCGGCGGGCACAAGGTTGTCCCCGGTGAGGTCGCCGCCGTCCTGGCCGGCTGCCCCGGCGTTCGCGAGGTCGTCGTGGTAGGCCGTCCCGACCGCGAATGGGGCGAGCGGGTCACCGCTGTGGTGGTCCCCGCGAACCCCGCGCGGCCGCCTAGCCTAGAATTGCTACGTACGCATGTGCGGACGCGACTACCGCGTTACGCTTCTCCAAGCGAACTGGTGCTGACGGACTCCATCCCGGTGCTCCCAAGCGGCAAACCGGATCTCGCATCCCTGCGGAAGGCGGGAACGTTACGCGGACGGGAACAATCTACGCCGCGAAGCGTTTATTAAGAGTGCCCGTACAAGCACCGTAAAGCAGTTCGGGCTCGCTGACAAGCCATCGGGGACGTAAGACGTTGTTGATGTTGAACGGCGCAGCACATGCGCTCGTGTACAGATGGAGGGAGGTGTCTCATGCCGCGGATCGCCATGGCCGCTCCGGTGCAAGACGAGGACGCTAACTCAACTCGCGTGGACGACCTGATCCAGCGCGGTCGCAGCCAGGGCCACCTGTCCCTTTCGGACCTGCGGACCGCGTTCGAGCAGGCGGGGCTGACCCCCGCCGAGGCTCGGTCGATTCTCCGTGAGCTGAGCGAAGCCGGAGTCCGGCTCGCCAATGAGGAGACAGAAGCCGCCGCCGCGGACAAACCGGCCGTGGCCGGACAAGAGACCGCGGTGCGGGGCACTGCCGTCAAGGGCTCTCCCGCCAAGGCAACCGCCACGGCGGGTTCGACGACCGCTCGCGGCGCCGCGAAGAAGCCCCGGTCCAAGAAGGCCGACGCCGAAGCCGCCAGGCCTGACGGCCCGGCCGCCGGTGAAGGGGACGGGGACCCGGAGCTCGCGGACGACGAGGTCGCCTCGATCGAGGCGGACGTCGCCTCGTTCGCCGACGGAGTCGACCTCGACGACCAGACGCCCGCCATGGGCGACTCGGTGCACACCTACCTCAAGTCCATCGGCCGGACCAGCCTGCTCACCGCTGAGCAGGAGGTCGACCTGGCCAAGCGGATCGAGGCCGGGCTGTTCGCCGAGCACAAGCTGGAGAGCGAGCCGGGCCTGTCCGCTGAGCTGCGGCGCGACCTTGAGCTCGTGGCCGAAGACGGCCGCCGGGCCAAGTCGCACATGCTCGAGGCGAACCTCCGGCTGGTTGTCTCTGTCGCCAAGAAGTACAGCGACCGGGGGCTGTCGCTGCTCGACGTGGTGCAGGAAGGGAACCTGGGCCTGATCCGTGCGGTCGAGAAGTTCGACTACACCAAGGGCTACAAGTTCTCCACCTACGCGATGTGGTGGATCCGGCAGGCGATCCAGCGCGGTTTCGCGGACTCCGCGCGGACCATCCGGCTGCCGGTGCACGTGCTCGAGATGCTGTCCAAGCTGTCGCGCGTCGAGCGTGACATGCATCAGCGTCTCGGCCGCGAGCCTACCCCGGAAGAGCTGGCCGTCGAACTGGACCGGACCCCGGACCAGATCGAGGAGCTGCTGCGCACCTCGCGGCAGCCGATCTCGCTGGACTCCACGATCGGCGAAGACGGCGAGACCTCCATCGGCGACCTGATCGAGGACGTCGACGCGCCCGAGGCCTCCGAACTCGTTGACCGCCAGCTGATGGCGGAGCAGCTTCGTTCGGCTCTGGACGCGCTGACGCCGCGAGAGGCGACGATCATGGCGATGCGGTTCGGCCTGTACGACGGGAACCCGCACACGCTGGACGAGATCGGCCGCGCGCTCGGTCTGACCCGCGAGCGGATCCGGCAGCTGGAGAAGCAGTCGCTGTCCAAGCTGCGTCACCCGTCGCGGGCACAGCCGCTGCTCGACTTCGCCTCCTAACCGCAACCCCTACCGACCCGCTCAAGCGTGCCGGGCCCGACCTCCCGCCGGGTCTGGCACGCTTTTTTCGCGCGCCCACGTGGTTGTTCTCCGGCCTATGGAGCCCCATGCGGCATACCCGGCCGCGCTGCACTAAGATTCCGGAGCCAGCCTAGATTGGGCGAGTCGGTACTAACGGGAGGCGCGGACAAATGGACGACGAGGGCCTGCTGGACGAGCTCCAGGAAGATATCGGGGCCGACTACAGCCCGCAGCTCCGCGTGGCGGCGGGGATGCTCAGCGGGGACGCCGCGGCGGCGGTGCCGTACCTGCTGTTCTCGATCGCCAAGAGCCTGGAGGACATCTCGTTCCTGCTGGCCAACGACAGCATCAGCGTCGTCGCGGACAGCGAAGAGGAAGAGTAGCCGCCGCGAAGTTAGAGAATCTTTATCCGAACGGAGGCGGGGTTACTCCGGTCAGGTCAGTGGTTCGCTTCGCTCGCGCGTTAGGCCCCGGCCGACATGGCGGTCCGCGGCCGCGACGGCGGCGACCACTACGGCCGCGCAGGCCGCGAGCGCTATCTCCGCGATCGTGCCGGCGGCGAGCGCCAGCAGGGCGAGCACGGCCACGCCGGCCAGCCGCGTCCACGGGACGACCCGCCACACGACGAACTTGAACGCGGCGTGCCCGGCCAGGAACAGCGCCGGGCCGCCGAGGTTAAGCGCGGCCGACCCCCCGGTCGCGGCCGCCGACGGGAACGTCAGGATCTTCTCGTCGCCCGCGGCGGCCACGATGATGCCGGCCACCATCACCGGGTGGATCAGGTGGTACGCGGAGCGGCCCAGCCGGCCGGGGTCGTCCGAGGCGGCGATGAGCTCCGCGCTCGCCCCGGCCGACCGGTCGAAGTACAGCCACCACAGCGCCACCGACCCGGCGAACGCCACGACGAACGCGGCGGCGGACGTCGCGGTGACGCGCGCCATCCCTGACAGGGTGGCGCCGATGATGACGATCGACTCGCCGAGCGCGATCAGGATGAACGCCTGGCACCGCTCGGCGAAATGACCGCCCTCGATCGTCCAGTCCGCGGTGAGCGACCGGCCCAGGCCCGGGGTCGCGAACCCGGTCAGGCCGCCGGTCACGTCGACCGCGACCGCGAGCACCCACAGCGTGTCCCGGCCTGCCCCGGTCACCAGGCCGCCGGCCACGGCGAACGCGCCGCTGACGACGCACCAGGCGAGGATCCGCTCGTAATTCCGCCGCAGCGACGGCGAACCGCGCAGCGCCGCCACCATGAAGACGCTGCGCCCGACCTGCTGGACGGCGTAGGCGGTGCCCACCACCCAGCCCCAGCCGGCGAACGCGTGCGGCAGCGCGGCGCTCATCGCCAGGCTGATCAGCATCGCCGCGACGAGCAGCAGCCGCACCTCGATGCGCTCCGGGTCCATCCAGTTGGTGACCCACGTGGTGTAGGCCCAGACCAGCCAGACCATCGCGAGCAGCAGCGCGGTCTGGAGCGTGGTGCGCACGGTCGGCTCGGGCAGCAGCCGGTGCGACAGCTGCGTGACCGCGAAGACGTACACCAGGTCGAAGAACAGCTCGATGTTCGTGACCCGCTGCGCGCCCGATCGGTCCCGCAGCAGCTGCCGCGCCCGCGTGACCGGATCGCCGGCCGGCGTGCTCACCAGGCGTAGTGCTCCGGGGCCGGCTGATAACGGGGGAAGATCTCGTCGAGCTGGCCGAGGACCTCCTCGTCCAGCATGACGCTCAGCGCCCGCTGCGCGTCGTCGAACTGGGCGAGCGTGCGCGGGCCGATGATCGGCGCGGTCACGCCGTCCTGGTGCAGCAGCCAGGCCAGCGCCACGTCCGCCGGCGCGTAACCGATCTTGTCGCACAGGTCCTCGTACGCCTCGATCTGCCCGCGGTGCGCCTCTACCCGCTCCTTCGCCCGGCCCGCCAGCCGCCGGCGGCCCTCCCGGTCGGACTTGAGCACGCCGCCGAGCAGCCCGCCGTCGAGCGGCGACCACGGGATGACGCCGACGCCATACGCGATCGCGGCGGGCAGCACCTCCAGTTCGATGTCGCGGGTCAGCAGGTTGTACAGCGACTGCTCGCTGACCAGCCCAGTGAACCCGCGCGCCTTCGCCGTCTCGCAGGCGCGCGCGATGTGCCAGCCGGCGAAGTTCGACGACCCCGCGTAGATGATCTTGCCCTGCTCGACAAGCACCTCCATCGCCTGCCAGATCTCGTCCCACGGCGTGCCGCGGTCGATGTGATGCATCTGGTACAGGTCGATGTAGTCGGTCCGCAGTCGCCGCAGCGAGGCGTCGCAAGCCCGGCGGATGTTCAGCGCGGACAGCTTGCCCTCGTTCGGCCACGTCCCCATGTCGCCATAGAGCTTTGTCGCCAGCACGGTGCGCTCGCGCCGGCCGCCGCCCTGGGCGAACCAGTCGCCGAGGATCTCCTCGGTCCATCCGGCGTGTGACTGCTCGTTCTTCGCGACCTGACCGGGCGGGCTCTGCGCGCGCCCGTAGGTGTTGGCCGTGTCGAAGAAGTTGATGCCGAGCTCGAGCGCGTGGTCCATGATCGCGTGCGCCTCGCCGGCCGGCGTCAGCGATCCAAAGTTCATCGTCCCGAGGCACAGCCGGCTGACCGACAGCCCTGACCGCCCTAGATGTGTGTACTCCATGCCGCTACTTTTTCACGCCGTGCCCCGACCCTCCCGGTCGCGGCGGGTTTAACTGTCCTGCAGGGACTGAAGGTCCGGTCGGTTGCCCGACCAGCGGGGTTCGGCGTGCCGATGCGACTGGTGTGACTGCCGGGCCCTCTCCGCTCGCCGCCAGGAGGCAAGATCACGTAAATACTTTTTATCAGGTAAAGAAATTGCGCCAATAGCTACGAAAAAGCTCTGTGATCATGGGGGATGGTGACTTGGCGGGCCGATGAGAGTGGTTGAGTGCGGGGCCGGCAATCTAGGGGATGCGCGGGCCCTGGTTTTCGAGTACATGGCGGCCACCGTGGCGGAGACGTCCGGGCGGGCGGCGCCATCGCGGATCGACGAGCTTCCCCGCGTGCTGCGGGCCGAGTGCGAGGATCTCGCGGCTGTCTACAGTCACCCGGGTACGCTGCTGCTCGCCTACGCCGGCGGCGCGCCGGCGGGGTGTGCCGGGCTCGCGGACCGCGGCGAGCGCACGGCTGAGGTCAAGCGGCTCTACGTCCGGCCGGCCTACCGGCGAGCGGGCATCGCCCGGGCGCTGATGGCGAGGGTCCACGCGCGCGCCGCCGAACTGGGGTTTCACGACCCTCCTCCTCGACGTGATGCGGTCACGGACCCAGGTCATCGAGTTCTACCAGCGTCTCGGGTACACGCCGGCCGAGCCCTTTCCCACGACGTCGCCCGTGCCGATGGTGTTCTTGCGGCGACCTATCGGCCAGCAAGACATTCGGTTATCCTTACTGCATGCGTTATCTGGTGTCTGCTGGCTGGTGGCGTCCCGCTTAGGGACGGCCGCTTCCGCCGCACGCGCCAACACAGGCCGTCCACGCACGGGGACGGCTTTTTTGTTGCACGCGCCGGGTCGTCCTCGACTGAACAAGCCGATAAGGAGACCCCCTGAAATGACCGCCACACTGACCGCGGCAAGACACCGCTCCGCGACGCTCGAGGAGCTGATAGAAGACAATGCCAGCCGGTTCCGGATCCTGACCGGGGACCGGCCGACGGGACCGCTGCACCTTGGCCACTACTTCGGCACGCTGCAGAACAGGGTCCGGCTGCAAGACGCCGGTGTCGAACTGTTCGTGCTGATCGCCGACTACCAGGCGCTGACCGACCGGGACACGGCCGACCATCTCGACGAGGTCGCCATCGGCCTGGTGCTCGACTATCTGGCGATCGGAGTAAGCCCGGTCCGTTCTGTGATATTCGCGCACAGCGCGGTGCCGGCATTGAACCAGCTCGCTTTGCCGTTCCTTAGCCTGGTCTCGGTCCCTGAACTTCGCCGTAACCCGACCGTGAAAGACGAGATCGCGCATTCGCGGCAGTCGTCGGTGAGCGGGCTGATGTTCACGTACCCGGTGCATCAGGCGGCCGACATCCTGTTCTGCAAATCGAACCTGGTGCCCGTGGGGGCCGACCAGTTGCCGCACGTCGAGCTCACCCGGCTGATCGCGCGCCGGTTCAACGAACGGTACGGGCCCGTGTTCCCCGTGCCTGACGCGCTGCTGTCGGCGGCGCCGGTGCTGCTGGGCACCGACGGCCAGAAGATGAGCAAGAGCCGCGGCAATGCGATCGCGCTGCGGGCGAGCGCCGACGAGACCGCCAGGCTCATCAAGACCGCGAAGACCGACTCGGTGCGCCGCGTGAGCTACGACCCGCGGACCAGGCCCGAGGTGTCATCGCTCGTGCTGCTGCTCGCGCTGTGTGCCGACCGCGACCCGATGACGGTGGCCGACGAGATCGGCGACGGCGGCGCGGCCCGGCTCAAGGCGGCGCTGACCGAGGCGGTCAACGAGCGGTTCGCCCCGATCCGGGCGCGGCGCGCGGAACTGTCCGCAGACCTGGGGTACGTGCGCCAGGTGCTCCGCGACGGATGTGAGCGGGCGCGCGGGATAGGAGATGCAACCCTCGACGAAGTGCGCGCGGCGATGGGAATGAGGTACTGAACCGAGTCGCCTCGCATTTCGTAATAAATGGCATCGGGCCGCTCCATTTCGACCGCATCTATTCTCGCGCGCATACCATCGCGCCGAAAGGGAGCGCCAGATGACCCAATGGGATTTCACAGGCCAGCCGCCCGGGCCGGGCGGCGACCAGGGATCCGGCTACTCCGACGACTTCGAGGGCGACGCGTTCTCGCCGATCAGTTACGAGCGCGACCCGTACCAGGAGGCGCCGCCTATCCAGGCACCGCCGTGGGCTCCGGCGCCACCGCGGGCGCGCCTGCCGTGGCCCGATGAGTCCTGGCCGCCGCGGGTGCCGCGCCGGCATCGTCGTCCGACCGCGCCGCGCTGGCTGCTGCTCGTCGCGCTTGTCGCCGTGATCGTGGCTGGCGCAGGGACCGCCGCGACGCTGCTCGCCGCTCCGTCCGGGCACCCGTCGGCCACCGGGACGCACGCGGCGGCGCCGACGGCGAACGCGCCCGCCGCGGCGGCGCCCGCGTCCACTCAGCCGCTGACCCTAGCGCAGGCCAGGAGCGTCCTGGCCACGTATACGAGCGCCAACAACGCGGCGAACGCAAAGCGCAGCGACACGCTGCTCGGCTCGATAGAGACCGGCAGCAGCTACGCGATCGACGCCGGCATATACCGCGTGCAGCAGGCGGAAGCGGCGGTGCCGTACCCGGCCTTCGCCCCGCGGCAAGCGCAGTTCTACATCCCGGGCGCGCCGGTCGCCGAGTACCCGCACTGGTTCGCCGTCCAGGTCGTGAACGCCGACCTGGCCAGTCCCGGCAAGGTCACAGGCAGCGAGTACCTGGTGTTCACGCAGGCCGCGCCCGGCGCGCAGTGGCTGAACGCGGTCGAGCCTTACGTGCTCTCCGGCGCTGTCACCCCGCGGGTGGCGCTCGGCGCCGACGGCCTGGCGACCTCGGTCGACCCGCGGACCTCGTCGCTAGCCGTCATGCCGGCCCGGATCCCCGCGCTGACCGCGGCCTCGCTTGACGGCGGGCAGGCGGGCGCGTCCGGTGCGTCGTTCCCGGCCAGCCCAGGGAACCTCGCGGATCGCCTCGACCAGGCGTTCTGGAAGCAGCGGCTGCCCACGGCCACGGTGACCGACCGGCACGCGGCCACCGCCGACTACGTCTTCGGGCTGAGCACCACCAACGGCGGCGCGCTGGTGTTCTACACCGACACCGCCGAACTGACCCTGGTCCCGCCGGACGGGGAGGCCCTGCACCTGACCGTCCCCGGCTTCTACTCCCCCGGCCAGACCGTCAGGACCGCCGGGATCGGGTACCTGGAACAGTTCGCGGCGTACGTTCCGCAACGCGGCGGGTCCGGGCTGCGGATCGTCGCCGACTATTCCGGCATCACGGCGAGGAATTAACCCGGGCTCAGGCGATGATCTTGAACCGCGCCCCGGTCGGGTCGGCGGCGCCCGCCAGCCGGCCGTACGGCGTGTCCATCGCCGGCTGGGTGATCGTCCCGCCGAGCCCGGTGATCGTCGCGAGCGCGGCGTCGGCGTCGGTCACCTTGACGTAGATGCTCCACGCCGGCGGCTCACCCTCGAGCAGGAACGCCGACCCGTCCATGATCCCGGCGATCGTCTCCCCGTCGGCTTGGAGCGCGGTCAGCCGGAATTCGTCCGTGTCGCCCATGACCAGACCGTCCCAGCCGAACACGTCCCGGTAGAACGCGACGGCCGTCGCGTACTCGCGGGTCAGCAACTCGAAGTAGGCCGGCGTACCCGGCTCGTCGTAGATGGTGAGCCCGGGGAACGCCTTGGCCTGCCACAGGCCGATCGACGCCCCGGTCGTGTCGTAGACGATGGCCTGGGTACCGAGGTCGGCGACGTCCATCGGACCCTCGCGCAGCGTGCCGCCGCTGGCCAGCGCCGCCTCGACCGTGCTCTTCGCGTCTTCGCAGGACAGGTAGACGCCCCAGACGTCCGGCCCGTCGCTGGCTGGCATGCCCGGCAGCTTCGGCATGCAGCCGGCGACTGGCACGCCGTCGCGCATGAACATGAAATAGCCGCCGAACTGCTCCGCGGCCTCCCCCGCCGTCCAGCCGAAGACCTCGGCGTAGAACGCGCGCGCCCGTGCCGTGTCGGATGTGAGCAGGTCCATCCAGCACGGCGCCCCGATCGGTCGAGTCATTGGTGTTCCCCCTTAGGTTTTTACGATCGCCTCACAGGACTGACGCCACCGGCTGACGGAAATCATCGTTCACGCGCTCAGGGACGCCGCGCTCAGGGGCGCCGGACGGCGCGGACGACGTCGCGGTGCTCGGCGACGGCCTGCTCCGGGGTGCTGCCCGGCTGCACGCGGAACCCGCAGTACAGCGCGACGCCGAAGTCCGGCAGGAACTTCGCGGCGGTCGCCTGCCGGCGCCGCAGGCCAGGCTCGCCGTCCAGCGGCAGCACGATGCCGAGGAAGACCCGGGCGTCGCCGACTTCCAGGCCGGTTAGCGGGCGGAAGAACCGTTCGTCCTCGCTGCGCAGGTACCGCGGCCCGGCCATGTGCACCCAGTCCGTCTGGCGGCCCGAGTGCGCGACGGCGTAGTTCGCCATCCGCACCAGGACGCCCATGTCCCGCGCCTCGTACATCGGCCACTCGGGGAACGTGCCGTAGCACAAGTGGTACCCGACCAGGACATCGCCGGGAACAAGCCTGGGCAGCCGGTCGACCGCCGCGGCGAAGCGCTCCCAGCCGCCGCCCGGCGTCCACGACAGGACGCCCTCGATGTCGAGCGTCTCGTAGGCGATGTCCCACTGGATCGCCAGGTCCCGCGGCGGGATGTTCGCGGTGAGCCGTTCGATCTCGCGTGTCACGAGGTCCGCGTAGCCGGGCGCGGCGACCGGGTAGTCGGCCCCGAAGTCAGCGCGCAGCCCGTTGAGCGCGCTGACCGGGAACGGCAGCCCGACCTGGAACCGCAGCCCGGCAGGGATCACGCCGTCCGCGCGCAGCGCGCGGAACACCTGATAGGAGGCGATGGCGTCGTCGACGCGCGGCCAGGAGTCCCAGCGCACCTCGGTGACACCGGGGCGGATCCGGAACACCGGCGTCTCATACATGTGCCGCGGGATCCCGGTCGGCGACGTGGTCTCCTGGACGGTCTCGATCGCCGGGTTCGGCCGGACGAGGGTCTCCCGCTCGTACCCCACCCACGACGACCGCCGCCCGGTCTCGCCGTCGGGCAGCGCGAAGACCAGCCCGCCGAAGTTCGCCGCCCCGGCGCGCAGCGCCTCCTCGGTCGAACTCGCCGGCACGCTGCCCACCAGCAGCAGGTCGCTGGAAACCCGTGGTGCCACCGTCGCCTCCCTATCCCGTCCGGCTATAGACAGATCATGGACGATAGGTTTACCGGGTGAGCCGCGCACCCCTGTCTCTTCCCGGCCGGACCGTTATCTTCGACTACGGTGAGGTCATCTCGCTGTCCCAGTCGGCCGCCGACCGCGCGGTGATCGCGGGCCTGGCGGGGGTAGACGCGGAGCCGTTCTGGACGGCCTACCACGCCCACAGGGACGGACTCGACCAGGGGCGGGGCGGCGTCTGCGCCTACTGGCGGGCCATCGCCGACGAGGTGGGAGCGCGCTGGGACAACGCCCGGATACATGAGCTGTGGGCGGCGGACTTCCGCAGCTGGCTGAGCATCAACCCGGGCACCGTCGAGGTGCTCGACGACCTCAAGGCGGGCGGGACCAGGCTCGCGCTGCTGTCCAACGCCGGTCCCGACTATGGCAGCTACTTCCGGCACGGCCCGCTGGGCGACTATTTCGAGGCCTGCTACGTCAGCGGAGAGCTCAACCTGCTCAAGCCGCACCCGGAGATCTACCGCTACGTGCTCGATGGCCTGGGGATCACCGCCGCGCAGGCGGTGTTCGTCGACAACAGGGAATCGAACGTGCGCGGTGCGGACAAGCTCGGGATCACCGGCCACGTCTTCACCGACCCCGGTTCGCTGCGCGCGTTCCTCACCGCGCTCGCCGTCAGGAGCTGAGGTCCCACAGGAGGCGGTAGTAGCGGGTCCGGTCCGGGTCGGGCTCGACGCCGTAGGCGTCGAGCAGCAGGCGTTCCCAGCCCGGTCCGTAGTTCCATTCGGCGCTCCACGTGGCGATCGCCAGGTCGGCCCAGCGGTCGGCGGTGCCGAGCAGGCCGAGGTCCACGTGGCCGGACCAGCGGCCATCGGCGGTGATTAGCGTGTTGGGCGCGCAGGCGTCGCCGTGGCAGACCACCAGCGTGTCGATCGGCGGGATCCGCGCGGCGTGCTCCAGCGCGGTGGTGATCGTGAGCTCCCGGTGGGAGGGGTGCCACGTGCCGGGATCCAGCCGACCGTCAGACGCCTGCCGGCGGGCGTCGGCGACGCGGTCGGCGGCGCTCCACGTGAACGGGCACCGCTGCGCCGGCAGGGCCTCGTGCAGTGCCCGCAGGCCCTCGCCGATCGCGGTCACCGCGGTGGCCGGGTCGGCCTTCCACCGCTTGCTGACCGCGCTGTCGCCGGGCAGCGCGGCGGTGACGAGCCAGGACCCCGCCTCGTCGCGACCCTGGGCCAGTGGCTCGGGAACCGCGTGAAACGGCCTGGCCCACGCCATCCGGTCCGCCTCCGCGGCCAGGTCGATCCCGCTTCCGGCCGGCGTCCACTTGATGAAGCAGCGGTCCGCGCCGTCCCCGACCGCGAAGGTCAGGCCGCCGGCTTCGTTCTCCCACACGGGGGTCACCGTCCGGTCGGCGGCGACCACGGTGACCGCCTCGGGGACGCGTACGCCGGCGACCGACGACCAGCGAGCGGTGACACCCTGGCTATTACCGGAGGATCTACTCACCCGCCCACGATCTCACGCGGAACTCACCCCGAGGTGGGCTCGTCGAGCCGGAAACCGACCTTCAGCGTGACCTGGAAGTGGCAGAGCTGATTCTCCTCGATCCGGCCCCTGATGCCGGTGACCTCGAACCAGTCGAGGTTGTGCAGGGTCTTCGAGGCGCGGTCGACCGCACCCTTGATGGCGTCGTCGAGGCTTTCCGTCGAAGAGCCGACGATCTCGCTGACCGAGTAAACGCTTTCCGGCATCGCTATCCCCCTCTGGGCATAACACGGGTCTGCCGGGCGGCTTACCCCGCTGACGGCCCGCTCACCCGCCGCTTCACGCTGATCCGCGCCAAGGACGTAAAACCCGCCAACCGTTCGGTCGGCTCCGCCGTCATTGAAGGCGACGGAATTGCTCATCTCGGAACGGGAGGCGAGATGTTTTCTGAAGTTTGGCGGCGCGGCCGGATAGGCGCGCTTATCACTATCTGCGCCGCTGGAGTGCTCGCGGCCGCGGGGACATCCACCGCCGCGGCCGCGAGCGCCGGCGTTTCCGCGGCGTCGGCGGGGGTGCCGTGGTCGCAGGTCGGGCCCGGGTGGACGCTCGCTGAGTACACCGGCGGCCCGCAGACCACCAAGTACGCCACCACGCTGTACCTGATCAGCCCGGCCGGCGCCAAGTACGCGGTGTACACCTGGCGTGCCTCGAAGACGGCCCCGCCGCGCCTTGACGCCTGGTCCGGGGACAAGACCAGGGCGCTGTTTTCCGGGCCAGGGGCCGCCCAAACCGCGCAGATCGACCTGGTCACCGGGAAGCTGAGCCGCTTCTATCTCGCGGGGCACGCATTTGCCGTCGGGTACACCTACCCCGACGGACTGAACATCGTGGGCATCAACCGCAGCGCCGGGGTGTGGACGCTGGCCAGATACAGCCTGACCGGCACGCTCACCAAGGTGCTCCTGCGCAGCCAGTTCGCCTACGCCGGGCTGTACTCGAGCAACGGAACGGAACTCGCGGTCCCCGCCGCCGACGGCGTGGAGCAGGTCAGCAACGCCGGCGGGACCCCCAAGCAGCTTCCCGTGCCCGGCGCGAACCGCCGGCTGGGCTGCCAACCCGAACGCTGGTGGAACACCCGCACGATCCTCGTGCAGTGCGTCGCCGCCGAGTACAACGCTCCCCGGCTCTGGCTCGTCCCGACCAGCGGCGCGAAGCCGACCGCGCTGACGACGCAGCGCGCCGCGGCCAGCCATGACCTGGGCGACCTCAACGCCTGGCGGCTGCCCTCCGGACTGTACCTACAGTCCGCGGGCGCTTGCGGTTCGCTGCTCATCAACAAGCAGTCAGCCAGCGGATCAATCACCCCGGTGACCGTCCCGGGCACGGCCGCCAACACCACGAACGCGATCGTGACCGCGGCCGGGCAGGATCTGCTAATCGTCGAGCACAACTACTGCGTCGCCGGCAATTCGCTGCTCTGGTTCAATCCCGCGGCTCACACCGAGAAGTGGCTGATCAGGGCACCGGCGTACGCCTCGCTTCTCGTAGTCGCTTACAACAGCGCGGAAAACGCGCCGGAAGTCCAATGAAAATGAACCCGGCAAACGGTATTCGCCGACCCTCGGCGACCTCATGGATAGCGATGGAATTGCCCCATCTTGTTACGGGAGGCGGAATGTTTACTAATGTTTGGCGGCGCCGCAGGCTGGCCGCGCTCGTCGGTGTCTGCACCGCCGGGATGCTGGCCGCCGCGGGGGTGAGCGCCGGCGCTGCCCTCGCGCAGCAGCAGGCACCAGCGCAGCAGCAGGCACCAGCGCACGCGCACGCATCCACGCAGGCGCAGGCGAAGGTGCCGTGGTCGAAGGTCGGGCCCGGCTGGGAACTCGTCCAGTGGGTGCCGTCGCACGGGGCCACGCTGTACCTGGTCGGCTCGAACGGCGCCAAGTACACGCTGCGCACCGGGGCCGGCGCGGAGCCCGGCACCCTGGTCGCCTGGTCCGGGGACAAGAGCCGGGCCCTGTTCTTCAACGATGACACGGGCAAGGTGACGCAGCTCAACCTGATGACGGGGAAGACGAACTCGTTCTCCCTATCCGGGCAGACCTCGCCCGAGGCGTACACGCTGCCGGACGGGCTGAACATCCTCACGGTCCGGGACAACAGCTCGTCCTTCACCCTGGCCAGGTACAACCTGACCGGCAAGCTGCAAAAGGTGCTGCTTCGCGGCAACGACGCTTTCCCCGCTTTGTACAACCCGAACGGCGAGGCCCTCGCCGTCCCCGGTTCCAAGGGCGTCCGGCTGGTCAACAACGCCAGCGGGGCCGTCAAGAACCTGAACGTGCCCGGCACCGACCCGCGCGTCGGCTGCACGCCGGTGCGCTGGTGGAACAGCGGCACGATCCTGGCCGACTGCGAGGGCACCAACGGGGCCTACATCTCCCGGCTCTGGCTGGTGCCGGCGAGCGGCGCCAGGCCGACGGCGCTCACCCCGCAGCGCAAGCCCGGGTACGATCTCGGCGACCTCGACGCCTGGCGGCTGTCCTCCGGGCTGTACCTGCAGTCGGCGGGCGCCTGCGGCACGCTGGAGATCAACAAGCAGGCCGCGAACGGCTCCATCACCCCGGTGACAGTGCCAGGCACGTTCAACACCCACAACGCGATCGTGACCGCGGACGGGCCGCGGCTGCTGATCGACCCGACCGACGCCTGCCTGGGCGGCGCCGGGCTGCTCTGGTACAACCCCGGCACGCACGCTGAGCAGTGGCTATTCAGGTACACGGCCCACACCTCGATGACCGCGGTTCCGTTCAACAGCATTGAGAACGGGCCCGCGTTTTAGAACCCGGGGAACACCGCCCGCAAGCCGGCGAGGTCCACGTTCGACGCGCGGACCTCGCCGGACGCCGCGGCCGACTCATCGACGCGCCCGTAGACCAGGCGCAGCAGCGCCTCGGCGGTGAGGTCAATCGACCCGGACGGCGCCGCGTCCGCGGTTCCCGCGGTCAGCGTGACGCCGCCGGTGTCGAGGGTGAACGCGCGCTCGGGGTCGGTCGTGGTGACCGCGATGACCTGCGGGCTGGCCGCCTTCTTGCCCATCCACGGCATCATGTTCCCCACGCCGTCGATCAGCAGGGTCACCGCGTCCGGCGACACGCGCGCGGACGGGTCGAGGGCGACCGCGACGTCCCACGTGTGCACGGCGTGCTCGGACAGCCGCATCCGCAGCAGGCCGGCCAGGTCCATCGTCATGCCGAACATCGCCACCCGGAACGCCGCGACTTGCGCCGGGCTGAGCGACTCGACGAGCCCCACCAGGGAGCCGTTCACGGCGACGCCCCGCGCCGCCTGCTCGTCCGGCGGCAGCTCGTTCCAGACGTCCCAGATCGCCTGGTAGTCCTCCCGCGACGGCGGATCGCCGGCGGCCAGGCCCGAGTTCAGGTTAAGCAGGAAGATCTCCGCGCCGCTGCCGAGGTGCGAGAGCACGTCGGCGATCGACCATTCGGAGTCGAAGGACCGCGCGCGCAACTGGTCGGGGTCCAACGGGTTGACGATGTCGGTGAGCCGGTCGTGGGAGGCGCGCAGCGCGCGAATCCAGGGACCGGGATCGGTTGCGGAATCCACGTCGGGTAATCCTACCGGGACGCTGCGTCGGGCAGGCGGATAACCTGATCCACATCGCCGGCGGCGACCGGCCGGTGGGTGATCAGCAGCACCGTCCGCCCGCTTACCGCGGCGAGCAGGTCCCGGGTCAGCTCGTCGGCGGTCGCGGCGTCGAGGTGCTCGGCCGGCTCGTCGAGGATCACCACGGGGAAGTCGGCGAGCAGCACGCGGGCCAGCGCGAGCCGCTGCCGCTGCCCGCCGGATAGCCGCGCGCCGTGCTCGCCGACCGGCGTGGCCAGCCCGAGCGGCAGCGAGTCGACCCACGACGCCAGCCGAGCCGCGGCGAGCGCCGAACGAAGCTCGGCCGCCGAAGCCCCGGGCCGCGCCAGCCGCAGGTTCGCCTCCAGCGTCGAGTCAAAAACGTGCGCGTCCTGCTCGCACAGCCCGACCACGGACCGCACGTCGTCCTCCGCGAGCGACCGCAGCTCCGCTCCGCCCACGCACACCGAGCCTCCCCGGTAGTCGAGGAACCGCAGCAGCACCATCGCCAGCGTCGTCTTCCCCGCGCCGCTGCGCCCCACCACGGCGACCCGCGATCCCGCGGGCACGGCGAACGACAGGTCGCGCAGCACCGGCTCGCCCGGCGCCCACCCGGCGGTCAGCCCGCTAACGACCAGGTCATGCGGCGGTCCTGGCAGCGCCGCGGGGACAGCGGGCGCCGCGACCGGCGACGGCCGCGATACCACCGCGGACACCCGCGCCGCCGCGGCGTGCAGCCTGGGCAGCTGCCGCGCGGCCGGCGCCAGCCCCGCGAACACCTCGTGGGCGGCCAGCGGCGTCAGCACCACGACCGCGAGCAGCACCCCCGCGAGCGCTCCCGTCCGCACCGCGGGAACACCGAAAAGCAGAGCGCCGCACACCGCCGCGCCGGCCGCGAGCACTCCCACCGCCGCCCCTGCCCCGTTCGCATATCCGGAACGAACCGTCGCGGCTGTCACCGCCTTCTCCTTCTCCGTGACGGTGCTTAGCGCCCGGCCCGCCGCACCGAAGGCGGCCAGCTCGCCCGCGCCCGCCACCAGCTCCATGGTGGTCGCGGCGAGCTCGCCGCGGCGCGGCACGATCTCGCGCTCGGCCCTTCGCGCGACGGTGATCGCCACCGCCGGGGCGGCCAGCGCCGCGACGGCCAGGGTGGCCGCCAGGATCAGCCCGGCGGCCGGCAGCAGCGCGGTGCACAGCACCACGGCGCCGGTCCCGGCGACCGCCGCGGCGATAAAGGGCAGCCGGACGCGCAGCCACCGGTCGGCCAGCGAGTCGATGTCGGACACCAGCCGGGTGAGCAGATCCCCCGCGCGGTAATCCGCGAGCCCGGCCGGAGCAAGCCTTGTGAGGGAGTCGTAGGCCTCCGTTCGGAATGATGAAAGCAGTCGCAGGGCGGCGTCGTGTCCCGCCAGTCTTTCCGCGTACCTCAGCCCCGCGCGACCGAGTCCGAACGCCTGCACCACAGTCGCCGGAGCTATCAGGTACAGGATCGGCGGGCGCTGCGCGGCGCGAGAGATCAGCCAGGCGGACGTGGCGAGCAGCCCGACCGAGCAGGTCGCGGCCAGCGCGCCGAACAGCGCGGCCAGCGTCAGGCCGCGGACGGCTCGCGGGGCGGCCAGCGGAGCGCCCCGGGCGCGGCTCATGCCGGGACTCCCCCGGTGACCGGCGCGGCCGCGCCGATCGTGACGACCTCGTCGGCGGCGGCGATGACGGCCGGGCGGTGCGACACGACGAGCAGCGCGCGCCCGGCCACGGCCTGCTGGCGGAGGGTGGCGAGGACGCGGTGTTCGGTGCCGTGGTCCAGGCCGGCGGTCGGCTCATCGAGGAGCAGCACGGGGCGGCACACCAGCAGCGCGCGGGCGAGCGCGACGCGGCGGCGCTGGCCGGCGGACAGGCCGGCGCCGCGCTCGCCGAGCGTCCGGTCGAGCGGCACGTCGTCGAGCGCCGCCTCGCGGGCCGCGCGCTCGATGCTGGAGGCCGGCGCTTCTGGCGAGCCGAGACCGATGTTGGCCGCGACGGTGCCGGCGAACAGCACCGGGTCCTGCGGCAGCCACGCGATCGCGTCCCGCCGGCAGGGCGGGGTCACGGTGCCTTCGTCCGGGGCCGTGAACCCGAGCAGCACGCTGAGCAGCGTGGACTTGCCGCAGCCGCTCAGGCCGGCCAGGACGGTGATCCGTCCGGGGACGATCGTGAGGGTCGCCGCGCGGGGCGCGGGCTCGCGGCGGCCCTCGTGCCGGACCGTGATCGCGTCCACGGTGATCACCCCCGGGGCGCCCCCGCCTCTTGCTGTTATCACCGGCGGTCCTTGCGTGTGCTCGGGCGCTGGGGTGTCCAGGATCGCGAAGACCTCCTGCGCGGCCGCCAGGCCGTCCGCGGTGGCGTGGAACTGCGCGCCAAGCGCGCGCAGCGGCAGGTACGCCTCCGGCGCGAGGACGAGCACCAGCAGCCCGGTGCGCAGGCCGAGGTGGCCGTAGGCCAGGCGCAGCCCGATCTCGGTGGCCACGAGCGCGACCGACATCATCGCGATCAGCTCCAGAGCCAGGCCCGACAGGAAGGCCAGCCGCAGCGTCGCCATCGTGGCCCGCCGGTATTCCCCTGTCACCTTCTCGATCGTCTCCCGCTGCGCCCGGGCGCGGCCGAACACCTTGAGCGTGGCCAGCCCGCTCACCACGTCGAGGAAGTGGTGCGCGAGCTGGGCGAGGGCCCGCCAGCGGCGCCGCGCGTGCCGGCTGGCGGCCTTCCCGATCAGCGCGCCGAACAGCGGGACCAGCGGCAGCGTGACCCCCACCACCACGCCGGACAGCGGATCGGCCACCGCGATCTGGACTCCCACCGCCAGCGGGACGGCGACGGCGAGGATGAGCTTGGGCAGGTAGCTGGTGAAGTAGCCGTCCATGGCGTCGATGCCCGTGGTGGCCAGCTCGGTGAGTTCGGCGCTGCGACGGGTGCGCTGCCAGGACGGGCCGAGGGCCACGACGGCGGTGAGCAGCCGACGGCGCAGCTGCGACGTGGCGGCGGCGCTCGCGCGGTAGGCGGCCGCCTCGGCGGCCCAGGCGGCGACCGCGCGGACCGCGATGACGGCGGCGAGCGCGACGATGACCGCGGCCGCCAGCGGCGAGTCACCGGTCACCGCGCCGGCGATCGCGCTGGCCAGCAGCTGCGCCTGGGCGATCACGCAGGCCGCGGTGACCGCGCCGAGCGCCGCCAGGACCGCGATCCAGGCGGCGGCGCGCCTGGCGTAGCGCAGCAGCCTGCGGTCAAGCGGCCGCATTCAGGACCGCCGGCCAGCACCGGGGAACTCGAGCACGCTCACCAGGCTCCCCGACGACGCGGCGAAATGGGCCCCCCGCCACGGGCGATATACGCGGCTAGCCCGCCGTCGCCGCGGCGGCGGCCCGCCCGGCCGTCCGGCCCGAGAACAGGCAGCCGCCGAGGAACGTCCCCTCCAGCGACCGGTAACCGTGCATACCGCCGCCGCCGAAGCCGGCCGCCTCGCCGACCGCGTACAGTCCCGGCACCGGGCTGCCGTCCGCGCCGAGCACGCGCCCGGACAGGTCGGTGTGCAGCCCGCCCAGCGTCTTGCGGGTCAGCACGTGCAGCCGGACGGCGATCAGCGGCCCCGCCGCCGGGTCGAGCAGCCGGTGCGGCCGCGCCACCCGCATGAGCCGGTCCCCCAGGTAGGCGCGCGCCCCCCGGATGGCGATGAGCTGCCCGTCCTTGCCGAACGGATGCATCGCCTCCCGGTCGCGCGCCACCACCTCCGCCTGCACGGTGGCCAGGTCAAGGCGCGGGGATCCCCCGGTGATCGTGTTCATCCCGTCGACGAGCCCGGCCAGGCTGTGCCCCGTGACGAAGTCCGCGCCGCGGTCGACGAACGCCTGCACCGGCCCCGGCACCCGGCCGCCGAACCGGCTGGTCAGCATCGCGCGACGATCGCGCCCCGTGAGGTCGGGGTTCTGCTCGGAGCCGGACAGCGCGAACTCGCGGGCGATGATCTTCCTGGTCAGGATGAACCAGCTGTGGTCGTACCCGGTGCCGCGCAGGTACTCGAGGGTACCGAGGGTGTCGAAGCCGGGGTACAGCGGGCCCGGCAGCCGCCGCCCGGTCGCGTCCAGCCACAGCGAGGACGGCCCGGGCAGGATCCGGATGCCGTGCATCGGCCACACCGGGCTCCAGTTGGTGATCCCCTCCACGTAGTGCCACATCCGGTCCCGGTTGATCACCTGCCCGCCGGCGTTTTCCGTGATCTCGATCATCCGCCCGTCGACGTGCTCGGGCACGCCGGACAGCATCCGCGCCGGCGGGCGGCCGAGCCGCTCCGGCCAGGCCTTCCTGACCAGGTCGTGGTTGCCGCCGATCCCGCCCGAGGCGACGATCACCGCCTGCGCCCGCAGTTCGAACGCGCCTGCCGGGGTCCGCGAGCTCGGCGTGCCCCGCGGCGCGTCGCTGGGCTCGAGCACCGTCCCCGCTACGCCGTCGACGACACCGTTCGTCACGGTGAGCGCGTCTACCCGGTGCCGGAACAGGAATCTCAGCCGGCCAGCGGCGGCCGCGGCCCGCACCCGCCGTTCGAACGGCTCGACCACGCCTGGCCCGGTGCCCCAGGTGATGTGGAATCGTGGCACCGAGTTGCCGTGGCCGGTGGCTTGGTCGCCGCCGCGTTCGGCCCAGCCGACGACGGGAACCACCCGGTGGCCCATCTGCCGCAGCCAGGACCGCTTCTCGGTCGCGGCCCACTCCACGTACGCGCGCGCCCACCGTCGCGGCAGGTCGTCCTCGGGCCGGTCGAAGCCGGCCGTGCCAGTCCAGTCCTGCCACGCCAGGTCGACGGAGTCCCTGATGCGCAGGCGGCGCTGTTCGGGCGAGTTGACGAAGAACAGCCCGCCGAACGACCACCACGCCTGCCCGCCGAGCGACTGCTCCGGCTCCTGGTCCAGCAGCAGCACCGCCCGGCCGGCCTCCGCGGCCTCCGCGGCGGCGGCCAGCCCGGCCAGCCCCGCCCCCACCACGATCACATCAGCGTCGATGTCCAGCCCTCCGGATTCCTGAGCTTGGCCCAGCGTAGTCACCCTCGTCTAGGACAGCGCTCCAGCCCGCCGCAACGTTTCATATATCCCGAACGAATGGTCGCTCCCGCGTACTACGGTTGATCAGTCTGGCGATCCGCGGAGGACAACGACGATGACGCGTGTGGATGTATCGATACCCGCCAGCGACGGTCGCGCGAGGGGGACGTTGCACGTCCCTTCGGGTGGCGGCGGTCCGTGGCCCGCAGTGCTCGTCTTCCCCGACGCCGGCGGGTACAGGGAGACGTTCAGGGAAATGGGCGATCGCGTGGCGGACCTCGGGTTCGTCGCGCTGGTCCCCGACACCTTCTATCGCGCGGGCGACTGGGCGCCGTTCGACGTGAAAACCCTGTTCACGGACGAGAAAGAGCGCACCAGGATGTTCGGCCTCGTGCGGGCCCTCACCACCGACGCGGTCATCGCCGACGCGCGGGCCTACGCGGACTTCCTGCTCGCCCGGCCGGAGGTGACCGGACCCGCGATCGGCACCACCGGCTACTGCCTGGGCGGCCGCATGTCGCTGATCGCCGCGAGCGGCCTCGGCCCGACGGTCGGCGCGGCCGCCTCGTTCCACGGCGGCAGGCTGGCCGTCGCCGACGACCCGACCAGCCCTCACCTGGCCGCCGACCGCATCACCGCCACCGTGTACGTCGCGGGCGCGATCGAGGACAACTCGTTCACCGCCGAACAGGCCGAACTGCTCGAGGCCGCGCTCACCGCCGCCGAGGTCGAGCACACCATCGAGTTCTACCCCGCCCGCCACGGCTTCGCGGTCCCCGACAACGAAACGTACGACCCCCAGGCAAGCGCCCGTCACTGGGAAGCCCTCCGCCACCTCTACGAGACCCGCCTCTAACCCGGGGCCGCGCAGGGCGCCCCGCAGGGCAGCCCCGTCAGCGGCGCCCGGCCGGGGGTGCCCGCCGGGGGTGCCGGGCCGGGGGTGCCCGGCCGGGGGCCGCCCGGCCGATGAATGGCCCTTTCAGCTGGTCATAGCGAGCTGGACGGGACATTCATCTTGTGCGGCCACAGCACCGCGGACGGTATGGTCTGACGAGCCGCGGTCCCGCGTCGGGCAGCGCGTACGTCTCGCCGCCCCGATGATCCTGGCCTGCGGCCGGACGCATTCATCCCTCCGCACGCACGCCCGGCACGCGACTGACTTCACACCCGGTTCGCGACTGGGAAAGATCTTGAAAAGTACCGCCGCCAGGGGTGGCTCCGAAGCCTGTTGTCCGATATACTGTTCGCAGAGGATCTCTCCTCACAAAATCCCCCCGAACGGAGGTCCGTTCGTGTCGCCTGCCCCGTTCCCCGCCCCCGGTCC
>DATMKQ010000055.1:0-6834 GCA_035571275.1 Trebonia sp.
CCGTTGGGCGACGAGTTCAACTACGCCGACGCGTTCAAGACCCTCGATCTTGCCGCCGTGAAGCGCGACATCGCGGCGGTGCTGACGGACTCCAAGGACTGGTGGCCGGCGGACTTCGGGCACTACGGCCCGCTGATGATCCGTATGGCGTGGCACCTCGCGGGCACGTACCGGATCAGCGACGGCCGCGGCGGCGCCGGGGCCGGCCAGCAGCGCTTCGCGCCGCTGAACAGCTGGCCGGACAACGTCAGTCTGGACAAGGCCCGCCGGCTGCTGTGGCCGGTCAAGAAGAAGTACGGCCAGAAGATCTCGTGGGGCGACCTGATGGTCCTCACCGGCAACGTGGCCCTGGAGTCGATGGGCCTGGCGACCTTCGGCTTCGGCGGCGGCCGGGAGGATGTCTGGGAGCCGGACGACGACGTCTACTGGGGCCCGGAGACCACCTGGCTGGACGACGAGCGCTACACCGGTGACCGCGAGCTCGAGGAGCCGCTGGCCGCGGTCCAGATGGGCCTGATCTACGTCAACCCGCAGGGCCCGAACGGCAACCCGGACCCGCTCGCCGCTGCCCGGGACATCCGCGAGACGTTCCGCCGGATGGCAATGAACGACGAGGAGACGGTCGCGCTGATCGCCGGCGGCCACACCTTCGGCAAGACCCACGGCGCCGGGCCCGACGACAACGTCGGCCCAGACCCCGAGGCCGCGCCGCTCGAGCAGCAGGGGCTGGGCTGGAAGAGCACCTTCGGCAGCGGCGTGGGCAACGACGCGATCACCAGCGGTCTCGAGGTTATCTGGACCGAAACGCCGATCACCTGGGACAACAGCTTCTTCCGCATCCTGTTCGGCTACGAGTGGGAGCTGACGCAGAGCCCAGCGGGCGCGCACCAGTGGCAGCCAAAGGACGGCGCGGCCGCGGGTACGGTCCCCGACCCGCACGACCCGTCGAAGCGCCGCACCCCGATGATGCTGACGACCGACCTCTCGCTCCGGTTCGACCCGGTCTACGAGCAGATCTCGCGGCGTTTCATGGAGGACCAGGGTGCGTTCGCTGACGCCTTCGCTCGCGCGTGGTTCAAGCTGACCCACCGCGACATGGGCCCGATCGTGCGCTACCTCGGGTCCGAGGTGCCGTCCGAGACGCTGGTCTGGCAGGACCCGGTTCCGGCGGTGGACCACGAGCTCGTGGACGCCGCGGACGTCGCCGCGCTCAAGGAGCAGGTCCTGGCCTCCGGCCTGTCGGTACCGCAGCTGGTCTCGACGGCCTGGGCGTCGGCGTCGTCGTTCCGCGGCAGCGACAAGCGCGGCGGCGCCAACGGCGGCCGCATCCGCCTCGAGCCGCAGAGCGGCTGGGAGGTCAACAACCCGGACCAGCTGGCGACGGTGCTGCGCACCCTGGGAGGGATCCAGGAGTCGTTCAACGCCGCTCAGGGCGGCGGGAAGAAGATCTCGCTGGCCGACCTGATCGTGCTCGCCGGCGGTGCGGCCGTCGAGCGGGCGGCCAAGGACGCCGGGTTCGACGTCGAGGTCGCGTTCACGCCGGGGCGCACCGACGCGTCACAGGACCAGACCGACACCGAGTCGTTCGCCGTCATCGAGCCGAGGGCCGACGGGTTCCGCAACTACCTCGGCAAGGCCACCCGGCTGCCTGCCGAGTACCTGCTGATCGACAAGGCGAACCTGCTCACGCTCAGCGCGCCCGAGATGACCGTGCTCGTCGGAGGGCTGCGCGTCCTCGGCGCGAACTACGACGGGTCCGCCCGCGGCGTGTTCACCGCCACCCCCGGGTCGCTTACCAACGACTTCTTCGTCAACCTGCTCGACATGGGCACGACGTGGGAGCCGACGTCCGAGGACGCAACCGCGTTCGAGGGCCGCGACGCCGCCACCGGCGAAGTGAAGTGGACCGGCAGCCGGGTCGACCTCGTCTTCGGGTCGAACTCCGAGCTGCGGGCGGTCGCGGAGGTGTACGGGAGCGACGACGCCAAGGAGAAGTTCGTGAACGACTTCGTCGGGGCGTGGACCAAGGTGATGAACCTGGACCGGTTCGACATCGCCTGATCGTGATCAGCCTGCCGCGTGCCCGGGGCCGTAACGCCCCGGGCACGCGGCGCGCTCCGCGGCGGGCCTGGATTTCCTCCGTCCCGTCCTCCGGCCGTCAGGCGCGGCGAACGGCAGGCTCAGCGGGCGCTGGGTACGGCTCGTGGAAGGTGAACGCCAGCGGGGTCGGGCCGTCGCTGCGAATCAGGTCGAGCCGGGACAGCGCCTCGTCCAGGTCGGGAATGTGACCCGCCGGCACCCACCACAGCACGAGGTGCTGTTCGCCCATCCGGTGGAACCACTCCCGGCGCCTGCGCATGAAGTCCAGGTGCGGGCCGTTGCGGTACACGAAGTCCCGCAGGGCTTCGAGGCTCTCCCAGACCGACATGTTCACCATGAAGTCGGGACCGCGAGGGCGCAGCGCGGTGGCGCCGGGCCCGTCACCGTCCTGCAGCCGCCACACCAGGCCCGGCGTGGCGTCGGCGGCCGCGTTGACCGGGTCGATCCCGGCCATGAAGTCCGCCAGTCGCGGTGAGTCGGTTGGCGCGCGCACCAGCCCGACGTTGAGCTGCGCGAGGTGGTATCCGGCCACCGGCCCATCAGACCATCCGCGTCGCGCGCATGTCAATATCAGTTAGTTTTAGAAGCCGGGGCAGCCTCGCGCAGCACGGTGCAACAGTCGCCCGGGCGCGGATCCAGCCGGGCCTCCAGCGTCGTCACGGCGGCGCCGGTCAGCAGCCCCTCCAGCAGGGCGAGGTTCATGCCGCAGATCAGCGGGGGGTAGCGGTCTGCCAGCACGTGAAACGGGCAGTTGCGCAGGCGGGTGTCGGCGCCGTCCCGGTAGGGCTGGTAGCCCTGGTCGGCCAGCTCCCGCTCCACCAGCTCGCGATCGGCCTCGCCGGGAGCCTGCCGCCTCGCCGTGCGGCCAGCCGCGGCGCCCCTGCTCCTGGCGGACCGCTGCAGCTGCGGCTCGGCGCCGGTGACGTCGACGACCTCGGCCAGCAGCTCGGCGGCGCGCCGGTAATCCCTCGGCGGCACGCTGACCTGGTGCTCGGTCGTCGCCCGCTGGTAGAGCTTGGCCGGGCGCCCGGCTCCTGGCCCGGTTCGCCCCTCCGGCCTGCGGAAGCTCACGCTCACCAGCCCGGCCTCGGCGAGCCGGTCCAAATGGAACGCGGCCAGCGTGCGCTGGACGCCGACGGCCTGCGCTGCCTCGTTCCGGCTGACCCCGTGCGGCTGCAGCGCGACGTACTCGTAGAGCCTGCGCCTGACCGGGTCGTCAAGAACCGCGACAACGCTGATCTCGCTCATCCCATAATTCTAAAACCAGCCAGCGCTGACATACGGCGAGCGGCGCCTCAGGTGGTGACGCGACGCCGGCCATCCGCGGCCCGCGGTGCCGCGAGCAGCCCGTCGCGGAGCACAGCGACGGCGCGCTGCGGGTCTGAGGCCTGAACGCCGCCCCTGCGCAGGGCGAACATCATGCTCGCGATGATCGTCATGAGGTCGTCGACGCCGAGATCACCCCGGATCGCGCCGCTGGCCTGAGCGCGTTCAAGGAGATGCTGAATCCGGCCGCGTATCCGCGCGCCGGTCTCGGCCAGTCCGGCGCCGAGCTCGGTTCCGGCGCTGGCCAGCGCGTCAACAAGGTCGCGTTTGAGCGCCGCCTCGGCGATGAGGCGGTCGACATAACCGAGCAGGGCGGCGCCGGGATCCTGGGCATCGTGCAGCGCCTCGGCCTCGTCCGCCAGGGACTGCAGGCGGTCCTGCAGCACGGCCTCGAACAGGGCTTCCTTGGCGGGGAAGTGGCGGTAGAGCGTGCCCGGCCCGACAGCGGCACGGCGCGCGATCTCGTCCAGGGACACGGACAGCCCGTCGGCGGCGAACGCCGCCCTGGCCGCCTCGAGCAGCCGCTCCCTGTTGCGGCGCGCGTCGGAGCGCAGCGGTTTGGGGCCGGTCATCCGCTGCATGCCTCCCTGGCGGGGTGGAAACGGGGCGCTGTCTCCGGTACGGTCGTAACCGGGGCGCGGTCTCCGATTCTAGCCCGAGCCCGGTACCCAGCGCTTTCAGGAAGGATCCGCAGCTCATGCCCGCAACGACCGCCAGCCCCCGCGAGACCGCTGAACGGTTCCTGAGCGCCGCCATCGGAGCCGACCCCGGCGCCATGGCCGACTGTTACGCCCCCAGCGTGGTCATTGAGATGCCGTTTGCCGTCGCGCCGCTCATTCCCGCCAGGGTCGAGACCACCCGCGAGGAACTGCGCGAGCGTTTCCGGGCGGGAACGGCGACCCGGAGATATAAGAGCCTGGGTGAGGTCGTCATCCACGAGACCGCCGACCCCGGCGTGGTCATCATCGAATACGAACTGCGCGGCGAGTTCACCCAGACCGCTGAGTCGTTCTCGCTGCGCTTCCTCATGGTGCTGACAATCCGGGACGGCCAGATCGTGCATTCTCGTGATTACAGCAATCCCATAGCGGGCGCCCAGGTAATCGGGCGGCTACCCGAACTCATCGCCGCACTGAGTAAGGACGTAACGGCCATTAACAGCTAATTGCTGGGCTGCGGTGTAGCGCACCTGATGTTCGGGTTCACGCCCACGTAGTTAAGCGGTCCGGCGATGACGGTAACCGCGATCGTGCTGGCTCTGCTGCAATTTCCGATGGACCCGTTGTAATCACCGCGCTGTCCGGCCGCGACGCCACCTATGGCCAGCCAGATGATGAGAAGCACCGATCCGATGTGCATTTTGACCTCCGTCAGCACTGCTGCCTATAAAAAGACGGCTGGTCGCGATCGCCAAGTATTTATCTTGGTCGGCCACCTATCGGGAAGCTTACCCGGGTGTTACTGCGACGAGCCCGCTGTGCGCGATGCCAGCGCTTTTTCCAGAAATCTGGAAGTAGCTCCGGCAGCTGCAATTCGATTGCGCCCGTGCTGCGCGCGATCACCGCCATCGCGCCGTCGCGCCCGCTGCGGAGTCCTAGGACCAATGGCCGGGTGTCCATCCGGCCCGCGGCCGATGCCGGCGCGCCCGGCGCAGCCGTAGCGTGCGACCAGGTGCACACGGACGGGCGATCGGGAGGAGCCGGGGACATGCTGGTGGTCGAGGTCGGGGAATTCGGCGGTCCCGAGGTGCTCGTGCCGCGGCAGGTGCCCGACCCGGCGGCCGGGGCTGGGCAGGTCGTGGTGCGGGTCGCAGCCGCCGACGTGCTGTTCGTCGACACGCTGATCCGGTCCGGTCTGGCCGTCGACTTCTTCCCGGTCCGCCCGCCGTACGTCCCGGGCAACGGGGTGGCCGGTCTGGTGACCGCCACCGGGGGTGGCGTCGATCCGTCGTGGGCAGGCCGCGCCGTTGTCGCGCGCACGGGCGGGAACGGCGGCTGGGGCGGCTACGTCGAGCAAGCCGTGGTTGGCGCCACCGACCTGATCCCCGTGCCCGACGGCCTCGGCCTGCTCGAGGCGGGCGCGTTGCTGCACGATGGCGCCACTGGGGAGAGCCTCCTTGAACGGGCCGCCGTGCGGTCGGGCGAGTCGGTCCTGGTCACCGCCGCGGCGGGAGGAATGGGCGTGCTGCTGGTCCAGTTCGCCAGCGCGGCGGGTGCACGGGTCATCGGAGCCGCGCGTGGCGCACGCAAGCTCGAGGTGGTCCGGGCGGCAGGCGCCGACCTCGCGCTGGACTACTCCGAGCCCGGCTGGGTCAAGCAGGTGGAGGAGTTCACCGCGGGCAGCGGAGCGGACGTGGTGTTCGATGGCGCGGGTGGCGCGCTGGGCGGCGCCGCGTTCGGGGTCACGGCCGCTGGTGGTCGCTTCTCCGCACATGGCGTGTCCGATGGCGGGTTCGCCGCGATCGACCCGCAGGATGCGGCCCGGCGCGGGATCACGGTGCACGGCATCCCGCAGCATGAGCCTGCCGACCTCCGGCGGCTGGCGGCCAGGGCGCTGGCCGACGCGGCCGCGGGCCGGATCGAGCCGGTCATCGGGCAGACCTTCCCGCTGGAACGGGCGGCGGACGCGCACGCCGCGCTGGCGGCCCGCACCGCGATCGCCAAGACGCTGCTCCTCATCTCGAGTCGCTGACCGAGCCGGGAGCACGGCGGAGATCGCCGGGCTGTTCCACGCCGCAAGAGCGAAGCGCCGCGGCGTGCGCCAGGCTATTGGCCGCCGCCAGCGAGCTGTTCTACGCCGAGGGCGTGCAGTCGGTGGGAATCGACCGGGTCATCGAGCACGCCGGGGTGGCAAAGGCCACGCTCTACAGCGCCTTCGGCAGCAAAGAAGAGCTCGTCCGCGTACAGGGGCTGTCGTTCACCGACCCCGGGTTCCGGGGCTGCGCGTTCGTGGGCGCCAAGGCCGAGGCCCGGCCCGGTGGCGCCGTTCACGAGGTCGCGGACGAGTACCGCGCCTGGCTGCACGGCCTGTTCACCGGTCTCGCCCGGGAAGCGGGCGCCACCGATCCCAAGGGCCTCGCCCAGCAGCTCGTGCTGCTCTACGACGGCGCGGGAATCAGCGCCTGGCTGGACCGCGATCCCAGTGTCGAAGACGCCGCCCGCGCGGTTGCCGCCGCGCTCGTCAGCGCCGCTATCCCGGACGCCGCCGGCGGGTAATTCGGTGGCGTGCGGGCGGAGCCGCGGGTGACGATCAACGCATGTTCGGCCAAATCCAGCCGCTGACCTCGGCTGACCTGCCCGGCTGCCTCGCGCTGGCCCGGGACAGGGGCTGGCTGCCCGAGGAGCGCAAGTGGCGGCTGCTGTTCGACCTCGCCGTCGTATACGGCGTGCGGGACCCGGCCGGCGAGCT
>DATMKQ010000056.1:0-2989 GCA_035571275.1 Trebonia sp.
CCTCACGGCTTACGTCCGCGCCTGCGACGGGGACGTCCTGGACTGGGAGGAACGGTGGCGGCGTCTTAACCCAGAGGTGGCAGACGACCCGGATCTTCCGGTCAGGCCCGCCGGAGCGAGCCCGGCTGCCGTAGCCGGTGCGCGCGCGGGCGTGGGCGTCGTCCCCCCCGACGTATACGACCCGGAACGGATCAAGGCCGCGCTCCGGGGGAACCATGCGCGTTCGGGCCCGGGCGACCGAAGAGCCAACGACTGGGGCATCTCGGCCCTAGCGCGCGGCGGCGTCGGCTCGGAAAGCTCAGATCAGGACCTGCTCACGGATTCCGGCGCGAGCCCGGATAGCGGAGCGAGCTGGGGGGCCAACTCAGGCTGGGATACTCCGGCCGGCCCGAGCGTCACTTCGGTCAACGGGAACCGCTCGGCTAAGCACGGCAGCCGCGGGCCATTCGATGCCGCGTTCACTGTCCTGCCGGATCCCGCCGAGCGCACCGAACCCGCTCGGGACGAGGACTTCTCCTGGCTTAACGACAAACAGAAATCCCGGCCCGCAGAACCGGCCGACCACGCTTTCGCGTGGCCGGAGCGGACGGACACCGGTTTGGCCACGCAGCCGGAGGCCGAACCGGCACCAGAGCCCGCCGTCGCCGAACGGACCCCGCGGCATCAGGCCGACGGCCTGACGTCACCGGAACGGACGGATTTCTGGGCCAAGCCGGCCACCTCAGCCTCGGCCGACCTGCAGGTGCCCGCTCCGGCGCCGCGCGCCGAAGAGCCAGCCATCGCGTGGCCGTCCTGGCCCGCGGCGGCCGACACCGCCACGACTTCGGCTACAGAAACCGCTCAGCGGGCTGCGACCGACGCCGTTCCCAGGGCGGCCGATGCGGCGCAGCCCCTCAGCTCGGCGCAGCCGGTCGGCTCGGCCGGGTCCGCCACGCCGGCGTCCGTCAGCGGGGAGAATTACCGCCGCCAAGACCGGCTCTTCCCGGTGCGACTGCTGGCGGTCATCGTCATCGCCGCGCTCATCGGCAGCGCACTGGTGCTGCTGCTTAGGTAACGTCCTAACCCGTCGCTTCACTGCCGTTGGCGAAGGACGGGTCGCTGTCTTGGGTCGCGGCGGATACCTCCGCTTCGGAACCGATGGGATCGATGGACCCTAGCGGATCGACGTAGCTGGTCCCGGGGACAGCGGCAGCGAGCATGGCGCTCAGGGTGTCGGCTGTCGCCGGAGTGGCGTCGGCCCAGGGACCGGCTTCGGCGGCCCGGGCGGCGTCGGAGACTGCGCTGCCGTTAGGGGCTGGGGTGCCAGGGGCCGGCGCAGGGTCCAGGGCGGGAGGGCCGCCGACGGGACCGCTGCCGGACGGGACGGCGGGCGGCTCGCGCCGGGTCGTCGCCCTTGTGGCTGGCTCGGTGCCCGCGGCAGCCGCCGCGTCACCGCCGCCGAAGGCGCTCGCCACCGACCGCAGCGCGGACGTGACCTCGCTCGGGATGACCCAGAACGTGTTGCCCGCGCCTTGCGCGAGTTGCGGCAGCGTCTGCAGGTACTGGTAGGCGAGTAGCTTGGGATCGGGGTCGTTGTCGTGCACGGCCTGGAACACTGCGCCGATGGCCTGCGCCTCGCCTTCCGCAGTCAGGATCTTGGCCTGCCTGACGCCCTCGGCGGTCAGGATGGCGCTTTGCTTCTCGCCTTCCGCGGTCAGGATCTTGGACGCCCTGACGCCCTCGGCGGTCAGGATCGCGGCGCGCTTCTCTCGCTCAGCGCGCATCTGCTTCTCCATCGCATCCTTGACCGACTTGGGCGGGTCGATGGCCTTGAGCTCCACCCGGGTGACCCGGATACCCCACTTCCCTGACGCGTCATCGAGCACGCCGCGGAGCAAAGCGTTGATCTTGTCACGCGACGTGAGCGTCTGCTCGAGGTCCATCGACCCGATCACACTGCGCAGCATCGTCGCGGTGATCTGCTCGATCGCCTGGATATAGTTGACGATTTCGTAGTCGGCCGCGCGCGGGTCGGTGACCTGGAAGAACAGCACGGTGTCGATGAGCACGACCAGGTTGTCCTCAGTAATGACCGGCGCGCCAACGAACGAGACCACCTGCTCGCGTAGGTCGATCATCGGCTTCACCCGGTCGATCATGGGGATAACGAAATTCAGACCGGGTCCCAGCGTCTTGCGGTAACGGCCCAGCCGCTCGACGTTGCGGGCGCGTGCCTGCGGGACGATCCGCACCGAACGAATTACGATGATCACGACTAGCAACGCGACTACCGCCGCGATGACGCTCTCCGCCAACAACATGGCTACTCCCGAGGGTGAACGAGGGCGGTGGCGCCATCGATCTGCATGACGTCGACCTTGGCGCCGACCGGGATCACCAGCGACTCGTCGTAGGGGCGGGACGACCACTCCTCGCCGCCGATGCGAATCCGCCCGCCGTGCTCGGTGACCTCATCCAGGACGATCGCCGAGCGACCGACCAATGCGGCGGTTCCGGTGCGCAGCAACGGCGGCTGCTTGATATGCCGCATCGCGATCGGGCGGACGAAACCGAGCCCGGCACCAGCCGCGACGACGAACGCGGCGAGTTGCAGAGGCAAGCCAAGACCGAAGGCCCCGACCACGGCCGCCACCACCGCCGCGGCCGCGATGAGGCCGAAGGCCAGCGTCGTGGTGAGCAGCTCGGCCACACCGAGTACCGCTGCCACGATCAACCACACAATCCAAGACGACATGGCCGCTCCGCGGATGATCCTGCTTTGACTGTAACCCTCCCGGGCACCATTCGCAGCACGCACCCTGCCGGCCCCGCCGTCTCATTTGATACACGGCGTTATCGGGAGAACACCATGCCCAACTACCTGATTGTGTGCAATTGGTGACAATTAGCCGTCTAGGTACTACAGGGGATTTCTGTCGACCTACACTCAAGAGGTAAGGGCAAATGTCCCGCAGCGCGGCTGGACACCAAGGTCCAGGAGGTATCTGGT
>DATMKQ010000057.1:0-3593 GCA_035571275.1 Trebonia sp.
GGCCTGCGGGCATGACATCCTGGCCCAAGGTCGCAATCAAGGAGGATGCCGTGAGCGTATACAGAGTCATCGACGTCATTGGTACGAGCAGTCAGTCCTGGGAGGACGCCGCGGTCACCGCGGTGAACACCGCGCGCAAGTCGCTCCGTGACCTGCGTGTCGCTGAGGTGGTAGAACAGGACCTGAATATCGAGGAGGGCGGCGAGATCGTCTTCCGCACCAAGCTGCGGCTGTCCTTCAAATACGAGGACCCGGCGTAAGCAAACCGCCCGATCGTGCCCGGGGCGTCACAAGGTCAAGGTCATTTGGGCCGAACGGCCATGGTTGCACCGCCCCGGGCCGCGTGCGCGCCGCCCGGCCCGGACGCGTCGGCCGGTTTCAGCGAGACAGGGGGAGCCAAACATGCCCAAGGCGTACGTGAAGCGGACCGGCGATGTGGCCGAACTGGTGATCTCGGCGCCCCCGCTCAACCTGTTCGACGGCCAGCTCGTGGCTGACCTGGAATCCGCCCTCGACGAAGTGACCGCGCTCATCCGCGACATGTCAGCGCGCGCGGTGCTGCTCCGGGCCGAGGGCCAGGTGTTCTGCGCCGGCGTGGACGTGCACGAGTTCCAGGGTCTCGGGCCGTCCCAGGGCGCGGCCTTGATGGCCCGCTTCCTGGCGCTGGTGCAGACCCTGGAGCGGGTGCCGGTACCCACGATCGCGGTGGTGCACGCCCTGAACTTGACCATCGGGTTCGAGCTGTGCCTGGGCTGCGACCTGATGTGGGCCGCCGAGGACGCGACGTTCGGCCTGGTCGAGGCGACCGTCGGCCTCACCCCAGGCGGCGGCGGGACACAGCGGCTGGTCGCCCGGGCCGGCGTGGCCCGGGCCGCGGAGCTGGTGATGACCGGCGACGTCTACCCGGCCGCCGAGATGCACCAATGGGGCGTGGTGAACCGGATCCTGCCCGCCGCGGTCCTGCTCGAGCGGGCCCGCGTGTTCGCGGATGGGCTCGCCGCGGGCCCGACCGCCGCCACCGCGGTGGGCAAGCGGCTGCTGCAGACCGCGCGCGACCACGGCGTGGCCGCCGCCGACGCCGTGACCCCGCGGGAGACCGGCCAGATCTTCGCCACCCGTGACCTGCCGGCCGGCCTTACCTCGCTGCTCGAGCAAGGCCCCCGCCACGCCACCTTCGAGGGTCGCTAGGCCTTCTTGCCCGCCGTGACACGACCCGGGCTGACCCACTGGGCAGCCGAGGGCTGTAGGTCGCCGTTAGGGGCTGGGGGTGGGGGCGGTTGGCTGGAGGAGGACCCGGCAGGTACGGACTGCGGTCGCGGTTTTGCCGGTGCGGTTGCGGAGCTCGGAAAGGATCGCGATAGGGGTGCTGCCAGTAACCTTGACGCCGTTCGCGCTTAGACAGCTTTTGAAGGCGGCGAGGGCGGAACTGCTGATCACCCGGTTGAAGCCCCCGCCGAAGCCGGAAGGGACGTCCTTAGCGCAAGCCTTGAACGCGGCCGAATTCCGGCCGGCGAAGGATGCGCGCGGGCGCGGCGACCCGGTCGGGAAGGCGCCGGGTGAGAAGGACGCGTGCGGCCGGGCGCTGAACTGCCCCGGCTTGACCGTTACGCCGTGCTGCTTCAGGCACGTCTCGAGGGCGCTCAGCCCGGCGGGCGCTGTCGCGCTGACGGAGGCCCCGGCGGCGGACGTGCCGGTCGCGTTACCGCCGCAGCCGGCCAGCACCAGCGCCCCCGCGAGTGCGGGCAGCGCTCCACGGATGAGGGCGCCACGGATGGTGCTCGCGCGGAGGCGGAAAGCGGGGGTGACGGACCGGCGCAGCGTGATACCGCCGTTCATGGTGATCTCCTCGAGGGGTGTGGGGCTAGCCGCCGAAGCCGGCGCCCAGGCTGGTCTGGCTGATGCTGGTGGCGGTGACCCCGCCGGTGGAGTTCTTGCTGCCCTCGACGATGACCGTCTCGCCCGGCTGGAGGTCCTTGACGCGGACGGTGGAACTGGCCGTGACCTTCGTTCCCGCCGACGTCGACACCTGGACGATGTCGCCGATGGGAGTCTGCACGTAGACGGTGCTGCCGTCGATGAGCTTGATCGTGCCGATCGTGGCATTGCCCGCGGCGAACTCGCCGCCGGCACCGCCGCCCCGGCCGCCAAGGCCGGCGCCGGAACCGGACCCGGTGCGGGCGGTCGCGCTCGCCCCGGCGGCGAACCGGCTGAACGCGGAGGCCGCGCTGCCGGAGCTGCCGTAATGCTTGCCTACCACGATGCCGCCGAGGAAGCCGGCGCTCGCCACGACGAGGGCCACCAGGACCAGCGTCAGCGAGGGCAGCTTCGCCCGTGGCCGCCTGGTCAGCACGGCGGTCAACTCGTCGTCGTTATCGAGCGGGCTCGACAGCACATTGAGCAGATCGCCGACGTCGCGACCGTTATCGGGCTCTTCTTCTGGCTCTGACATGTTCGTGTGTCCGATCACTCATAACGCCGGTTACTCGTAGCGCAGAGCGTCAGCCGGGCGCATGCCGGCCGCGCGGTTAGCGGGGAAACCGCCGAAGATCAGGCCGATCAGCACGCTGACGCCGAGCGCTAGCGGAATCGACAACGGCACCAAGACGGGCTTCACCCCGACGATCTGGAACCTCGTACCGATCAGCCCGGCCAGGACGCCGAGCGCCCCGCCGATCATCGACAGCAGGGTCGCCTCGGTGAGGAACTGGGCCAGGATCACGCCCGGAGTAGCCCCGATGGCCTTGCGGATGCCGATCTCGCGGGTCCGCTCGGTCACGGTCACCAGCATGATGTTCGTGATGCCGATGCCGCCGACCAGCAGCGAGATCGCCGCGACCGCGCCGAGCAGCACGGTGAATGTGTGCGCGGTGGAGGAAGCCGTGGACAGCAGGCTGGACGCGCTGAGCACCTCGAAATCCGCGTCGGCGGCGGTCTCGTGATGACGCAGGTCCAGGATCGAGGTGATCTCGCCCTCCACGGTGTCGACCAGCGCGGCCGACTTGGCCAGGACTATGACGTCGTTCAGCGTGCCGAAACCGGTCAGCGCGTCCTGCACCGTGGTCAGCGGGGCGACCGCCGTGTTGTCTGCGCTGGACAGGCCGCTCGCGCCCTTCTCCGCGAGCACCCCGACGACCGTGAACGGGATGCCCGCGAGCAGCACGCTCTTCCCCACCGGGTTCGCGGTGCCGAACAGGTCGCTCGCCGCCTCGCTGCCGAGTACCACCACGTCCTGCGCCGTGTTCACCTCCTGCGTGGTGAAGTACGCGCCCGCGCTGAGCGTGTCGTCCTCGGCAGGGAAATAGCTCGGGTACGTGCCGGTCAGGCTCGCCGAGTCGCTGCTCGCGCCGTAGCTCAGCGTCTCCGAGGCGGAGACCGCCGGCGAAACGCTTGCCACCCCCTGGACCGAGGCGAGGGCCTGCGCGTCCTGCACGGTGAGGTTCTGCGGCTCCGCGAACGCCGTGGTGGCCGACGTCGAGCCGACCGCGCCCTCGGTGTGCAGGACCGTGATCGAGCTGGTGCCGAGGGAGGAGATGGCGTTCTGCACCGACTGAGAGGAACCGTTGCCGACCGCGACCAGCAAGATCACCGACCCG
>DATMKQ010000058.1:0-2167 GCA_035571275.1 Trebonia sp.
GTGGTGGGGGTGGGGGGGGTTTGGCTAGCGGAGGCCGACGAAGGCGGCCATCTGGGCGACCGCGTGATCGAAGAAGGCGTCCGCGGGCTCGAATGAGCCCACGAACTGGCCGAACAGCTCGAAGCTGACCATTCCGAACAACTGCGTCCAGGCGATCACCGCCCGGACGAGAGCGTCGGGGGGCAACCGCGGCGCGCCGGGCTCGTCGAGCGCCGCGGCCAGCGCGGCGGCCTGGCCGGCGAGGGGGCCGTCGAGGGGCAGCCCCATCGGCGCGCGCTCTCGCACGCCGGCGCCCAGCGCGGCGTCGTGGCGTGGGGCGGCGTCGTGGCGCGGGGCGGCGTCGGGGCGCGGGGCGGCCGGACGGCCGGTCGCCGCGGCGTCGCGCAGGACGCGGAGGAAGGCTAGCGGGAGGCGGGCGGCGGGGGCGATCGTTGCCTCGGGTGCGCGGTAGCCGGGTACCGGCGAGCCGTAGATCAGCGCGTATTCGTGCGGGTTGGCCAGCGCCCAGTCGCGCGCCGCGTGGCATACCGTCACCCAGCGGGCGCGACCGTCGGCCGCGGCGACGCTGGCGGCGGCCGCCTCCACCGCGTCGCCGAGGGCGTTGTAGGCGTCGATGATCAGCGCGGTCAGCAGGTCGTCCCGGCTCGGGAAATACCGGTAAAGCGCCGAGGAAACCATGCCGAGGGAACGCGCCACCGCGCGCAGCGACAGCGCGTCCGCGCCGGCATCCGCGAGCTGGCGCCGCGCTTCCTCCTTGATCTCACGCGTCAGTTCGGCGCGGGCGCGTTCACGGGCGGTGTGAGCGGCGTTCGGTGGGCTCATCGGACGTTCCCCCTAGCAGAAGCGAGAGCAGGCGACAAAAACGAGAGCACTGCTCTTGACATTACCCTACGGAGTAGTGTTCACTGATCTTAGTAGAGATCAGTGCTCTCGAAAAGTGATCAGGAGGAACTATGGACACCAGGTACGTCACCCCGGGCGCCAGCACCAAGGTCTTCAACCGCGCGGTCGCCGGACTCACCAAGCTCGGCATCAGCGTCTGGGGCTCCCGGGTGCTGTACGTGAAGGGCCGCACCTCCGGCGAATGGCGCAGCACCCCGGTGAACCTGCTCAGCCACGCGGGCGAACGCTACCTCGTCGCGCCGCGCGGCACCACGCAGTGGGTCAGGAACCTGCGCGCCGCGGACGGGCACGGCGAGCTGCACCTCGGCCGCCGCGTCGAGCCGTTCCGCGCCACCGAACTCGACGATGACGCCAAGCCCGACGTCCTGCGCGCCTACCTCAAGCGCTGGAAGATGGAGATCGGCGTCTTCTTCGACGGGGTAGGCCCGGACGCGAGCGACGAAACGCTGCGGGGCATCGCGCCTGGCTACCCCGTGTTCCGCATCGAGCGGTGAGCTACGAGACCGTGAAGTCGTCCGCGAGCTTGTCCATCAGCGCGTCGAGCCGTTCGTCGGTAACCTGCCGCGCGGGGTCGGCCAGGTACCAGTCGGCGATCTCGCGGGCGCCGCGCTCGAACGGGACCACCGCCCGCCACCCGGGCACCACCGAACGCAGCTTGGCGTTGTCGAACACCATCGAGTGCGCCTTGTCGCCGAGCAGCGACGCCCCCCAGTCGGGGTCGGCGGCCGCGATGGCGTCGGAGGGTACGTGCACCACTCGCGCGGTCACCCCGAGCGCGGTCGCCAGGGCGCGGGCGATCTGGTCCCAGGTCAGGAAGTCCTCCGACGTGATCTGGAACGCCTCGCCGAGTGTCCGCGGGTGCCCGAGCAGTGGCACGAACCCGCGCGCGAAGTCGGAATTGTGCGTCATCGTCCATAGCGAGGTGCCGTCCCCGTGCACGATGACCGGCTTGCCCGCCAGCATCCGCCCGAGCACCGTCCACTTGCCCCCGAACGGCACCACCGTCTGGTCGTAGGTGTGCGTCGGCCGCACGATCGTCGCCGGGAAGCCCGTCGCCCGGTACTCGGCCACGAGCAGGTCCTCGCAGGCGATCTTGTCCCGCGAGTACTGCCAGAACGGGTTACGCAGCGGCGTGGACTCGGTGACCGGTAGCCGTGCTGGCGGCGTCTGGTACGCCGACGCCGACGAGATGAACACGTACTGGCCGGTCCGGCCGGCGAACAGGTCGACGTCGGTGCGGACGTGCTCTGTCGTGAAGGCGACC